>NZ_JBHLVO010000008.1:0-168101 GCF_042433335.1 Metabacillus herbersteinensis
AACTGGACTTGGCAAGGTCCAAAAATGGCCTAAATGATGATCTCGGAGAGGTCTACTATTCTCTATAATTGCTTCAAATCCAATAAAAAAATCAAAAAGGAGTTCGGAATGAGGCATTCCGAACTCCTTTTGTCTACAAACTGTAAGGTGTCCCTATTAATATAGGGGCACCTTTTACTCTTTAACCGAACCTGACGTTAAGCCAGAAACAATTCTTCTTTGGAACACTAAAACCATAATCACAAGTGGAACTGTTACGATAACTGTCGCAGCGGATATTTCTCCCCAAGGAATCGTGAATTGTCCTTGGAACATAGCTATACCAACTGGAACTGTTTTGTACGCTTCTTCGGTGTTCAATGTTAAAGCAAAGAGGAACTCATTCCAGGCTGCAATGAAAACAAGAATTGCCGTTGTGAAAATTCCCGGTAATGCGAGTGGTAAAATGACTTTAAAATACGTTTGCATCATCGTCGCACCATCGATTTTTGCAGCTTCCTCTAAGTCAAACGGAATTTTCCGGAAAAAGGTGACGAGTAACCAGATCGATAATGGTAATGCAAATGTTGTATAAGGAATGATTAATCCTAAATAACTATTTGTTAAACCGATATTCTTCAAGAAAATATAAATTGGCGATATTGTTGCGATTTGCGGAAACATTGAAACCGAAAGAACAGTACCTAATATAATCGCCTTACCTCTAAATCGAAGTCTTGCAATCGCATAGGCTGCAAATGCTGCAACAAAAACGGTATACACGGTTGTAATTGTCGCGACGACAGTCGAGTTCCATAGATATCTTAGAAATGGATGATTCACAAATACCGAAATATAATTTTCAAATGTTGGATTCGCAGTAATCCAAGTAAATGCTTTATCACCAAATAGCTCTGTTGCTGGCTTAATTGATGCAAGCAGAACCCACAGAAATGGAAACATGACGAGAAAAACAAATATAGCTAGAAATACATAAAACATTGGTCCGGCTTTCTTATTCATTTTTTCACCCTCCTATCTCTTTTCACCGTCAGATAGTAAATCAGAACCTAATAACTTAATAAAGATGGCTGAAATGATTGCGACACAGATAAATACAATAACAGCAAGGGCAGAGCCTTCACCGAAGTTTGTTTGTGAGAACATGACTTTATAGGCGAGAATTGAAATCGTTTCCGTTGAGTTAGCAGGCCCACCACCTGTTAGAACATAAACTAAATCAAAAACTCGGAATGCATCTAATGTTCTAAATAAAAGTGCCACTAGAATGCTCGATTTAATTAAAGGAAGTGTAATGTTAATAAATTGCTTCCATTTTCCAGCTCCATCGATGGATGCTGCTTCGTATAAGCTGCTCGGAATTGTTTGCAGACCAGCTAGCAATAGCAACGCCATGTAGGGTGTTGTTTTCCACACATCTGAGAAAATAACCGCAAACATTGCCCCAACATTTGTTGTAAGTAAATCCCCCATTGATTCGACGAGTCCTATGTTTTCAAAATATTTTGCCACAATTCCATTTTGGCCATCATATAAAAACTTCCACATTAACGCGGATACAGCAGTGGGAATAGCCCAAGGAATTAAAATAGATGCGCGTACAAGTCCTCTTCCAAAGAAGGCTTTATTTATTAAAAGCGCAATAGCTAATCCAAGAACAAGTTCCACAGAAACTGAAATCACTGTGAAAATCATTGTATTTGAAATCGCAGACCACATTCGTTTACTTTTGATATTTTCTTGATAATGTTCTAAGCCAATAAAATTTGGTTTAATAACTGATTCACTTAGTCCATTTGCAAGTCCAGTTACTTTATCCTGTTGTTTAAATTCAGCAGTTGTTGCTAATTCGTTTACTTCGTCGCTTAATAGAGTTAACGTATCATCAAGTTGATTTGCCGTTTCTCCATCTAACTCAACCAACCTTAATTCAGAACTCGGGACTTCATAATTGTTTAAAATGTCGTTTACTTCGGTATAGCGTTGTCCATGATCTTTTTGAATTTCCCCATCTGCCTGCTCAAGTTCACCGACAATTTTCTCAAGTGAGCCTTTTAGGTCTTCAGGAGCATCAGCTTGTTCATTTTCAAGAGCACTAATTAAAAAAGGATAGCTGTTTAAGTATTTTTCTAAATCTAAGCTATGCTCTAAATGTAACTCAGATTTGGTTGGATCATTAAGACGATAATCAAAAAGACTAAAATAAAAGGATTGAAAAACAGGCCAGATGGCGATTGCTAAGATTAAAATAAGTGATGGGGCGACAAGCATGTAGGCTAAGCGCCGCTCTTTTCTTTTGCTTGAATTTTCAGGTTTCTTTTGTTTCGACAAAGCATTTCCCTCCTTTTGCAGGTAAAAGGATAGCCTTCAGCTCTAGCCGAAACTAGGGTAGAGCTGAAGGCTATTTTCTTTACTTGTTACATAAGTAAGTCTAAACTTTTTGACTTAAATTGCGTTTCTGACTCCAGCTCCGACGCACAGGACGTGCTAGTGCAGTCAATGCGACAGGACGTCGCGTTTTTGTTACTGCATTACTGCATTAATTTCTTCTTCCATTTTCACAACTGCTTCTTCAACTGTTTGCTCACCAGCAATTGCTTTTGAAACGTTGATTTGGATGATTTCAGAAACTTCTGGGTAGTTAGGAGCAACTGGACGTGATACTGCGGCTTCTAAAGCTGATTGGAAACCTTCTTCAGCGAAGAATGGGTTTTTCTCTAATACTTCTTGATCTTCAAATACTGAAGGTAGCGTTGGAGCTAATCCTCCATAGATTGCAGAGATTTTTTGACCTTCTGGACCTGTCATGAACTTAACGAATTCCCAAGCTTCTTCTTTGTGCTCAGAGTACTTGTTAATTCCAGCCATCCAACCACCAAGTGCTGCGCCTGAACCTGCATCACCAGCTGGAAGTGGAGCTACACCAATTTTGTCAACAATTTTAGATTCGTTTTCATCATTTGCTAAATTCCATTGATAAGGCCAGTTACGAATAAACGGTGATTGACCTTCAATAAATGCTGTGTGTGATTCTACTTCAGTAAACGTTGTAATATTGCTAGGAACTGCATCAGAAGTTGCAATATCCACTAACATTTGAAGACCTTTAATTGTTTCTGGGCTGTTTACAGCAACCTTACCTGTTTCATCTAAAATTTGACCACCGTAAGCAGCAATAAACTCAACTGCATTACATACTAAACCTTCATATTGCTTTGCTTGCATTAAGTAACCGAATTTCGTTCCTTCTTTACCCTTATTTTCTTTGGCAGCAGCTAAAAGCTCTTCCCAAGTTTTCGGAACTGCGTCTGCAGAGATAATATCTGAACGGTAGAAAAGCATACCTGTGTCGATGAACTTAGGCATTGCCCACTGCTTACCATTGAAGTTTGCAGCAGAAAGTGCACCTTGGTTGTATTCATTAACATCAATACCGTCTTTTTCAAGAAAACGATCAAGCTCTAATAAGTATCCAGCTTGTGCGAACTCAGCTGGCCAGATAACATCTAAATCCATGACATCAATTTCAGTTGATTCAGAATTTAGCATCGTTACATATGCATCATGCTGCTGACCTGTGTCAGATGGCATTTCTTTTAGTTTCACTTGAATATTAGGATTATTTTTGTTGAACTCTTCTACAAGTTTTGCACTAGCTTGAGTGGAATCCTGCCCTCTTGCAAAAACTAATTCTACAACTTCATCTGTTTTTTCTTCTGTTGCTTCTTTGTCTTCCCCTTCGTTTGTGGAAGAGATACTCGTAGTTGAACCTCCACCAGAGCATGCAGCAAGTAGTAATACTGCAGCAAAGAACACCGCGAAAAATTTACCCATTTTTATCATTCTATTTTCCCCCTAAAATGGTAATCTAGCATTGTGAAATCGATTCCTAGTGCTTATACATTTGCAAGTTTTTTTGAAATAGTAGATTCTCGAATCACTAATTTCATAGGGAATTCGTGCTTTTCGAGAGAGTAATTCCTTTTACTTTGAATTCGTTGAACCATTACTTCCAATGCCTTATGAGCCATTTCTTCAACTGGTTGATACACTGTCGTAATCATCGGATCGAGTAATTCTGTGATTTCTTGGTTATCAAAGCCGATAACAGCCAAATCGTCTGGTACATTCCAGCCAAACTTTTTAGCTTCTGAGATCATACCTGCTGCAACTTCGTCTCCACCTGTAAAAATAGCTGTTGGTGGGCAAGTCATTTCTTTCAGTTCTCTGAATACTCGTTTCCCATCTTCAACATGAAAGGCGTTTCGGAATGCATAGCGTTCTTCAAATTGTACGCCTGCTTCAGTTAACGCTTGTCTAAATCCGCGTTCTCTTGCCATAGAAACACTGCTTCTGTAACCACCGCAGCAATAAGCAATTTTACTATGCCCTTGACTAGTTAAATGCTTTGTCGCAATATACCCTCCATATTGTTGATCAAGAAAGATCATCGGAACCTGTGCTTTTTCAACGACTTCATTGCATAAAATAATAGGACCATATTCTAAAAAGGGCTCTATTACATCCCAATCGTTTTCGAATGAAACCATGACCACTCCGTCTATTTGTCTCGTTTTTAATAGATTCAAATAGGTCAGTTCCTTCTCCTGTGAATATTGAGTTTGACATACAATTAGTTGATAATTTTGACCTGATGCGGCATTTTCAAATGACTCAATAAATTGACTGAAAAATGGGTTCATCACCCTTGGAATAAAAACAGCAATAATATCAGTTTTTTGGTTTCGGAGACTCCGTGCCGATGAATTAGGCACATACCCCAAAATATCCATCGCTTCCTGTACTAGTTTTTTCTTTCCTGCAGAAACATACGGATGATTATTGATGACTCTAGACACGGTTGTTCTTGAAAGTCCAGCCAACCTTGCTACATCTTCTATTGTAGACAAATGTTTCCCTCCCTACTTGCGAATGCTTGCACCTCCTACTATAAAAGTATGAAATCGTTCTCACTTTCAAATTATATGTAATAATGTAAGGGTTTTCAACAGTTATTTTTCGATAATTCAGTAGATTTTTACTTACCATTATCGCAGGAAAGAAAAAAACCATCTAACAACTGTATATACAAGTTAATTTGTATATACAGGTTCTGAAAATTAGTATACAAAAATAATAAAAAAAGAGACTGAATTTTCGAAGCAATAAAGATCTACTCCAAAAACAGTCTCTTTTATGGTTAAAAACTATCTTTAAAACTTCCTTCATGAAAGTCTATTCTTGATTGTTACTTAGTTTTTTGAAAACATGATTCACTTACCAATATGCTTCAATACTTCTTGTACTGCCTGTTTTCCTTGATCAATGCAATCGGGTATGCCAATCCCCTCATAGGAAGATCCTGCTAAATAAAGACCCGGGTACTGTGTATCTAAGGTTTTTTGAATCGACTTAATTTTTTCGATATGTCCAACATTGTATTGCGGCATTGATTGTTTCCAGCGGGTGACATAGGAGAATTCAGGTTTTGCGGTGATCTCCATTTTTTGCATTAAGTCATGTAAAACGGTTTGAATGATTTCTTCATCTGGTTGTTCAACAATCGCTTCATGCCCCGCTTTTCCCACATAAGCCCTAAGCAATACTTTGCCTTTTGGGGTCGAGTGCGGCCACTTCTTATGTGTCCATGTACAGGCTGTCATCGTGTAATCTTCGTTTCTAGATATGACAAAGCCAGTTCCTTCTTTGTCCATTTTGACTGCATCTTCTGTAAAAGCCATTGCGACCGTTGCCACTGAAGTTGCCGGCATTTCTTTAAAGTAAGCAAATTCAGGCTCATTGTTGAGCATTTGCGGAACTGTAAAATGTGGCGTAGTCATAACGACTGCATCTGCCAATTGAATAGTTCCATTACTTAATTTAAGCTCGTATTGATTGTCTATTTTGTGAATATCGGCTACCTTTGTGCCTTTTATCAACGTCGTTTGATCTAGTTTGCTTTCGATCGCATCAACTAAAGACTGCAGTCCACCTTTTACTGTCTGAAAAATCCCTTTGCTTGGTGTATGTTTCGCAGCATTTGATGGCGTTGTTTTTCGCATACCTAGGATTAAGCTTCGATGTTCTTGCTCCACCTTGTAAAACTGTGGAAAGGTTGACATAAGGCTAAGTTTATCAATATCACCTGCATAAATTCCAGATAATAAAGGCTCAATTAGATTCTCAACGACTTCATCACCCAAGCGTCTACGGAAAAATTGTCCAAGTGACTGGTCGCCGGTTACTTTATTAGAAGGTAAAACAAAATCTGCTGCAGCTCTCATTTTCCCAGGTAATGAAAAAAGACCAGTTGAAATAAACGGACTCATTTTCGTTGGAATTCCCATTACCGCCCCAGCTGGAATTGGATGTAGCTGATCTTTCACCAACACGTAAGATCTACCTACCGCATTGTTGACGAGCTCATCACTTAGCCCTACATCTTTAACTAGCTGTGGACCACTTGTTTTTCGTTCTAAAAATGAGTCAGGTCCCCGTTCAATCACATAGCCATCACGATGGATGGTTTGAATTTTCCCACCCAGTCGTGGGCTGGCTTCAATTAATGTAATTTCAATTGAGAGTTGTTTTTCTATTATTTCTTTTTGCAAGTAAAAGGCTGCAGAAAGTCCTGTAATCCCTCCGCCGATAATGACAACCTTTTTTTTCTTGGTACTCAATTAAATCGCCTTCTTTTTAACGTTTTAAACAAAAAGCGCAAGCGCCTTGGTCAGCCCCGACAAGCATAAGACAATTATAAATAAAAGGTGGCCTTCCTTTAATTTATAATTGGCTTATGACCTCGAGGGGCTAGGCGCTGGCAGTCAAAGACGCGACGTCCTGTCGGACTGACCGCACTAGCACGTCCTGTGCGTCGGAGCTGGACTTACGAAACGCAAACTTACTTTTAAATTTAAAATAAATTCTAACATATAAACAAATGGTCAGTTACGCTTTAAGTGTTTTAAAATAACCGTTGCCATACAATCAATGAATTCTGGTTGTGCATTTGGCATTTCTGGACGATAGTAATTGGCGCCCACTTCATCAGTGACAACTTTACATTCATAATCGTTGTCAAATAAAACTTCAAGATGATCGGCTACAAAGCCAACGGGTGTATACACGAAGGATCTAAAACCCTTTTGTTCATAAAGATCGCGTGTTAAGTCTTGAACATCAGGTCCTAACCAAGGTTCAGGTGTATTCCCCGCACTTTGCCAGCCAATGACATAGTTCTCAACTCCAGCAGCCTCTGCAATTAAGTCCGCAGTTTCTTGAAGTTGCTGTGGATATGGATCACCTTGGGAGATTATTTTTTCAGGTAAGCTATGTGCAGAGACAACTAACACAGCCTTCTCCCGCTCAGATGCTTCCATTTTATCAAACGTTTCTTTTACTCGATCTGACCAATAGCTTATAAATTTAGCCTCTGTATACCAGCTTTCAACAGAAGTAATGGTTGGTGCGCCTAATTTTCCAGCCTCTTCTTTTGCTCGTCCGTTGTAAGACTTTACACTAAAGGTAGAGAAATGTGGTGCCAGTACGATACTGACAGCCTCCTCAATTCCATCTTGATGCATTTGCTTTACTGCATCTTCTACAAAGGGTTCGATATGCTTTAAACCTAAATACATTTTAAATTCCACTTCATCTTGAAGGGTATTTAAATGCTCTTCAAGTGATTTTGCTTGGTCTAATGTGATTTTTGCAAGTGGAGAAATCCCTCCAATTGCTTCATAGCGATCTTGTAAATCTTTTAGCATTTCGGGCGCTGGTTTTCGACCGTGACGAATATGTGTGTAATAACGTTCAATATCTTCTTCTTTATAAGGAGTACCATAAGCCATTACCAGAAGGCCGATTTTTTTCTTTGACATGCTTTTTTCACCTCTTGTTTTATCTTCAAGGTCTTATTTTGACATGAGTGACGCAAGAATTCCAAATTGAATGCTCTACACCTGCTCTACCTGCTTGGAATAGTCATGAACAAAGCTTGTCAATTTTTTAAGGATTTCTGGATTGACTGATGGAAATACACCATGTCCCAAGTTGAACACATAGCCGTCCTGTTTCATGCCTTGATCTAAAATTTCCTTTGCTCTACTTTCAATAACTTCCCATGGAGCAAGTAGAATTGCTGGATCTAGATTTCCCTGCAGTGTTTTTGTAAGTCCCATTGATCTTGCTTCTGCAACGGGCAGTCTCCAATCTAAACCAACTACATCTAACGGAAGATCATGCCACTCTTTTGCTAAATGACTAGCTCCTACACCAAACATGATTAACGGAACATTTTCATCGCGAAGTTCACTAAAGATCCGCTCCATTGTTGGTTTTATGTAATAGCGATAATCAGCTACATTTAATGCTCCTACCCATGAATCAAACACTTGGACGGCTTTTACACCCGCTTTAATTTGCGATTTAACGTATGTCACACACATTGTGGCAAGCTTGTCCATAAGTGCAAACCATGCTTTAGGCTCAGCATACATAAACGCTTTTGTCTTGTTGTAGTTTTTCGATGGACCGCCTTCAATCATATAGCTTGCTAACGTAAAAGGTGCCCCTGTAAAACCAATTAACGGAACGTTTAATTGTTCGGTTGTTAATAGCTTTATTGTATCTAGTACGTATGGAATGTCTTGTTCAGGATTTAACTCCCCAAGCTTTTCAACATCCAAAAGCGAACGGATCGGGTCATCAATAACCGGACCTATTCCTGATTTGATTTCAACATCTACACCAATTGCAGGCAGGGGAGTCATAATATCTTTGTAAAGAATCGCCGCATCTACGTCATACTGCTCTACTGGCAGCCTTGTTACATACGCACAAAGCTCAGGCTGATGAGTAATTTCGAACAAGCTATATTGCTCTTTTATTTTCCGATATTCAGGCTGTGAACGTCCCGCTTGTCTCATATACCAAACTGGTACATGCTCCGTTTTTTCCCCACGACATGCTTTTAAAAAAGTATCATTTATAACTCTTGGTTCTTCCATTAAAAAAAATCCACCTTTCTATGTAAAGTCTAGGCCCATTTCTTTGTAAGCCAAGACATTCGGGTGACATATACGTACGTTTCTGATCTCGCCAACTTCACTTATTAAAAACATAAGCTGAGTTATTAAAGTCGTAATCTTAAGTATAGAGTCACCTTTTTTATTTCGCTATCCGATTAATCCTGTCATTATCAATATAACGTTTTGGTATTGGGTTGTATAGATACGCTCATAATATGTCGAAAATTCGTCTTAATTTAATTAGGGATTTGATGAAAACAAACTCGGCTTAACGGGACTTGTGCCCTTGCCTTCCTGTTTTGTTTGAACATTATAAGGAACAACTTGGTACACTGAATCCGAAAAAACATTTGCGTATGGAATTTCATATGAACCTTCTCCTGTAACAGTACCAACCAGCTTCCCGGTGCCACGGTCGTTTTCGTAAATTCTGTAAACGACTCGGTCATCTTCTTGAGGCTCCCAGTTAAGCATAACGGTGATTAATCCAAAGGGTTGAAATGTAAATTTTGCCTCTATACGTTCAATATCCTTCAATCGAATGGGGCTTTCGAGATCATTAATTCCATCTGGAACTTGAAACGCAAGGTTTTGGGATACTTGAGACTTAGTCAAAATTTCTTTAAAGAGTTTTGTCGGATAAGAGCTACCATGGACAAGATGATGCTTTTCATCTGTTTTGTCATACCCCATCCAGACCGTGCCTACGACCTTTGGTGTATAGCCTACAAACCAGGCATCCTTTGATGCTCCACTTTTCCCTGTAAACGAGGTCGTTCCAGTCTTACCAGCTAATTCTCCCGTAAATTCACCTGATTGCGCCGTGCCATCTTCAACAACATGTTGAAGCATTCTCGTCATGTTCCAAGCTGTTTGAGGTGAATATATTTGTTTGTTCGCTTCCTTTACTTCTGCAATTACTTTGTTATCGCGATTCACGATTTTTTGAATGAGATAAGGCTCGCTATAGTTTCCGTTTTGTGCAAACGTCCGGTAGGCATTTGCAATTTGTAAAGGAGCCACTCCATTCTCTAGTCCTCCCAAGGCAATAGCTAGCCCTTCATCATCGATTTCCATACCTATCTTACTTAAGTATTCCTTGCTTTTATCAACACCTAGCTCATTTAACGCCCACACAGCTGGTGCATTTTTAGAAGCAACAACGGCATCAAACATCGACACTTTTCCAGAATACTTTCCATCATAATTTTTAGGAGAATAATCTCCATAAGATAAAGCCTCATCCACAAGCAGAGAATAAGGTTGGAACTTTTTTTCTTCTAGTGATGGTCCATATACTGCAAGAGGTTTAAAAGTCGATCCGGGTTGTCTTATCGTATTTAAACGATTCAATCCTTTAGGAACATAGTCTCTCCCTCCAATTGCAGCTAAAACCCCACCTGTTTCGTTGTCCATTAACACAAATGCACCTTGTGCGCCTTCGTCTGTTCCCGGAAAATAATTATTTTCTTTGAATAAGTCAAAGGCAGTTTTTTGAACTTCTCTATTTAGTGGGACTGTAATCGTATATCCCCCACGTAATAACTCTTCATTTGAGAGTGAATAACGCTCCTTTGCTTCATCAAACACCATGTCAACATAAGTTGCTAACCAATAATTTTCTTGCTGTTCTTTTATATTTAAGCTTAACGTTTTCCCTTGTGTTCTTATCACTTCTTCATAGGAAATGAACGCCTGATCGCCCATTAAGCTAATAACTAAATCTCTTCGTTGCTTACTTTTTTCAGGATTGTTTATGGGAGAATAAGTTGTTGGCGCCTTAGGTAGGGCCGCTAAAAGAGCCCCTTCTTCAAGAGTCAGCTCTGATACATCTTTGTTGAAATAAAAATTTGAAGCAGCTTGTACTCCATATGCTCCATGTCCAAAGTAGACATGATTTAAATACATCTCAAGTAATTTGGGTTTTGTATATCTATCTTCTAAATTAATGGCAATGATTGCTTCCTTTGTTTTTCTCAAAAGCGTTTTATCATTTGTTAGAAAAATATTTTTAGCAAGCTGTTGAGTGATTGTACTTCCACCCTCCACCTTTCCTCCTGCTAAAATATCTCGATATAGAGCCCTAGCAATAGCCTTTGCATCTATTCCATGATGATCATAAAACCGCTGATCTTCAACTGCGATGAATGCTTCTTGAACATGTGTTGGAATGGTCTCTATTGAAACAAGCTCTCGATTCTCTAAATACAACCTCGTAAGGTCATTCCCTTCTTCATCAACGAGTTTTGAAGCTGAATTCATCACTAATTTTTCTTCGTCGATTACATAATTGCCCATAAAAATAATAAACATATAGCCACTGATTGCCACCACAATAGTTAGTGAAAGAATAATGACAGAATAAAGTAGTTTTTTCTTCATTTCACCACCCCTTTTATATATGTATAAAATATTTTATAACCTTAGCTTAGTATTGTTAATAATAGGCATGTATATGTGTAATACTTTTAAAATTGGAAAAGAGTTGAATTTGAATATATAATGAAGAAAAAATGAGGTGGAAGCAAATGAATTTCTATATGACCTTTGGTACTGTTGATTATTTGCATAAGACCGTTACTCGTCACCCAAATGAGCAGCTGCTACTCATGAGTAATAACGACACTGGGATTCTTTTTCACGAAACAGAAGACAATTCAATATTTAAAGAACCAAAACGTTATGAAGTTATAGATTCTACTGGTGGTTTACCTAAAAACGGGTTTGCTGTTTTGAATAATATTCCTGTTTCCGACGAGGGTCGACCATTATTTGAGACTCGCTTTAAGGAAAGAGCGAAGTTAATAGAAAAGGAACCAGGATTCGCGTCAATTCGGGTTTTACGACCAGCAAACAGCGACACATATATTATTTTAACATTTTGGGATACTGAACAATACTTTAAGGATTGGCAGCAATCCCAAGCATACAATCAGGCACACAAAAAAAGAGGCACCTCTGACGGAGTTGATCAAAAGTCAATTTTCCCACGTCCTTCTTATGTTACGACATATTATAGTGTGGATATAGAGTAGATTGGGAAAGCCAGCTAGGTGCTGGCTCCTTATTCGGACAAACCTATTGTAAATATGACAATATTTCCTTGGAAATGACACCGTACTTCTACAATTTTGGGAGGTAAAATACCCGCACTCCTTATTATGTGGGCGCTTTAGTTCATAGTACTAGTAATTCTGAACCATTTCATCACATTATCACCCTTTCCAACATACCCTATATGAAGTTATATAGGCTAATGCCGGGGAGTGATGAAAATGGGGTAGAGCTAACGTTTATTCATTGGACCTATGTTTTATTTATCTTTGGAATTGTCGGTTTTATGTTGTTTCGACGTGACACAACAATTGTTTCAATCGTAGGGATTTTTGCAATTTCTCTCGCTGCGAGCTTCTCACTAAGTGAGTCTGTTAGTAGTCTTTTTAATAGCTTTATTTTTGCCGTAACAGAACTCATGCCGACAATTCTTGTGATTTCAATCATTGTTGCCATGAGTAAAATCCTCACCATTTCAGGTGTGAATGAAGTGATGATTTCACCATTTTCTAAGATTATCCGCACCCCAACGCTTGCCTATTGGACAATAGGCTTTGTGATGATGTTCATTTCTTGGTTTTTCTGGCCTTCGCCTGCTGTTGCTTTAATTGGCGCAGTGTTGTTACCAGTGGCTATTCGTGCTGGACTGCCTGCATTAGGCGTTGCCATGAGTATGAACTTATTTGGACATGGAATTGCTTTATCCGGAGACTTTATTATTCAGGCTGCACCAAAACTAACAGCAGATGCAGCAGGAATTCCTGTTGGTGAGGTTATTCAAGCTAGCATTCCATTGGTTTTCGTTATGGGGGCTGTCACAACGATTGTCGCTTACATTTTTTTAATGAGAGATATGAAAGCAAATAAACCATTTCCTGTGCTATCAACCACATCCTCACCACTTCAAGAAAAAAAGAAAGACCTCTTATCTAACACTTCGAAGAAATGGTTTGCTTTCCTTATTCCTCTAATTTTCCTGCTTGATGTTTGGATCATGTATTCTCTCAATTTACAAGGTGGGGACGCCACTGCGTTAATTGGCGGAACCTCAATCATTATTCTAATTGTCATTACTTGCTTTTCTCACAAGAAAAAAGGCTTAGAAAAAACGACTGCTTATTTAATTGAAGGTTTTCAATTTGGATTTAGAGTGTTTGGTCCAGTGATCCCAATTGCAGCTTTTTTCTATTTAGGTGATGCAGGATTTCAGAAGATTGTTGGTGACTTCTTACCTTCTGAATCTCAGGGAATTGTCAACGATCTTGGGTTAGCATTGGCTACAGTTGTTCCTTTAACTCCTGAGGTTGGTGCGATTACATTAACAAGTGTAGGTATTGTAACAGGACTCGATGGATCAGGGTTTTCTGGTATTTCACTTGCAGGATCTATCGCTCAATTATTCGCCACTGCAATTGGTGCAGGAGCCGCTACCCTAACCGCATTAGGTCAAATCGCAGCGATTTGGGTTGGTGGTGGTACGCTTGTTCCATGGGCATTAATACCAGCTGCTGCGATTTGTGGGGTTGATCCATTTGAACTTGCAAGACGCAATTTAATTCCCGTTGGAATTGGCTTAGTTGTCACGACGATTGTTGCGATGTTTTTGATTTAAGAGATAGAGTTTTCCACTTTTATCGAATGTATCGATCAAGTATTTAATTATATCAATCAAGTTTCCATATATATCGATAAAGTATCACAATATATCGATCTCTGACAATAATCCACATAATTCGACTTGAATTTCCCAATAAAAAATCGCCTCACTACTCTGCATGTCCGCAGTAGAAGTGAGGCGATTTCTCTATTACCTTGAATCTGAGTTACACGACTATTAAATATTTACCGGTTTCCTCCATACTTCTTCCTAATTACCTTACAATGAAACATTCCGTTTACTACTTCTCTCCAACCACTTCTCGTTAATAAACTCATATAAAAATTGCATGCCGAACAACAAGATGATTCCACACATAAAGCCACCGATAACATCTGTTGAATAATGGGCCCCTTCAACTAAGCGGCTAATTCCTATAACTGCTAAGATAAATACGAAGAGGAGGTTAATCACCAAACGCTTCGCCCTGAGATCTAACCTTTAAAAGAAGAAAGTATACAAATAAACCATAAAGCACCGTCCCAACCATGACATGGCCACTTGGAAAGCTAAAGCCTTCATTAAGATGTCCTGGCACAATTGGACGTTCCTTTTCTGTAACTTCTTTTAAAAATTTGTTAAGAACGTTTCCTACGATAACCCCAATAAATAAGATGACAGAAGGCAACGGCTTTTTAAAGATAATAAACACAATGACCATAGAAACGAGCAAACCAATAATAATACCAACGGTCGAACCTAAAGTACCTACTGCTTCTAAAAACAAGAGAATTGTTGGTTGTTTAATCGATTGAAAGAATGCTCCAATCATTTGATCAAGCTTTGCTATGAAAGAAGTATGTAGCGAAATAATAAGGGCAATGACCACGAAAAATGAACTCCCGCTGATGATAAGCCTTTTCAAAGTATCTTCCTCCTACCTATATAATTACTTGAAATTTTAAACAATTTTGACTACAATCAAAACAACCTATTTCATTAATAGTTTAATACATTCAGAGATACTTACATATGTTTTTTAAAAGTATTTTTTAGAGGAGGAACGATATATGTCCGAGGTTTTGTGGTCTGAACTTGATGCACTTTTTCCTGAAATGGTGGAAATCAGAAGATATTTACACATGCATCCTGAGGTTTCTTTTCAAGAAGTAAAAACCGCCGGATATATTGTTGATTATTACAATCAGCTTGGTGTCTCTGTTCGTTCGAATGTGGGTGGAAACGGAGTTGTTGCGACAATAAAAGGAGGACATCCCGGCAAAACAGTTGCTCTTCGTGCAGATTTTGATGCCTTACCAATTCAAGATGAAAAAAATGTTCCTTATAAATCAAAGGTTCCTGGTGTGATGCATGCTTGCGGACATGATGGCCATACCGCCACATTATTGGTGCTTGCTAAGGTTCTCCATGAGAATCGAGAGCTGCTACAGGGTGATGTCGTCCTGATTCACCAGCATGCTGAGGAGTATGCACCAGGTGGAGCTAAATCGATGATTGAAGATGGCTGCCTAGAAAATGTTGATGTGATTTTCGGAACACACTTATGGGCAAATGAGCCGGTTGGAAAGATTCAGTACCGAGTTGGACCAATTATGGCGGCAGCTGATCGCTTTGAAGTTACGATTCAAGGTAAGGGTGGCCATGGTGCACAGCCCCATAAAACAAAGGATGCAATTGTTATAGGTGCACAGCTCGTCACAAATGTTCAGCAAATTGTTAGCCGTAAAGTCGACCCCGTTCAATCAGCAGTTGTCTCGATAGGATCATTTGTAGCTGATAATGCATTTAACGTCATTGCTGATTCTGCCAAGTTAATTGGCACTGTTCGAACATTTAATGACGATGTCCGAACACAGATTGAAGCTGATCTAGAACGGATTATTCATGCCACATGTTTAATGAACGACGCTGGCTACCAGTTTGACTATTACCGTGGTTATCCTGCGGTTGTTAACCATCCCGATGAAACAAACTTTCTAGTACGGATTGCAACTGATGTCCCAGGAGTATATGAAGTTGAAGAAAGCCCTCTTCAAATGGGCGGAGAGGACTTTGCATACTACTTACAACACATAAAAGGAACATTCTTTTACACAGGTGCAATGCCTGCTCAACCAGAAAACGTCTATCCACATCATCATCCTAAATTTGATATTGATGAAAAAGCTCTATTAATCGCAGCGAAAACTCTTTGTTCAGCTGTTATTCAATACCAAGAGCATAAAGACCTAACCAAAGCTGAGCTAAATGTCTAAACAATGACCAAAAAAAGAGATGCGACTGACAAAAATCAGCCCATCTCTTTTAGTTTTCTTAATCGGTAAGCATTCATTGCATACTTACCTAGATGCACCAGCAACTTGTAATTTGCAATACCCCCGCTATGGTTCCCTGGTATCATTTGCAACATCTTTACTAAGTCTATACAATACCAATATTCCTGCTGAACTGATGCCTCGAATTAGTAATAAGATAGCACTGTGGATCAAATTGAACAATGAATAGATAATAAGCTGCTTATTTTAAGTAGCTTATTTTTTTGCATCCAGCATGGATGCATTCTAGGGGTACTCATTTTTTACATTATTTTAGCTTAAATGGATAAATTACCATCTATTGTGGAAAAGTATGTAAAGTTAGTATGATTTTTAGGAGGTTGGCATTGAAAACCCGAATCCCTATACCTTTACAGAAATTATTAAAAGATAAACAGGCTGAAAAATCCAAAGAGCAATCTGCAAATCAAAATCAGAGGGAAAATCCAAAACCTAGCCAGAGTAAAAAGTATACTCAAGATCAATATAAAAATAAATCCCTAGACCAAACACTGAAACAACAAATAAACCTCATCTCTTCAGAACTTAAATACAATATAGAGCATATAAAGAAAACGTTGGGAAATAGTTCAGACATTGTCGTAAGGGATTTTCAAGCCGGTAAAAATGGAGAAATTAATTTAGGCATTATTTATACTGATGGATTATCTGACAAAGCCTTTATTCAAGATTTTATCCTTGAAACTCTTATGGTTGAAATTCGAAATGCGGACTTAGACTCCAATGTTGTAAATACAATCAATATGTTTGATGTGATAAAATCACACTCTCTTCCTGTAGGAGATATTGAGGAAATAAGTGAATTTCAAAAACTTTTTTTACATGTATTATCAGGAGATACAATCATTTTGATTGATGGTTTTCCAAAGGGAATTGCTCTCAGTTCAAGAGGTTGGGCCGATCGAGGTGTGCAGGAGCCTTCCTCGCAAACTGTTGTAAGAGGACCAAAAGATGGATTTTCAGAAACTCTGCGGACGAATACAGCTTTAATACGCCGTAGAATTAAAGATCCCAACTTGTGGCTTGAAACAAAACAAATTGGAAAAAAGACACAAACAGACGTCGCTATTATGTACTTAAAAGGGGTTGTCAATGAAAAAACGGTAACAGAAGTACAAAGTCGATTAAATCGAATCAACATAGATGCGATTCTTGAAAGCGGCTATATTGAAGAGCTCATACAAGATGAGGTATTTACTCCATTTCCAACTGTATATAATACTGAACGTCCTGATTCTGTAGCTGCCGCAATTTTAGAAGGAAGAATAGCAATTCTTGTTGACGGAACACCATTTGTTCTTGTCGTTCCCGCTCTTTTTGTCCATTTTTTCCAATCAAGTGAAGATTACTATCAACGGGCTGACATTGCAACATTAATTCGTTTACTCCGGTATTTAGCTTTGTTCCTTTCCTTGCTGACTCCGTCAGCCTTTATAGCAGTCACAACGTTTCATCAGGAAATGCTGCCAACACAACTGCTTATAAGTCTGGCCTCGCAACGAGAAGGCGTTCCATTTCCCGCTATTGTCGAGGCGATGATGATGGAGTTAACCTTTGAAATCTTGCGTGAAGCAGGGGTAAGAATGCCTAGAGCAATAGGTTCATCTATTTCTATTGTTGGTGCATTAGTTATAGGACAAGCGGCAGTTGAAGCTGGAATTGTTACCGCGACTATGGTCATCATCGTTTCCTTAACAGCAATCTGCAGCTTTGTGTTTCCATCGTTTAATATGTCCATTGCGATTCGGATCCTTCGTTTCTTGTTTATGTTTCTTGCTGCTACGTTTGGATTATTTGGGATTATTTTAGGACTAATCGTGATGGTCCTTCATCTTAACAGTTTAAGATCTTTTGGAATACCCTATTTAGCTCCAAACGCACCATTTATTCTACAGGATCAAAAAGACAACATTATTCGAATGCCGCATTGGTCATTGTTTTCTCGGCCTCGCTTGATCAATCAAAAAGACACAGACAGAGAAGACACACCTTCTCCAAAACCATCTAGTTAAAATGGAAGTCTTATCCGAGAGGTATTAAGATGAAAAAAACAATAAGCTTTTTCTTTATGTTCCTATTAATGATCAATATTTTAACCGGCTGCTGGAGCAGAAAAGAGCTCAATGAACTCGCAATTGCCACTGCCTTAGGTATTGATAAAACGGAGGATGGATATCTTGTTTCCGTCCAAATCCTTAATCCCGGCGAAATTGCCGGGAAAGGCAGTACTGGCCGCACGGAAGTTGTAAGATTTATGAAAAGCGGGGACACAGTTTTTGAAGCTATAAGAAAAATATCAACTGATTCACCTAGAAAAATATATGTAGCCCATCTTCGGGAAGTTGTAATTGGAGAGGAACTTGCCAGTGAAGGAATTGGAAAAGTCCTTGATATTCTTTCCCGGGATCATGAAATGCGTACTGATTTCTATATTACTGTTGCAAAGGGGTCTACCGCTTCCGATATTCTAAATGTCCAAACTGCTCTTGAGAAAGTGCCGGCAAATAAACTTTTTGACGCATTAGAAAATTCAGAGAAAAACTGGGCACCGACAAAGACCGTTAGTTTGGATGAGTTAATCAGCAGCATTGTCAGCAAAGGGAAAGAACCTATTCTAACGGGAATTTACCTATATGGCGATCCTGAAACTGGTAGTAACTTCAAAAATGTACAAGATGTTTCCCCAGAAACTGGTTTAAGAATCGACTCTATTGGAGTATTTAAAAGTGATAAACTTGTAGGTTGGTTAAATACAAATGAAAGCAAAGGCTTTAACTATGCAACAGATAATGTGTCCAGTACAATCGTCAATGTGCCCTGTGAAGACGGGAAAATTTCGATTGAAACGATTCGCTCTAAAACAAAAGTCAAGGGAAAAATGGAAAAAGGAAAACCTAAAATTGAGATTAATGTCTCTTCAGAAGGAAATGTCGGTGATGTTCAGTGCAAAGTTGATTTATCTAAAGAGGAAACAATCAAAGAAATAGAAGATAAATACAAAAATGAGATTAAAGATGAAATAGAAGCAGTGATAAAAAAAGTACAGGAGGATTATCAAAGTGATATCTTCGGCTTTGGAGAAGTGATTCATCGAACTGATCCTAAAGCTTGGAAACGAATTGAAACAAATTGGGATCAAGAATTTGAAAGTTTGGAAGTATCCGTTAAAGTGAAAGCAAAAATTCGTCGTTTAGGTACCATTACAGAATCCTTTCAAAAAGAAATCGAGGAGTAATGATCTATGTGGGCAATAATCGGAATTTTGTTTACCGGGTCTATCATTTCTTTGTTTGAAATACCTCCCCTTGTGAAAAAGAAATATTGGAGAGAAATCATTGTCTATTTCCTGTTGCTTACACCTGGTCTCGTTTTGAGTATTCTATTAATCAAAGATGTTTCCATTCCAACTCCTTTAGATATGATAACGAAAATTTATAGTCCTGTAACTTCTTTCTTCGAACGGATTCTGTCTTAGGGAGGCGACTCACAAATTATGCTCGAGAAGGGGAAAATTACTGCCGGTGAATTTCAAATAATCGTAATCACAATTACTGTAGGAAGTTCGATACTTGTTGCACCTTCTTTACTTGCAACGTTAGCTAAGCAGGATGCCTGGATTGCTTCTGTCTTAACGATTATAATCGGTTTGCTTTTTATATTCATCTATAATCAATTAGCCTCCCTTTATCCATCTATGACTTATGTTGAATGTAATGAAAAACTATTTGGAAAATGGATTGGCAAAATAACAGCGCTTCTATATCTTTTTTATGTTTATCACCTTTGTGCTGCTTTACTTAGGGAAATTGGGGATTTTTTAACTACTCAAGTAATGGTTGAAACACCGATCCAAATGATTATGATCATGTTCTTGTTCGTGAGCTTAATCGGTGTACGGTTAGGAATAGAAGTCATCTGCCGTACTGCAGTGATATTTTTCCCTTGGATCATAATACTGCTTTTCATGTTATTTTTTTTACTAATCCCTGAAATCAAATTTGAGAATATACAACCTATTTTTGGAGAAGGCATAAAACCAATTATGAAGGGCTCTTTTAGCAATTTAGGACTCCCTTATTTGGAGCTTATTGTATTTTTAATGATCACACCGTATGTTACTGAAAAAGCAAAAATAAAAAATGCATTTTATAAAGGAACAATAATCGGTGGTATCATCATAACTATTCTAATTACTTTCAGTACGTTAATATTGGGTTCTGACTTTACCTCAAGACATGCCTATCCTTCCTATATATTAGGGAAAAAAATAAGACTTGCAGATTTTATAGAACGGATCGAAGTCATTGTGGCAATCATTTGGTTTTTTACAATGTATTTTAAGCTGACTATTTTCTATTATGTGCTATCACTTGGACTAGCTCAATTATTTGGACTAAAAAATTATCAAATTCTGCTTTATCCGTTAGCATTTTTAATCATTACCTTTTCCATCATTGCACATCCGGATATTGTACATTTGCAAAACTTTATTCTTAAAACGTGGACACCTTATTCCTTAACCATATGTTTTTTTCTGCCCTTGTTATTATTAGTCATTGGGAAAATTAGAAAAAAAAAGTCTGCTTCCAAAGCATCTAAACAACTTTAAACCTTATTCATCAAAGTATTTAAAAAGGGGGGGTACTTACATTGGTCCAAAGCAAGATACAACCGATTCAACTTTTTGTCTTAATGGTTTTATTTGAACTTGGAAGTGCCGTGGTGGTTGGATTAGGCTTGGAAGCGAAACAGGATGCTTGGATAGCAATTTTATTGGGGATGACAGGAGGAATAGTCTTATTCTCTCTATATGTTTATCTATACACACAATATCCAACCTTGCCGTTAACAAATTATCTCGAAAAAATAGTAGGAAAATTTATTGGAAGAATTCTTGCTACTGTATATATTTGCCTTTTCCTATACATTGCAGCAAGGGTTTTAAGAGATTTATGTGATCTCTTATTGACAAACGTATTATATGAAACACCAATATTGGCAGTAGCTATAATGATGATGCTTGCAATCAGTTTTGGTTGTTACTTAGGGTTTGAGGTCATTGCTAGAACTGCTGAAATTTTTTTCCCTTGGGTTTTATTTTTCGGGTTTCTGTTTTTACTATTTATATTTATCAGCGGACTACCTAAAGTTGAAAACTTACAACCAGTTCTTGAATCTGGATGGAAGCCTGTATTTCAAGCTGCATTCCCTACGATAGTATCTTTTCCATTCGGAGAAACAATCGTATTTGCAATTTTTTTTCCCTATTTAAATCATAAAAAGCAGGTAATTACTGCAGGTTTTTCAGCAATTATCTTTAGTGGCATTCTTTTAACCTCTATTACTACCATTATGATCAGCGTTTTTGGTCCTTTTTTTGTCACGAAAATTACATTTCCCTTATTGGAAAGTGTAGGAAAAGTCAATATTGGAGAAGTTTTTCAACGGCTTGATCCTATCGCCCTTATTCTATTGATAATTGGAGGATTTTTTAAAATTACTGTCTTTTTCTGCGGGGCTGTTGAAGGGTTTTCTAGTCTTGTTAAAAAGCCAAATCTGACTAAGTTCTCTATTCCCATAATGGCTATAGCCGTAATAGTCATGGCAATTTTAATGGCCGACAATTATGTAGAACATATTAAAATTGGCCTTGACATTGTACCATACATACTCTTTATACCTTTATTTATGGTCATTCCTTTTTTATTGGTTGTCATCGTAATGATAAAAAAGAAAATTACGAAGAAAAAACAAACTAGAGGATAAGGAATTGAATATAAGCGATTTATAATACCAGAATTGAACTGAAAGGGAAAGAGAATCACGCAACCTTTCTAATGAATGACGCAAGTGACTAGTTTGACTATTACCGAGGCTATGTTTTTCCTTGATCTCATACAGAGGCCTGCAGGATGCAACGATAAAAAAAGAGATGTAACTGATTATAAAACATCAGTCTATCTCTTTTAATTTCCTTATACGATAGGCGTTCATTGCACACTCGCCTAAGTGTTGAAGCAATTTATAATTAGCAATACCTCCAACAACCGCTCCAATTCCTGGCATCAGTTGCAACATCTTAACTAAATCGATATAATCCCGATACTCCTGCTGAAAAACACGCCAATCCATTTCCTTTAACTCGTCTTTACGTTCGTCCCAGTTCTCAATCAACTCTAAAAGACTCTCCCGGTGTTCTTCACTTGAGAAGGCTAATTGAAAAACATACAGTAGAAATAGTCTTTCTTCATACTCCTTCGTGTCGTAACCGTAGAGATTAGCCGCTTCGAATAAAAACTTCATCTTAATGCTTAACAGCAAAGGGAAATCGGCTAACCCAAGAAAGATCCCTCCAGCTCCAGTACCCGCGCCCTCAACAGCTGCCGTTTTTTGAAATGTTTTTATGGACTCTTTAACAAGTTTTTCTCTTTCCTCTAATGAAAGATGAACAATATCTTTTTTGAACGTTGTAATGTTTGAACCAACTAGTGTTGCTTGGACCATTTTCTTGATGCTTTCTGTCATAACCGTATGAACTTTTTCTGGAATCAATCCATTGAGTTTATTTTGTGCTTTTTTCGACGTTCTCTCAAAAAGTGATGGGCGTCGAACTAAGTGCCTTTTCCAACGAATAACTTCTTCAGCCATATCTTTTTCATAGGTCATATTTCAACTTCCTTTACTGTTACTTAGCCGCTTTTTCATATAAATCACCACAAAAAGCAGGGCAAAAGCGAGGTTAACTGCCAATGTAATGACAAATCCTTGTACATTCATCGTCATTAATAATACAAGTGACAACAGAACAGCTTGAGTAACGAGTAGCTTTTGGATCAACAGTAGGAATTGCATTAATTTCTGTTGTTCACCTTTAGGGTAAAGAGTTGGAAGCTCTAATAAATCGTAATGCTTCATAAGACTCATTAATTGAATCCCAGTTAAAAAAATAACCAACAACCCTACCGCTAGGCTTCCATACGTATTATCTGCTGTATAGTATGTGATGACACCCCCGATTACTGTTAACCTTACAAAAATACCAAGGTAATCACCGGAACGAAGAAATGCTCTACTGAATAAATAGGAATACACATGCTCAGAGCCATATCGTCCAAAACGTAGCCACCAATCTAGATACCTGCGTCTCTTTGCGGACTTTTTAAGTTTTGGCACATCAGTAAATAAGTTGGCTAACTGATAAAAAAATTGTTTTTTTCTTGCTTCTTGATCAATTAGTTCTTCCCACTTTACTCCTTTTCCCGTAACCGCTTTTGTAAAATATGCGAGGTAGAGAACCATGATCACAAAAACCACTCCTGCAAAAAGATAAGCTTCTGAAAGAGTGAAAAAAATCGCAATAAAGTTTAGTGCGAATCGAACCGCTAAATCTGTTTTCTTTACGAGTGAGTCTGTATAAAATGAAAGCCTCCAGCTCACCGTTAAATTCCATGCTTTTATAAGGAGCAAAAGTATTAAACATAGTAGGAGTGTTGATCCCGTTGCATCGCTTACTTTGAAATATAATGGTGCAAAGACAATTATCATGACAACTATTACAAACATTTGACTAAAAAAACTATAAACAAAAGCTTGTTTAAAATACGTACTCATCTTTTTTTCCATCGGAAGTAGAAAAACAACATCTGGTTCTTTTAACAATGTTCTTACACTAGAGCCTAATAACAGAATTGTAAAAACAGCTGTCATTATAAAAATTGCAGGAAAATTTTCAGGCATATTTTCTAACCAGTCTTGATATGCAAGCGCTCCTCCTGCTGATAGGAAAATGAACACAAACAGTAAATGGTCATTTAACATGTATTTGAGATAGGATCTTAATTCAGTAATATGATGATTGAGTCTACTTTGCCAAATTCCCTCAATGCTCTTCATCTTGTTCTTCCTTTGTTAACTGAATATATAAATCGTCTAGAGTCGCATCTCTCATGTTAAATTGTTCACGTAATTGAGCTAAAGTACCCTCTGCTCGTACCTTGCCATTATGTAAAATGATAAACGCATCACAATACCGTTCAGCTGTTGCTAAAATATGTGTGGACATTAATATCCCTGAACCCTGCTGCTTAGCTTTATTCATTAATTCAAGCAACGCATTAATTGCTAAAGGATCTAACCCAACAAAAGGCTCATCAATAATATATAGTGCAGGCTCTACAAGAAACGCACACATAATCATAACCTTTTGCTTCATGCCCTTTGAAAAGTGAGCGGGAAACCATTTAAGACGCTTTTCCATTCGAAATTCTTTTAACAGTATTTGAAGACGTGCCTCGAAGGTATCTTTTTCGATGCCATAAGCCATTGCCGTTAATTCTAAATGCTCGTAAAGCGTTAATTCTTCATAAAGAATTGGCGTTTCTGGAATAAAACTAAACTGTGAACGATAGGCTTCGGGATCCTCTGCAAACGTACGATTATTGATGGCAATTGAGCCTTTATGTGGCTCCATCAAACCGATAACATGCTTAATTGTTGTACTTTTACCAGCACCATTTAGCCCAATCAAACCAACAATTTGTGATTTTTTTACTTCTAATGAAACATCTTTTAAAACAGGATTTCTTGTATATCCACCTGTTAATTGGTCTACTTTTAGCAGTGTCATGTCCGTTTCCCTTTCCAACCGTTTTCTTTATTTTATCAAAAAGAACTGTCTTTGTCCTTTTTGCACTAGTTTTAACTGACATGAAACATTTACACACAAATCAGCGATTTCTCAATTTCGTCTCCTCCTACTTTACAAACCCAAAACTTTTTCAGGAACTTTTGATTTACATTACATAAACATTTGATAAGTGGATATCATAATTATTGAGGAAGGGAAAGGTTGTTCTTTTCAAAAACCTTAAAATGAGGTGTTCGTCAAAGACAGTCTAGCTTTTCACTTTATGGAATTTTGTCAGTAAAGTTGTTATCCATTTAAGTACACTTACGAAATGAGGTGTCTGCGGGCCGTTACTTATTGTAATCGCAGCGGTAGGTTTAATCATTTTGTAGATGAGGTGTTCGTCAAAGACAATTCTTTTCGTTGTTAAGCCTATATTGGTTTTTAGCTAATATTTCTTAACTAGGGGATGGTCGTTTTGAACAATGGTGATGCACATTTACGCTAACATTCATCTCTCACACGCTTGAGATGAATGTAAAAGACGTTTCCAATATATGAAGGCAGTATTCCCTTCCTCAGGAACAGGGTGATCATTCGATCTACCCTGTTTTTTATTATGTTCAACTATGGTAAAATACGGATATTACATAATGTTATTACTACAGATATGCTCGTTCTATTTATAAAGTTATGCAGAAAGGATGACAATCATGAGTGACTGTATTTTTTGTAAAATTGTTAATGGAGAAATTCCAAGTGCTAAGGTATTTGAAAATGAACATGTATTAGCGTTTTTAGATATCAGCCAAGTAACAAGAGGGCACACTCTTGTAATCCCTAAAGTCCATCAAGAAAACATCTTTGAATTAACACCGGAAGTTGCGGAAAAACTCTTTGAAGTAGTGCCTAAGATAGCCAACGGAATCAAAAAGAAGTTAAGTCCAGTTGGGATGAATATCTTAAATAATAACGGTGAAAGTGCTGGACAAGCTGTTTTTCATTATCACCTTCATCTTCTTCCACGCTACGGAAAAGGAGACGGTTTTGGAGCAGTGTGGAAGTCACATGCAGAAGAGTATACACCTGAGAACCTCCAGGAAATTGCGAAAGATATTAGGGAAGAAATTTAAAAGAAATTGAGGGAGGTGGAAATTCCACTCCCTCTTTTCTTTACAAACTTACCATTAAATAAAGAACAAAAGCGCGGGGCGCCTTGGTCAGCCCCAACAGGCATAAGGCGATTCTAAATAGAAGGCTAATGTTTAACAAATGCTACTAGCCAAGGGATACTGGAAAAAAGGAGTTAACTTAAGGGTCATCTCCTCTTACATAACCCTTTTTTCCAAATTTACTCTATTTCTTATATCTTATATAATCAAAGTTCTCCGTTGCAACGCTTTCTAACACCTCGCCATTTTCATTCTTGTAGACTTCATATTCCTGAAAAGTCTCAACGATATACCCATCTACCTCTGTCCGATCTACTAGCCTCGACTCCAATATCGGAATATGTGAAGAAATTACTTTTTCTTCCTCAGTTTCATCACTAACAGGCGTATCTGTCTCAGAAGCAACAACAGGAAAGCTTGCAGATATGTCTTCTTTTTCCAGCATTTGAGGTGATTCAAGAAATGCCAATATTCCAATAAAAATAACTAAAAATACTGCAATACCAACGTTTCCAATCTTTGAGTTATTTTCCATACCCAGCACCGTCCCCCATCCTATTATATTAATTATTTTATGCATGTCCCTTAAAAAATTATGCCGTTTTTTCATTTCTAATTGACTTGCATTATTTTCACTAATATTCAGTCTATATTTCCTCTTCTATTCATGTTAGGATAATTTTATCTATTTAAAGCGTCAAACTAGGAGGAATACGATGAATCGAACTTTCAATTTTAATGCTGGGCCTGCTGCTATCCCTTTATCCGTTCTTGAACGTGCTCAAAAAGAGTTAGTAAATTTCCAGAATACTGGTATGTCCATTATGGAATTAAGTCACCGAAGTAAAGAATATGAACGAGTTCATAATCATGCAAAAAGCCTGCTTACTGAATTGCTCGCTATTCCAGATACTCATGAGATTTTATTTTTGCAAGGTGGGGCAAGTCTTCAATTTACGATGATCCCGATGAATTTTCTTGTTAACCAAAAAACGGCTCACTTTGTGCTGTCAGGTTCTTGGTCAGAAAAGGCTTTAGCTGAGGCAAAGCTATTTGGTAAAACCAACGTTTTAGCATCAAGTAAAAGTAACAATTATTCCCATATTCCGCAGATTGCCTCGTTTGAGGATGGGCAAGATGACGGAGCGTATATGCATATTACGTCGAACAATACAATTTATGGAACACAATGGCATGAATATCCGGATAGTTCTATTCCATTAATCGCTGATATGTCTAGTGATATATTAAGTAAGCCGCTCAACATAGAGAAGTTCTCATTAATCTATGCAGGTGCTCAGAAGAATCTTGGTCCTTCAGGTGTGACAGTCGTCATAGTAAAAAAAGAACTCCTTGCAACAACAAGCTCAAACATTCCTACACTGTTAAACTATGAAACACATATTAAAAACAATTCTCTTTACCATACACCACCAACCTTTTCGATATACATGCTTTCTCTTGTTTTAGAATGGGCAGTGGAACAAGGTGGACTAAACATTATTCAGCAAAACAATGAAGAAAAAGCAAACCTTATTTACTCAGCAATCGACGAGAGCGACGGATTTTATACACCACATGCGGAGAAAAACAGTCGTTCTCTTATGAACATCACTTACACACTGCCAGATGAAGAATTAACGAAGAAATTTTTGCAACAGTCTGCGGAACAGCATTTCGTGGGTCTTGCAGGTCATCGCTCAATTGGTGGATGTCGTGCTTCTACTTATAATGCCGTGCCTTTAGAAGCGTGTGAGGCACTTGCCAAATTTATGACAGCTTTTAGGAAGCAGAATTAACTGAAAACTTATCCTTTAAATTTGGTTTAAAACTTGTTATAATGAATCTTAAGTTCTTCCGCAATCGGAACCTAGCTCACGATTGGGGAGAATAAAATGAAGAGATTAGTAGAGGAGAGATGAGAAATGAATACGAGAATTTTAGTTACACTATCTTTATTTGTCGCAATGGGGGTTGCATTACATGCTGCTATCCCAGGATTTTTTAACGGAATGAAACCGGATATGATGCTGTTAATGATGTTCCTTGGTATCATCCTTTTTCCAAGCATTAAATATGTATCACTACTGGGTGTATTAACTGGAGTACTTTCCGCGTTAACTACACAATTTCCTGCAGGACAGCTTCCAAACATTATCGACAAAATTTTAACTGCGTTTATTTTTTACCTATTGTTTTTAGCAGTAAAAAAATTCGCACAGAATACAGTGTCAGCAGCAGTTCTCACCGCTGTGGGTACCGTTATCTCAGGTGTTATTTTCCTTACCGCTGCTTTATTAATTGTTGGACTTCCTGGTGGAGCTGGATTCACTGCCCTGTTCTTAGCAGTCGTAATACCTGCAACAGTACTGAATACGGTTGCGATGGTCATCCTTTATCCAATTGTTCAGTCAATACTAAAACGCTCCAACATTGTGAGTGTGCAATCATAATCTAAAACACAAATGACCCGATCCTATTCGATCGGGTTTTTTTTGTCACTGAAAAAAATAAAGCAAACTTCCTAATAATAGCGAAATGGCTCCCCCTGTGCCTAGCACAGTTGCCTTTTGTTTTAATACCTTTTTAGGCGGATAGGCTGCCGATTGCCCAATAAGCTTTAAATAATGAAACGTTCCAATGAATAACAATAAACTAATAACAAAAAATAGAAATATCACCCCTGACAAGCTCCTCCCCCCTTTGTTCAAATGTATGCGATTTTTTGATATGCTATGTATAGTGTTTAATTAGGAGCCAAAAGGGAATACGAATTAAAAGGAATTTTAAGTAATTAAACTATTCTATTATGGAGTGATGATCATGTCGAATAATAAATCTCTTATGTACGGGTTGCTTGTTGGTGGTTTAGTTGGGAGCATGGCAACTTTGCTTAGTGCACCATCTTCTGGTAGGGATCTACGCGGACAAATTCGTTTTAATCGCCAAAGGTTAGAAGAAACAGTTAATCAGTTAAAAAGCGAAGGCGTTTCTTTAAAAGATCAAGTTGTACAGACTGCTAAAGAAAGCGCTGGGGTTATTAAAGAAGTTTCTGCTGACTTACAAAACTCAATTAAACAATGGCAAATGGAAATTGAACCGCATAAAAATGATTTACAAAAAGAGATTGAAGAAATTGAGTTAAAGATTAAACAGCTTGAGCAAGCGTTAGAAGAAAAATAGAATATTTAAATAGCAAAAACAAATTCATAAAAAGTGCGATGAATCTTTAACCTCATCGCACTTTTTTCTATTTTAAATGGTAGAAAACAAGGCTTCAAGTAAATTATTTTAAAATTTCGTAAATTTATATCTTTATTAATCTTTACTTTATTGGCATAATAGAAATAATAGTATTTGAGAGAAGTAGGTGACTGTGGATGAAACATAATGAAAACGATTATACGATAAAAGAAGCTCTACTTTTTAGTCAACGAGTGGCCCAGCTTAGTAAAGCGCTTTGGAAGTCAATTGAGAAAGATTGGCAGCAGTGGATAAAGCCTTACGACTTGAATATCAATGAACACCATATTTTATGGATTGCTTATCATTTAAAGGGTGCCTCTATTTCTGAGATCGCTAAGTTTGGTGTAATGCATGTATCAACGGCTTTTAACTTTTCCAAAAAATTAGAAGAGCGCGGCTATTTAGAGTTTTCTAAGAAGCTTAATGACAAGCGCAACACTTACATTAAGCTTACTGACAAAGGCGAAGAAATTCTGCTAAAATTGTTAGAAGACTTTGACCCAACTCGTAATTCTGTACTAAAAGGGGCGCTTCCTCTACAAAACCTTTACGGAAAATTCCCGGAAATTATTGAGATGATGTCGATTATTCGAAATATTTACGGTGATGACTTTATGGAGATTTTTGAAAGGTCATTCAACAATATTGAAGAAGAGTTTCAAGAAGAAGATGGAAGCTTAAGAAAAAAAGAGCTTACACAAGAAGAAGGTACTCCTGCAAAGTAATCTTAGCTTTTAGTACCTTATAGATATTTTAAAAAGGCCTGCATTAATGGCTTATATAAATTTTGATTATGTAGAGCTTTAATGGTTTGAGATACATTTACTTTAGAATTTAACTGTCCTGCAAAAAGCGTGAGGAGGTCTGTAAAGATGACAAGCCCTTGCGCTTTTTGTTCTTCATGCTGCTCACTAAGAGCTCTACATAACTGATGAATTTCCTTAACTTCCTCTTTTGATAATTGACTTTTGATGACTAGTAACGTGAACGAGTGTTGAGTCGAATCAATTATTTCAACCAATAAGGATTGATAATATTCCAGCCTTTGCAATCTCTCTTCGATCGTATTCATGCGCCGCTCCTCCTATCTTTATTCTTTTTTAGCCATTGAAAACTATTTTATATGATTTAGTCTGTTTCTGAAAGTAAACTGACTAAAAACCTTGTAAATGAAATTTTTTTTTGATGTAGCATTATTATTTCCTTTTTACATATTGATTTTTGGTTCTGATCGTCGTAAAGTATGGGAGTGTTTAAAACATAGAAGTATCCTGAGATTTGGGTGGTGAACTGATGAACTGTTGGAAAACCATAAATCTTTCAAAAGATTTTGGCCTTCATCGAATCTACATTTTTTCCATGCTAACAATGATTATTACATTTATCATCATTTATTTGCCTATTCATTTTGTATACCCACAAGTTGAATTTAAAGAAGGCCAATTTTTCTTTTTTATACTTGTCTTAGTCACACTTATTCCAATTCATAAATTATTTCACGTTCTTCCTCTTATACTAAGTGGAAACCGCGTGAACTTCCGAGTGAAATATCTAACCTTTATTCCATCCCTACAAATTAAGGCTTGTTATAGTATCAAGAAATCGTCGATGCTTTGTTCATTGCTCTTCCCTTTACTATTCATAACTCCACTATTAGTAATAGCTGGAACGTCATTTTTACCCTATATCCATTATTTTTGTATATTGATAGCCTATCACATTGGAATGTGTGTACCTGATCTTATTTTTGCAAAACTGATCCTCCAAGCTCCAAAAACCTCCTATATTGAAGAATTTGAAGATGGATTTGAGATACTTGTCCACAAAAGCATCCCGTGAGGATGCTTTTTCCAATGTTCTTCGCTATCTTTTTCATAAAAAATTTGGTAATGTAATATGTATGAGTGAGGGAAGGGGGATCTCAGATGATCACGTTTTTTATTTTGTTTGCCGTCTTTATCTTGTTTTACATAAACAAGCTTACAAACACATTATGTTTAGTTCGTGAGATTCCTGAAGAACGACAGACAAAGGTGTTTCGCACCATTAATGTTTTAATTACTATCTTATTAATTTCGTCATACATAGAAATCTTATTTACTTAATCCCATCGATCTATAGCTTAACAGATTCATAGCTGACAGTTAAACTGTCAGCTATGTTTTTTTAAACATTTAGAATTGATATAAACTTAAAGAATAAGCGTGCGTTTCTGAATCCAGCTCCAGCGCCTAGCCCCTCGAGGTCATAAGTCACTTATAAATTGAAGGCAAAGAACGCCTTCTATTTATAAGCGCCTTATGCTTGTCGGGTCTACCAAGTCGCTTTCGCTTTTTATTTTATAACCACGCAGCGCCAACAATGATTAACAAGATGAACAAGACAACGATTAACGCAAATCCTCCACCGTATGAACCGCCCATGATGACACCTCCTTTAGCCAGAAGATACTTTATACTATGCATGATTGACCTAAAGCGAATAGGCTCCTATCACGCAAGATGTGTACTTTACAAAGTTTTTCAGCTACTTCTTAAGAAATATAAGAAGCTCCAATAATGATTAGCAATATGAACAAAACAACTAGTAATGCAAAACTGTTCGAGTATCCTCCACCCATAATCATTAACCTCCCTTATGTGTTTCCCTTTATTCTATTTAGACTGATACTGTTTTGGTTGGACGTTCGCCCAGTTTATTAAAAATAATCGATGTTTTCATCTAAAAGAAATGAACTTAAATTGTGATGCTTTCACGATTCTTTTAACTCGTTCAATTTACTTTACTAATTCTTAACTCTCCTTACTTTCTACGCACCCCATTTAACAATTTCCCATAATTCATGCGGCTTTCGGCTGTTGAAAAAGTTTTTAGTTCATGGCACAATGTGGTATAGTACTTGTTATGAAAAGATGTCTAAATTGATATCTACATTGCAAATATTTTTAGTATCGATAACGAAAAAAATAGTAGGAGTTGTATTTAGAAATGAAAAAATTCGCAATTGCAGTCGCAGCAGCGACAAGTATTTTAGCGCTTGGCGCATGTACAAATGATGGCGGTGACTCTGAAATAGTAGCTGAAACAAAAGCAGGGGATATTACAAAGGATGAATTTTACGAAGCGATGAAGATTCGATTTGGACAAGACGTTTTAACTGAACTAGTTCATGATAAAGTGCTTAGCCAAGAATATAAAGTTTCAGATGAAGAGTTAGAAAAAGAAGTTGAGAACTTAAGAAGTCAATACGGTGAACAACTAGATGCAATGATTGAACAACAAGGTGAAGAAGTTGTGAACTCTATGGTTAAAGTTGATCTTCTTAGAAAGAAAGCAGCTGAAAAAGAAGTCAAAGTAACCGATGCGGAAGTTAAAGAATATTACGACACGCTCGAAGGTCAAATTCGTGCTAGCCATATCCTGGTTCAAGATGAAGCAACAGCAAAAGAAGTACAGGACAAGCTTAAAGCTGGAGAAAAGTTTGAAGCACTTGCAGCAGAGTACTCTCAAGATGGTTCTGCACAAAACGGCGGTGACTTAGGCTGGTTTGGTGAAGGACGAATGGTCAAAGAATTTGAAGAAACTGCATTCAAACTAAAAGAAGGTGAAGTAAGCGAACCTGTAAAATCTGAGTTTGGCTTCCATATCATCAAAGTAACCGAAACTGTAAAACCTTATGAAGAGATGAAAGAAAAACTAACAGAAGAAGTTCGTCTGCAAAAAACTCAACAACCTGATGCCATCCAAAAAGCATTAGACAAAGCAATTAAAGATGCAGATGTTAAAGTAAATGATGAAAAGTTAAAAGACTTATTTAAACAAGAAGAAGCAGAAGTAGAAGCAAAGTAATAACAAAAGCACTGGAGCTAGGTGTAGAAACGCTATCTACAGTTCAAAAATTTAGTAATTTCCCATATAAAAAAAGCGGTGGTCACTCATTTTTTATGAGTAACCACCGTTTTTTTATACAGCTGTCTTATCTTTTTGCGTGTCATCTTCATCTAGATTTTCATCAACACTAATCACTTTTAATTGTTTTTCTTTGTCTCGTTTTTCACGCTCTTTTTCAATGCGTTCAATGAAGATTCTTCCTTCATTTTCGATGAATTCCTCGTCTACTACACGATCCTGTCTTGCTGTCTGAAATGCCATATACCCACTATAAATAATACCAATAATACATAAATAGACCCACCAAGGTAGCAAGATCAACTTCGTTTCCCCCTTATAGTCGCTCCTCAGGCTGCAAAGCAGCTGACAAGCCTGTTTAAAGCAACTATATGCAAGGAGCTTGTCATCTATTCCAATTTACTTCAGAAAAAGAGGTTTATAGAAATTACGATTTTCAAGAGCAAAGATTCGCTCTGAAAATTCCCCAGGTTTTACGCGTTCTAGAGCACGATCGAGCATATTCATTTTTGCATCTAAATTATCAATATAATGGAGAATTTCAGCTTCTTTAATCATTGGGGGTTTTGGACTCCCCCACTCAGCTTTCCCATGGTGACTTAAAACAAGATGCTGAAGGATGACAACTTCTTCACCCTCAATATGTAAATGTTCTGCTGCTTTAGCAATTTCATTTACCATAATCGAGATATGTCCAATCAAGTTCCCTTCGACTGTATAGGTCGTACTGATTGGTCCTGATAATTCAATAACTTTCCCAAGATCATGTAAAATGACACCTGAATAAAGAAGATCTGTGTCCAAGCTAGGATAGAGACTTGCAATTGCTTTAGCTAAATCAAGCATGGATACGACATGGTAAGCTAATCCAGATACAAATTCATGATGATTTCTTGTAGCTGCTGGATATTCCATAAACTCAGCACCATGTTTCTTTAGAAGATGACGAGTAATTCGCTGGATATTGGGATTTTTCATTTCAAAAATATACTGAGTAATTTTATCGTTCATCTCTTCTTTGTCTAATGGAGCTGTTTCTAGAAAGTCCGAGATATTAACTTCTTCTTCCTTATTTGCAGGACGAATGTTACGAATCTTAAGCTGATTTCTCCCTCGGTAATGATGGATATCACCAAAGATTTTTACGATGTTTTGCGCACCATAAATCGTTTCATCACCTTGGTTCACATCCCACAGCTTTGCTTCAATTTCACCTGATTGATCTTGTAAAAATAACGTTAAAAATGCCTTACCGTTACTAGCAATTCCTTTAGTCGAGGACTTAACTAGTAAGTGAATATCGACTTGTTCCCCAACTTCATAATGAAGTATTCCTTTCGCCATAACCGTTGCCCTCCCGCTTTTTTAGTATCTAGTATAGCATAATCACCTAAATATTAGGATTGAAGTAGAAATTCCACTACAATTATACAGCTTCTTGCGTTTTACGTTTAGTAATCCACACTCTCGTTGAAAGCAACCCAACGAACATGACGAGTGCTCCGAACAAATAAGGTAAATGAATATTAAACTCAAAAAAGTATCCAGCCAAAATTGGTCCAGCTACGTTGCCAAGACTTAAAAACGAATTATTCATCCCCATCACCATTCCTTGCTGGCTACCTGCTAGCTTGGATATAAAGGTGTTAAGCGATGGTCTTAATAAGGAATTCCCCAAAAAGAAAATCGCTGTTGTTAGAAGAACCGTTGCAAACGAGTTAGCCAAAAGCATAATTAGAAATCCAGTTGCACTTAAGAAAAACGCTCCAGTTACAACTTTCTCATCTCCAAATCTCTTGACAAGCCTTCCAACTAATAACCCTTGAGCAAGAGTACCAATTAGACCAGTTAATAAAATGATAAGTCCCACTTGCTGCGGACTGTATCCAAACTTTTCGAGTGAATAGTAACTGAAAATCGCCTGAAAATTTGCTAGTCCAAAGCTCATTAAAAATACCAAGATGAGTAAAAAACCAACTGGACTAGCTAAGGCCTTTTTCATTAATACAAATTGATTTTCACGCTTCTCATTTCTGTTAAGCGTTTCCTGCTTCGCTTCTTCTGTTAATGATTCAGGTAGAACAAAAATGGAAACAAGAGCAGCAATTAACGCGGCACCACCAGCAAAGATAAATGGATAGGATAAATCATATTCAGCTAGCCACCCACCAATTCCTGGGCCTACTACAATTCCAAGCCCCATGGCAGCTCCTAGAATTCCCATTCCTTGTCCACGGTTCTCTGGTGTCGTTACATCCGAAACATACGCCATTGCAGTTGGCATAATCGCTGCACCAAAAACACCTGCAAGAATTCTAGATAAAAAGAGCATCCACAAATCGGTAGCAAAACCAAATACAAACTCAGCCGCAGCGAAGCCAAACAGACCTAAAGTAATGAGTGGTTTACGACCAACTCGATCAGACATCCTGCCCCAAATTGGCGCAAATATAAATTGCATAAACGCAAAAATAGCAACTAAGAATCCAAGCACTGAAGCGTCGGCTCCAAAACGTTCAATGTAAAAAGGTAAAATGGGTATAACTAAACCAATTCCTACCATGACAATAAACAAATTAAAGCTTAATAAAAATAACGGTGTTCCGACTTCCTTTTTCCTTTTCCGTTCCCTTTTCATCCACTAGCTTCCTTTCAAGCCTGCCCTTTATAACTTTGTCTATTCTACCGCACCCTCCTTTAAAAATCCAATTAGATAACCAACTAAGTAGTCTGTTCATCTACGTCTTTATTTTCTAAAAAAATCACCGATTCTGCAGAAAAACTAGAGAGATAATGCTTGTGACATGTAAAGAAGATAATCTGTTGATCCGCTGACATCTCGCGAAGGAGTGACAGTATTTTTATTGTTCTCGTTTGGTCAAAATTGACGAAGCTATCATCAATGATAATTGGTAGCTTGTTTTCTGATTGTGTAATCGCGTGAGATAACGCAAACCGAATGGCAACGTATAGTTGTTCTGCTGTTGCTTGACTTAATTCTTCTGCAAAAAAGCGCAGTCCATCTTTTCGTTCAACGATAAAGGTTTGACCGTGTTCTGGTAAATAGAGGCTTAAATACTGTCCGGAAGTAAGCCGTTCAAAATATTGCTCCGCTTTTCTTAAAAGTTGTGGTAGCCGAACCTCTCGATGAAACTCAATTGTTTTTAAAAGAAGATCTTTTGCAATTGCTAGCACAGCCCATTTCTTTGCTACTTCTTTTACTTCTGAACGATTCTGTTCATATGAATGACGCAGTTGTGAGTACGTTCCTGATTGTGCTAGTTCGGATAGCTGAACAGATACCGTGGAAGATTGCTTTTGCAAATCCTTTTCTTCTATTCTTAATCCTTCAAGTTCTTTTTCTAACTCTTTTCGTTCTGTTTCCAGAAACATGTCATCATTGAGGAATTTTTCATCAATCTTAAAGCCAGATTCTACTTTCAACTTTTTTTCAATCCAATTTAGTTGTTTCTTTATTTCTTCGCTCTCCTGATAAGCTTTTGCTCTATATAGGAATTCTTCTTCATTGTTGGTTCTTGCTTTTTGAAACAACCACACTCTCTCTTTTTGAAAAAAGCTAATCTTATCTTCTAAGAGCACAATTTCCTCATTCAGCTCGCTTAAGCGCTCTTCATACTGTATTTTTCTCGCTTGTTTCTCTTGCTCCTTCTCAAGGGTTTTAGTTGCAGTTAAGACAACTTCTTCAACAGTTACTTCTCTCAAATTGAACAGGACTGCAAGGGTAGATGTTTTATCCTCAAGAATCCTTAAGTCAGTTGTTATCTGTTCGATCTCTTGATGTAATTGTTGTTTAATAAGTAGTAGATTTTGTAATTGAAGTAATAAGTCCAGTCCTTCTAAAATTGCTTCAGGTGATAAGCCCCTTTGAAAATTTAATTTCTCTGCAACTTTTTCAATCTTACCCACGACATTAAAATTCTGCTGCTCCCACTCTTCAAAAAGCTTCAATACTCGATCATAGGCTCTTCCATTCTGGCTGATTTGCATGGTTTCAAGTTCATAGCTTTGCTTTAGTTGATCGTCTTTCCAGCGTCTTGCCTTTAATTCGGATTGATGAGAAACAGACATCGATTCCCCTCTTGCTTGGCTCATTTTAGCTTGTAAAGATATTTTCCGTTTTTGTAGATGTTCAATAAGTGGCTCATCTTGTTTAAGAGCAACTTTAACTTGAAAAAGCACAAACCCTAGTGTTATTAAAAGGATTCCTGATAGCGGCCATAGCTGTTCAACTAGTGACCACCCCATCCCAGTCACAAAAATTAGCGCAATCAAGCTTAGCATCATAAGACGAGATTTCCGATGTTGGAAATTAACAGCTTTTCTATGCTCAATTTCATTTGATAGCTGCTGTTCTTCTTCTTGAAGTTGATCAAGATTAATTGAAGTACCTGCATTTTGTTCTTCTTTTTCTAATTGAAGACGCTCCACTTCTGTAAGTAATTTCCCCTTAAGCTCGTTCGCCTTCCATTCACTTTCTTCAAGTGCTTCCTTTGTGCGCAAAAATTGATCGTCCAATAGTTGTCTTTTTTGCTTCAGCTGTTGATAGTGAGAAACTTGTGTTCTTAACTCTTCCTTTAAAGGAAGAGTTGCATGAATATGTGTAATTTCAGATTCAGTTAGATGCGGTAGTAAACGTTGTTTGCAAAGATTTATTTCTTGTTGAATTGATGCTATTTTTTGTGCTCGGTCATTTCTCTTTTCCTTTCTTTCACGATACATTTGAAGATTTTCTTTCAAGAAAAGAATTTCTTCACTAGAGTTGATGACTTCCTCTCTAACTTTTAGTTCAAGATCCTTTTCCTCAAGCTGTTGCCTCTTTACTTGATAAGAATGCAGTTGGGCATTTAGTGGCTGAAGAGAGGTTGATAGTTGTTCTAACTTACTTAACCCGTTCTCTGGAAAATCGGATGAATCAGAAAGAGTGTTTAATTGTTGAATACCCCACTCTTTTTCACGAAGTAACGGAAGAATAATTTCTAATTTTTCAGATTGCTTTATTTTTTTTACTAGGGTGTTTTTCTTTGATTCTATTTCTTCAATCTTTTGTTCAATGGTGTCTTTTGAGTGCAAAAGTTGTTGGTACGAGCTAATCTTCTGCTTTGCCTCTATCACCTGTTCATTTTTTTCTTTTAGCTGAGTTAGTGCCTCATTTAATATTGGTTTTTTTCCGTTTGGTTTAAAAAGCAAATCTTGCTCTTTCGTAAGCTTATTTTCCATTTGATAAAGAGCATCCGAGCCATACATACTCGAAAAAAACATGAACTTTCCGATCTGATCTCCACTCAATTTCTTTATGTCTTGGAGACCATGGATATTAAATGAAAAAATTGATTGGTAGGTGTTTTTATCCAGTCCTTCTAAGAGCTTGTTTAAAAAAAGTTCATCGCGTGCTGTTCCATCCTCCATAAAAACGGTAACATCTCCGACAGCTTTTCCTGGCAGTCTTTCAATCTTTAATCTTCCATGCTCTTTTGTATGAACTACTATATTGCCTCCATATTTTGTTCCTGCTTTAGGTTCGTAGCGATTAACCCCTTGTTGTTTCGTCGGAAAACCGAAAAAAATACTATGAATAAAGGACATGATTGTTGATTTTCCTGCTTCATTTTCTCCATATATAACTTGAAACGAACCTGCAAAAGAAATCGTTTTGTTTTCAAATTTCCCATAGCCATAGATGGTCAGCTCCTGAATTCTCACCCAAGCTTCACCTCACTTTTCTTGATGATAAAGAAGCCCATAAAAGAGCAGTAACTCCGCGTCTTTCAACATATCTTTTTTTTCTTCTTCCGTAAAAGCCTGAATATATCTCCGATAAAGTGAGTGTTGTGTTAATGGTTCAAGCGCACGGCTATAATCGTGAAACTCTTCTACTGTATTTTTTAAATCCTTGAAAAAAGATGTACTCAATTCCTGCTCTGTTAGCTCTCGATTTGAGTAATTTTTCAATGACGCTGTCCAGACAAAGTTCTCATTTAGGTCCTCTGATTCGTTTAATCGTTCAATTAGATCTAAGACCGCTTGTTCATTTTGAATGTGTTCTGCCACAGGGCCAACACCTTTTACGATAATGGTGAGCAAGGTCCCTTGCTTTTCTTTACGAAGATGCGCTAATTTTAACTCACATTCTTTGATAAACTGAGAGAAGTCTTTCATTTCATCTATTTTAATTTCGACTTCTTCCCAAATCACGTCCGAAGCAGAGATAAATTCAAGTGAGGTTTTGTTCTCATTTATACGTGTAATGTAAAAACCCTTTTCACCATTTTCTTTTCTATGTCTTCCTTGAAGATTGCCAGGGTATACGATCATAGGCTCTTGTTCTTGAAGGTTCTGACGCTTATGAATATGCCCTAACGCCCAGTAATCGAAATCCTTCTCTACTAACTCAGTGAGTTTAAACGGACAGTATGTATCGTGTTCATGATTTCCTTCTATAGAACCATGCAATAGCCCTATGTGATATACTTTCTCTTCTGTTTGTTGTTTCTTGAAATTACTGATTATTCTCTCATGAACAGCTCGAGTCGGATAACTATACCCGTATAGACTTGCGGTATGTACTTCATCTTTAAAGAACAGTTTTGTTTCGACTTCTTCACTAGAAAAAATATGAACATTACTTGACCAATCGAGGTCAATCCATTTTCCACTCATATGATCATGATTTCCATGGATAATATAAACAGGGATTCCAACAGCATGCAAACGTTGAAACTCATTTTTTAGCTTTAATTGGGCCTTAAGACTTCTTTCCTCTCCGTCATACAAGTCACCAACAAGTAAAACAAAATCAACTTTTTCTTCAATTGCACAATCAATTAATTTTTTAAAAGCAACAAACGTACTTTCACGAATTCGATCAAAAAGAGGTCCGGGTAAATGCTTCAATCCAACAAATGGACTATCTATATGCAAGTCAGCAGCATGAATGAATTTTAATGGTTTCATAGGTTCCTTCCTTGTTAAATAAGCTACTTTTATTTTATCACGGCTGAAATACGAATGCACGTTCTGAGTGAAATTGAGAGTTGGCTGATGCATCCTCAAATTCAAAGTTCTGCATCCCCTTCCGACTTGTCCATTTCATCAACACAAAGAGAGTCGGCAAGTTGCACGACTCTCTTTGTGTTCTATTGTTTAATTAGAACCTTAATCTTTCTTTGTTAGCTGCAGTGCTTTTTTCAAGTCCTTAAATGAAGATGTTTTTCCATACATAAGGACACCACCTTTATATACCCGGGCTCCGAAGATTGCGAGTGCGACTATTGTGGCGAGAAGCAATAGGATCGATAAGCCGATTTCCCAAAATGGCACGTTTAGCATTCCTACTCTTAGAAACATAATCATTGGTGTGAAAAATGGAAAGTATGACGTAACTGTGATGAAAGGTGCCTCAGGGTTTCCTAGGCCAAACATGGCAATTAAAAAGGCTGCAACAATCATGAGCGTCATTGGTGAAATTAATTGTTGAACGTCTTCTATTCGACTAACGAGTGATCCTAAAAAGGCCGCTAACGTTGCAAATAAGAAATAACCTAAAATGAAAAACACTCCTGCATAGACAAATGTCGCAGTAGGTACTTCTGAGAAACCGAAAAAGCTGCCACCCATCGCTTCCATTCGATTCATATTAGCCTGCATCGATCCATACCCTAGCCCTAAGATGAGTCCTAGTTGAGTTAAACTTAATAATCCAATTCCTAGTAATTTAGCAAACATTTGTTTAACAGGTGAAACACTTGAAATCAAAATCTCCATGACTCTTGATGACTTTTCAGTCGCTACTTCCATTGCAATCATACTTGCATATAAAATGACTGAAAAATAGATGACAAACAGTAAAACATAAACCAATCCTCTTGCCTGGTTTAATTCTTCTTCTGTTTTTGCATCTTCTTCTAAGGCAATCTTATTAAGTTCAACTGGAGCAAAAAGCTGTGTTAATGCTTGTTGATCTATTCCCAATTGAGTGGTCCCCACCGCAATTTTTGTTTGTTGCAGAGCTTGCTCTAGCTGTAATGATGTTTCATTGTTTGTCAATGCCATCGATTTATATGTACCAATAGGTAGCTGATTTTCATCCAGTGATAGAATCATATAACCGTCAATCTTTTCTTCTACCACTTGTTGATCAAGCCCCCCCTCCGATAACTCGGATCCCTCAATCTTAATTTTCGTATCGATCGCTTTAATATTTTCGGCGAATGCAGGGTAGAGTGAGTCCGTTTCATCAATTACGACTACTCTCTTCACTTCATCCTCTTTATTGAAAAAATCAATAATTGTATTCATATTTGTTATACCGAAGATAAAAAGCAGAGTAATTGCTGTCGTAATAATAAACGATTTGGTTTTTATTTTATTCAAGTATGTGTGTCCGATAATGATCCAAAATTTATTCATAGGATTCACCCACTTTTTCTATAAAAATATCATGTAGAGACGGCTCTTCAAGTTCAAACTTACGAACAAATCCTTTTTGATGAAGCTCCTGAAAAATAACTTGAGACACTTCCTCATTTTCAACTTGAAGCTCAATTCCTTCCATCGTTCGTTTTGACTTTGTAATACCGTTAATGTTTTCCAGGTATTGAAGATCAAAGTCTCCTTGAATACTAACATTTTTCTTACCAAAGGAGCGCTTGATGTCACGTAGTGAACCATGTACAACGGGTTTTCCATGATGGATGATACACAAATGATTACAAAGTTCTTCAACATGTTCCATTCGGTGACTTGAAAATATAATTGACGTGCCATTGTCTTTTAGATCAATCACTGCTTTTTTTACTAATTCAACATTAATAGGATCTAGCCCACTAAATGGTTCATCTAGGATAAGCAGTCGTGGCTGGTGAATCACAGACGCAATGAACTGTATTTTTTGTTGATTCCCTTTGGATAGTTCCTCAACCTTTTTATTAGCGTATTCAGGAATTTTGAAGCGCTCTAACCAGTTAGTCATTTCCGCAATAACGTTTTGTTTCTTCATACCCTTTAGTCGACCTAAGTATATAAGCTGTTCCTGCACTTTTAGCTTCGGATAAAGCCCACGTTCTTCAGGAAGATAGCCAATTTCATCACTCAGATCGTAAGTAATCGGCTTCTCCTTCCATGTAATACTCCCTTTTGTAGGATTTAAAAGGCCAAGCGCCATTCGAAATGTCGTTGTTTTCCCTGCCCCATTAGCCCCTAAAAATCCAAAGATTTCTTGTTCTGGTATCTTTAAAGATAGATCATCCACAGCTGTAAAACTACCAAACTTCTTCGTCACCTTATTAATATGTAATGCCATTTCAGTCGTCCTCCTTTATTCACACTAATTATACGACTCACAAACAGAATTGTTTCATCTTTTTGCAGGAAAATTGACTGTGTATTAAGAAGATATTAAAGAAGCGCTATCCCTCCATTAAAGTGCCGGGGACCAGGCATCTAATATAGAAAGGGGTCAACTATTATGGGAAATTACTATTTAACAGTTTTTGATAAAAGTGGGGAAAAGTTATTGGATGAAAGCTTTGAGGCGGCAACTGAAGCAGAAGCAAAAGCAATCGGAGAGCAAAGGTTGGAGGAGAAGGACTTTTCTAAGAAAACTCACCGTTGTACTTCTTCGACTGGAAAGCTAATTTTATTTGCGAGGTAATGTGTCTAAGAGTCTTAACCTCATTTAGAGAGATTATAAGAATAAATCCGAATTTATTAATTGGAATGGAGTGAAACATGAGACTAGTCATGATTTGTAATAATGGCATAACTATGAAAAGCTTTTGTGAAGCTTTGTGTCAGTTTTCTTTCGTCCAAGAAAAAATCACAGACCTTAATTCCCAGCTTGGTAAAAACAATGCTGGCTATTTTTTATATGAAAAAACAGAAAAGATCGGAACTTATTCCACATCTTCTCTATCATTCTCCGAGGGATCATTTTTTGGTCCCTTCTTTAAAAAGTTCCATTCCAATAGTTCCAGCAATTTTGAAGATGAGGATGCTTTCTTTTTGTTCGGTTTATGGATGGTCCAGGAACTTGGTATGGAGATTCAGCTTGCCGATCCTATAGAAGTAACGAAGAGCATGCTACTCACTCCAGAAACTAGTTCACTATTTAAAAATATCCCTTGGCAACTATTTAAGGGAGAATTATCAGAGTACCATTTTTCTCTACAGGCATTACAATTTATTAAGAAAGTAGGTGTACATTCTGCTTCCTCACTAACCTTTGATTGTCATTCATATGGAAGCTTTAACACACAAAAAACGGCTCTATTCCTTGAAAAAAACTCCGAAACTTACGACCACTCAGTTGAACATGTAGATTTTGAGATGTTAATGATTGAAGTAAATCTCGATGATTGTACCGGAGAAACATTGGGGTTTACGATGGAGAAGTTATTAAAAGCGGGGGCAAATGATGTTTTTTACACACCGATTTTCATGAAGAAAAATCGCCCTGCGTATAAGCTGTCCATTTTAACGAGTAAAGAAATACAGGAGAAAATTGAGAGTATCATTTTCCATGAAACATCAAGTTTTGGTTTTAGATTTTATCCAATTGCCTGTCACCGAATGGGAAGGAACTTTTATAATGCTAAAACAGAATGGGGAACGGTTTCTGTAAAAATAGGAATTTACAAGGATGAAATAGTTCAAATCTCCCCTGAATACGAAGATTGCAAACAATTAGCAGACAAGCATAACATTCCTTTACATAAGGTTTATGACCAAGCTAAATCCATTGTTTTAGAAAAGGAATGAACCGAATAAGAAAAGCCCCGTCACTATTGAACGGGGTTTTATGTATTAGTTGTATTGAGGTTTTCTTTTTTCATTCATAGCCTTAACGGCTTCTTGGTGGTCCGGATGGTGTACTGCAATTGCCATAAATGATGAAACCAGATCTAATGATTGTTTTAATGACATTGTCCTACTTTCGTAAACAATTCGTTTAGTCATTTTTATTACTTCTTGTGGACCATTTGTTAGTCTTTTTGCAAAAGCCAAGACTTCATTCATTAATTGATCATCTGGAATGACATGTGTTACCAACCCGATGGCCTTTGCTTCATCCGCGTTTAGAATTTTCCCAGTCCAGAGCAGTTCCAACGCCTTGTCCACTCCCACAAGACGGGGGAGATAATAACCTCCACCATCTCCTGGTACGATACCAGCGTTCACATAACCTTCCCCGAGTTTAGCACGATCTGATGCATAGCGAATATCACACATGAGCGCCATATCCAAACCTGCTCCGATAGCAGGACCATTAATTGCAGCAATCATTGGCTTATCAATATTTTCCATCAGTAAAGGGATGCGTTGAATATGTTTCCATAGACCGTTTTTCACATTAAGTGGCAAGTCAACAAAATCGTCATCTTCCCCGGCCGTTTTGGCCATAAACCCTTCGCCATTTCTTAATGCTTTCGTATCTCCTCCTGCACAAAAAGCTCTTCCATTGCCTGTAACCACTCCAACATATATTGAATCGTTATTCTTGATTTGCTCCAGTGCTTCGATCCACTGTGTAATCATTTCCTGACTGAATGAATTTAGTGAATCAGGACGGTTTAGCGTTATTATTCCAATATGCTCATGAACTTCAAACAACAGGTCGCTCACTTGCGCTCACCACCCCATGGTTTAATAGATCATCGATTTCCTGATCACTATAGCCTAACTCCTCTAATACTTGATACGTATGTTCTCCCAGCAGATTGGCAGCGGATTGAACCTCTACCTTTGTCCTGGAATAGGAAATGGGCGACTTAATGACAGGGATATTCCCTATTTTACTATGCTTTGCTTCCACAATAACCTCATGATCCTTAATTAAATCGCTGTTTATGAGTTCGTGAATTCCCCAGATAGGACCATGAAGTATATTATTTTGTTCTAGCGTTTCGCACCATTCTTCAGTCGTTCTATCTTTAAATACAGTGTTTAATAGATTTGTTAATTCTTCACGGTGGACGACTCGTTTCTGATTCGTACTAAATTTTTCTATGCTAATTAAATCTTCCCTTTTAATAGCCCGACAAAAGGGTTCCCAAGCATGATCGGCTTGCGCTCCAGCCATTATCCAGCCGTTTTTTGTTGAAAATGCTTGATATGGAACTACCTGGGAATGCTGATTCCCCATCGGTGTTGGATTTTCTCCTGTGGCAAGATACTGACCAAATCTTGTTGAAAGATTGAATACCATCATATCAATTAGGTTTAGATCTATTTTTTGCCCGATTCCGCTCTTTTCACGTTCGTATAATGCTGCAGAGATGGCACCAAACGCCATCATCGCAGTCGAATTATCCGCAATCGGAACACCCGGTAGTAAAGGAGGAGAATTTTCGTCATTTGCTGTCATGCTCATGGCTGCTCCCATACCTTGAATAATAGGATCCATTCCTGGCCTGTCAATATATTCTGGTGTGTTTCCAAACGCTGATATACTGCAATAAATAATTTTCTCGTTATTCTTCCTTGCCTGTTCATAGCCAAGACCTAACTTGTCCATTTTGCCAGGACGGAAATTTTCAATCAACACATCGGATTTTTTAATTAAATCTAATGCAATTTGTATTCCCTTTTCTTTTTTTAAATCAAGAACCAAACCTTTTTTGCCATGGTTATACACTAAATAGAGATAGCTCTCTCCATCTTTATAATAGGAACCTGTTTTCCTGACTTGGTCCCCTGAAGGTGACTCTACTTTTATTACTTCTGCACCTAAATCGGAAAGAATATTACCGCAGTATGGTGCAGATAACCAATGTGTAAACTCAAGAACCTTAACACCAGATAACGGACCATTGTTTCCCATTAAGTCAAACACACCTTTTCAATGAATTTCTTTTAAAATTGTAACCTTCACTTAATTTACCAACCTAATAAATGTCCCTGGTCTTTAACACGTTGCTCATCTTCTTTTAGAACCTTCATATATTCATTTCCAGCTTTAAAGTCAACTTGGAGACCCATGTTTGCCATCTTGTCTACTTGTTCTTTATTTTTTATACCTTTTTCAAGAGCAGCAAGAATAATTTCGATTTTCTCTTCATCTACACCTTTTGGTGCAGCAATTCCTCTGGAAGACCATGAGCTTACTCCGTCAAAACCACTTTCTTCTAACGTTGGTACGTCAGTTAAAAACGGTGATCGTTCCTTAGTTAGTACAGAAATGGCCTTTAGTTGTTTACTTTCATGAAGCTTCACCGCTTCTCCAACTTTTGCTACAAAAATGTCAACATGACCACCCATTACCTTTGTTGATCCATCGGCAGCACCCTTCGTATGAACTGGGGTAATTTGTGTGCCGAATTCTTCATTAAGGCCTAATATAGCAAAGTGATCATTACTTCCAACTCCCGAAGTGGTAGCTGTCAGCTTATGTGTCTTGGCATATTCAATTAGTTCCTTAATATTACTAAACCGGTCCTCGTCAGATCGTATAGCAATAACTCCAGGATCTGTAACATGGTTAGCGATCATGGAGAAACTATCCAGGTTTTCTTCACGCTTAAATTTCGGATCAAGGTACCCTGTTATAATGTTAGGTGAGTTTATATAGCCGATCGTATATCCATCTGGTTTTGCTCTGGCCAATTCTCCCCAGCCAATCCATCCACTACCGCCTGGCTTATTCACAACGTTAACTGCAACTCCAAGTTCCTTTTCCACATAAGGCATTAAAACTCTTGCACCCGAGTCAGTTCCTCCACCTGCATCATATGAAACAATCAAAGTGATCGGTTTATTAGGGAAATTGTCCTCGCCGCTCCCAGCCTCCTTTTTTGAGGAAGCTGTTTGACCACCAGAGTTACAGGCAGCTAAAGAAAGAGCAAAAGTCAGAATCAATAGTACCATCATTATCTTTTTCAAATCTTAACCCTCCTCATAGCTTCTTTCTTTACATATCAATATCACTTGCTAGGAAATCCTTTTTCTTACGGAAGCCTGCAACTAAACTAATTAGTAGAATTACAATCGATAATACTAAAAGAGTTCCGGAAAGCGGACGTCGGAACAATGCCAAGAAATCTCCTTGAAAAATAGTTAATGATTGCATCAACGCATTTTCCATTAATGCCCCTAGAACAAACGTCAGAACAATTGGAGCAATTGGAATATCCACCTTTTTGAAGATATAGCCCATTACTCCGAACACCAACATTGCGCCAACATCCCAAAGACTGTTATTAATTGTGTATGTTCCAGCAATCAAGACCATTAAAATGATCGGAAATAACAACTTGAATGGTATCAAGGTAACCTTGGCCCATAATCCAGCCATTGGTAGGTTCATGAAGAGCAAAATAAAGTTACCGATAAACATACTTGCGATAACGCCCCAAACAAAGTCAGGGTTTTCCTTAAATAAAGTAGGACCCGGTGTGAGACCATGCATAATAAAAGCCCCAAGAAGAATAGCAATCGTTGGTGAACTTGGAATACCAAGTGTGAACAAAGGAATTAATGCCCCTCCACAGAATGAGTTGTTTGCCGTTTCTGGACCTGCAACTCCTTCAATCGCTCCCTTTCCAAAACGAGACGGATCCTTCGCAATTTTTTTCTCCATTGAATAAGAGAGGATTGGCGGGATTACGGAATTGGTACCAGGTATTAAACCAATTAAGAAACCAAGTCCTGTTCCCCTTCCAATCGATTTTAATGCAGGACTCCACTCAGCGCGTGTAGGGAAGAGACCTTTAACCTTAGGTGGTTTTTCAGCCTTCATATTTTGCTCTGCGCTTATTAGTATTTCTGATAATCCAAATAAACCCATAGCAATAACAACAAAGTCAAATCCATCCATCAAGTATGGCTGACCAAATGCAAATCGAGGAATCCCCGTAACTGGATCTAACCCTACAAGTGCTAAAATCAGACCAATTACGGCAGCCATCATTCCTTTTATGATGGATTTACCGATTAATCCAATAACCATCGTCATTCCCAATAACATAAGTGCAAAGAACTCCGGTGGACCAAACTTAAGTGCCATGTTGGCTAATGGCGGACCGACAAGTACTAGACCTAAAATAGCAAACGTTCCGCCAATAAATGATCCAATGGCTGAAATTCCTAGTGCTGTGCCAGCCCTTCCTTGCTTTGCCATCGGGTGCCCATCCAAACAAGTGATAACAGAAGAGGCTTCACCCGGTGTATTAATCAGTACTGAAGTAATAGTTCCGCCGTACATGGCCCCGTAATAAATACCTGAGAGCATAACAATGGCAGACATTGGTTCCATCGCAAATGTAAGAGGAATGAGGACTGCCGTTCCAGCACTCGGTCCTAATCCAGGTAATACACCTACAAGCATTCCAACCGTTACCCCGATGAAACAGTACATTAAATTCTGCCAAGTAAGGGCCGTTTCAAATCCTGATAATAAAAATTCTAAAGACTCCATTTGCTTACCTCCTTACCATCCGAATATATTGACAGGTAATGGAACACCCAAGAAAGATTTGAATACGAGAAATATTACTAGAGTTGTAACAACAGATGTACCTATCGCTGTATACCATTTCATCTCACCAAAAAACAGAATGAATAGTATCAATATTCCAGCGATCGTAAATCCTGCGTAAGGTGAAATTAGGATAAACAAGAGAATTGATCCCAATATCCTGATAATCTTAGTTCTCTGCTTGCCTTTTGGAAAAACATCAGAAAAATAGATTTTATCCGTTCTGAAAGCACTTACAATAAAGAGCAGCGAAAGAATGATGAGTAGGCCACTTAACCAAATGGGAAATAAACCAGGTCCGGGTCCTATATTACTGTAATAGTCAAAGTAAAGCGCCTGCCAAAAAATAAACCCTGCGAATGCGAGAATAGCAAAGCCTACCCACATGTTTAGATTTTTCACGAGAATCACCTGCCTTTTACAATTTTGGTTTATCGATGGTCATATCTTGCAAGAATAATAGAATAGTTCCTTCACTTTACTTATGAAGGAACCTTCCATTATGTCATTCATACATACCTTAAAGTGATTTAACCATTCCACCGTCCACCAGCAATGAACTTCCGGTAACATACGTATTTGCATCTGATGCTAAAAAGGTTACTATTTTAGCAAACTCTTCAGGTTTACCATAACGGCCAAGAGGGATTGTCTTTTTGGAAGACTCCTCAACCTGGTCACGGGAAACCCCCTGCTTGTCTGCTTTGAGTTGATCTAGAAAAGCTACCCGATCTGTTGCAATTCTTCCAGGTGCCACTGTATTTACTAAGATATTATATGGCCCGAGCTCTTCAGCAAGGCTTTTCGCTAGTCCTAAAACTCCTAAACGGAAAGTATTTGATAAAATCAAACCTGGTATGGGTTGCTTAATAGAAGAAGAAGCAATATTAATAATTCTACCCCCTTCTTTCTTCAGGTCTGGAAGGACTTCCCGAATTAAACGAACATAGCTTAGTAGATTTAATTCAAAGGCTTGATACCAATCCTTATCCTCAAAGTTTTCAAACGTTCCGCCTGGAGGACCTCCGGAGTTATTTATTAATATATGAATGTCGCCCAAGGTCTCTCTTGTATGCTGTACTAATGCTTTGATTTCTTCTTCCTTAGTAATATCCGATGGAAAATAGGCGACTTTCCCTCCTCCTAACTGTTGAAGCTCTTCCTGAACTTCTTGTAGCTTTTCTTTATTTCGACTCGTTAACATGACATTAGCGCCTTCCATGACTAGTTGAGCGGCTATAGCTTTCCCCAATCCCTGGCTAGAAGCTACAACAAGCGCTGTTTTGCCTTCCAAGTTTAAGTTCATTTTTTTCTCTCCTCCTGGTGGATTCTTTTAATAAAACGATTTACACATTAACTTTGACATCCAAAACTAGATGACTTGGAACTTCCCCTTCATTTACCGATTTTATATTTTGAAATGCAGTACGTAATACACGATTGAGTGTGTCTCGGGTTCCTGCACCAATATGTGGGGAAGCAATTACATTTTCAAGTGATAACAGAGGGTTATCACTCTCTGTTGGTTCACTTTCCCAAACATCAATTCCAGCTCCAGCAATTTGATCTGACTTTAATGCTTGATATAATGCATCTTCCTTAACAATTCCGCCTCTTGAAACATTAATTAAAACAGCATTTTGTTTCATGATTGAGAGTTCCTTTTCTCCTAGTAACCCTTTTGTCTCGGGTAACAATGGAAGATGAAGGCTCACTATATTTGACTTACGTAGTAATTCTTCTAAAGGCACATAATTTGCCTGAAGTTGTTCTTCAACTTCTGGTTTAGTACGAAATAAATCGTAATAAATAATATTTGTTCCAAATGCTTTTGAACGTTTTGCGGCTTCTCTTCCAATATTTCCAAACCCAATAAATCCATGAGTTTTTCCTTCCATTTCAAATGAAAAAGGTCGGAGCTCCCACATTAACCAGTTTCCTTTTTTCGTTTCAATGTTCACCTTTGGTAGTTTTCGATATAAAGCAAGAATTAACAATATTGTAAGCTCGGCTACCCCGGTAGCATTTGCACCAGGCGTATTTGCTACAGGCAAAGAAAACCTTCTCGCAGCATCTAAATCGATATTATCAACACCAATACCTGTTTTTTGTATAAGTTTTAGATTTTTTGCTTGAGAGAAAATCTCTTCCCCTAATTTTTCAGTTGCTACGATTAAATAATCTGCTTCAGGCAAGTATTCTTTTTGTTCTTTTTCATTTAAATCTTGCCAGAATAAGAGTTCGAACCCCTGAGGCAAGTGTTCATTTATGATTTTCTTGAATTCTGGAAAGACATGATCAAAATAAATGATTTTCGAATGATTCACTGTCGAGCCTCCTAATTATCAAATAAACTGTGACTTACCATCCCATTAACTTGCCTAGTTTTCGAACCTCATCTTCATCGTTTTTAAGCAGATTCATATAATCCTGTCCAGCGAGGTAATTAACTTCGAGACCTAATTTACCCATTTTCTCTACATGTTCTTTGTTTTTTATACCTTCATCAAATGCTTCCTGAAGGATTTTAAGCTGTTCTGGATCCATTCCCTTTGGCGCTGCAAGTCCACGTGCCGACCAGGAGTAAACATCAAATCCACTTTCAGCAAGCGTCGGTACATCAGGAAGGAATTGAGATTTTTCTTCCCCCATAACACCAATGATTTTTACTTTCCCTTCTTTATGCAGATTAGTTACTTCTCCAACATTTGCGAACATTACATCAACGTGTCCACCTAAAACGGATGTAACACTATCTGCGGCACCCTTGTTGTGTACTGGATCAAATTGTGTACCTAATTGATCATTCATTTTCAGTGATGCATAATGATCATCACTGCCTACTCCTGTAGAAGTAGCGGTTAATCTGTTCTCTTTAGCGTACTCAACCAATTCTTCTATATTTGTAAAACGATCTTCATCCGTACGAATTGCAATTACACCTGGATCCGTTACGTGATTTGCTATCGGTGTAAAGCTTTCTAAGTTTTCTTTACGTTTGAACTTTGGATCAAGGTATCCTGTCATAAAATTAGGAGTGTTAATATATCCGATTGTGTAACCATCTGGTTTAGCGTTCGCCAATTCTGACCACCCAATCCAACCGCCTCCACCTGGCTTGTTAACAATATTCACTGGTACACCTAGTGCTTCTTCTACATAAGGCAGCATGATTCGTGCTCCTGAATCCGTTCCTCCACCTGCTTCATAGGCTACTATGACAGTAATTGCTTTTTCCGGATATCCCTCAGCCTTATCCGACGACTCTTCTTTATCACTTTCTGATGATGTTTGACTACTCGCACAACCTACTAGCATTAATCCCATTACCATTACTAAAAGGACTGACATTAATTTTTTCATTTCCCTTTACCCCCAGTTTTTATTTTATGATTAAGCATCTTCTTTATGGAAGACGCGTAATGCAAAACTGTTCATCATGGCCTAAAATTTCTGCTTTCACTTGTTTACCTGAAGCAACCTCTAGAATATCTTGATAGATTTCTTCTCCCATTTGCTCTAATGTCCGATTTCCTAATAAAACTTCACCGGCATTGATATCTATGTTTTCTTTCATTCGCCCATATGTCTTGGGGTTTCCTGTAATTTTTATAACGGGTACACCTGGAAAACCTGTTGGTGTTCCTCTTCCAGTCGGGAATAAAATAATCTGGGCTCCTGCTGCCACCTGTCCTGTTGAAACTTCCCCATCATGCCCAGGTGAATCTAGTAAAAATAATCCCTGTGATTTTGGCTGATGACCATATTGAATCACTCCACTAAATTGAGCATTTCCCGATTTTTTCATACTTCCTAACGATTTTTCAACCACACTAGACAATCCACCATCATAATTACCAGTAGAAATAAGGTGTGTTCTTGCCTTGTTACTCGATTGCTGTGTTTGCTTTAGCAATTTATCTTCCGTGTGACGAACAGTGTTCATAATGTCTTGGGCAACTTCATCATTTACTGCTCTTCTTGCAAGAATTTCTTCTGTTCCTAACAGTTCGGTGATTTCACTTAAGATTGAAGAGCCTCCATGCTTAACAAGCTTGTCCGAAGCATGTCCAAGAGCTGGGTTAGCGATTAGTCCAGAAGTCATATCAGAACCTCCGCAATTTAAACCAATGATTAGCTTACTAACCGGAAATTCCTCTCTTACTTGTTTTGAAGCCATTTGCTGCATTTCTCTGGCTATTCTGCTCCCTTTTTGAATGGCAGCTAAAGAATCACCTTCTTCTTGAATGACCACTGTGTCCAACATTTTATTGGATGGTGCGATTCCATCTGCCAGTTCATATGGTGAAAATCGTTCACATCCTAATCCGACGACCACAACTCCTGCGAAATTCGGATTATTTCCAATCGCGATCAGTGTTTTTGCAGTGACTTCAAGATCTTCACCCACTTGACTGCAGCCTACAGGATGCCGGAAATATACACTTCCTGGAACTTGGTAGGCTATCCGTTCTGCTACTTTCGCTGAACAGAATACGGAAGGAATAATAGCGATATGATTTCGAACACCGACTTTTCCATCTTTCCGTAAAAAACCCATAAATGTTTGACTCATTTTCCACCCCCCCTTTCACAAAACATGTTGTGGACATGTATCCATCCACCCTTTTTTACTGCGGTTTTCATCTTTCCTATTTCTTCACCATATTTTAAAACGCTTTCATTTTCTTCAATGAATTGAATAGCCAATTTATGACCGAATGGAATATCTTCTAAAAGTTGGATCTTTTCTTCTCTTCCATTTGAACTTATTTGGCATTGGTCTCCTTTTTTAAAATCCTGCAAAGCTACTGCGACGTTATCAGTAGCATCTATGATCAATGCAGATTTTTGCGCCTTTGCTGCAACTTCTTTCACTCTATCTCCTCCTTATTCCGCATTCGTTACTTTTACAGCCAAGTTTTCCATTTCATCAAATGACAGTTGATAAGTTCGGACGATTTCAAATGATTTATTTAATTCTTCAAGTTCCTTTATAATCCTTTTTGAAACTAATACTCTCCCTAAATGAAGCGTATTTGGAATTTGAATGACTTTAAGCTTCTCGTAGTCTATCTCTGGTCCTAAGCTTCGTATGGCAGTGTTAATTACTTCTTTTTCGGATTTATATATAAAAGGAAACATCGCTCTTTGTAAATAAGTACTTGTTAATGCGTTTGTATAAGTAGAGATTCTATCAATCTTGTTGTATAGCTTTTCTGTCATAAAATCGGCAAGTCCTACACCTTGAGCATTTCCAAAGGATTGTTCTGCCAGGTCCATAACAGCTATTCTCTTTATTCTCGGGCTTTCAGGTTCTGGTACTCCTTCTATTCTCCACCTTCCAATGATATTAGGATCCATTCCAGTACCGCTGAAACACTTGCCCATCTCTTCAACAATGAGTAAATCAACGTCTTCAACTGGTAAACTAGGCATCATTTCTTTTGACCAAGTTAGTAATTCAGACTCTCTCTTATGCCATTCGTTTTTAGAAACTCCTATAATATCCGCTGTTTCATCGTAACCGCTTTCAATAATGGCAAGTCCGAAAAGAATGGGAGAGTGATTGAGAGCAACTTTGGATACATTTTCAATCGTTTCCGCCATTTTTAATGCTCCGCCCTGGTGTATATAAGTTGCTCCCTTTATTTTCCCAAGACCTATGGCAATCATTTTACTGAGTCCACTTTCTACATTCCCACGAAATGCTGTATGCGCTTTTATTCGATTAACGACTATAATTCCATCAGCATTGAACGCATGCTGATCCATGTAGACCGGTACCCCTTTAGTTGTTGTCCCAATGGCTACAACTTCCATGGATGAATGTATCGGTGCTCCAATCGTTTCTTCAGTAATTCCTAAATGCTCTAATACTTCGACCTGACCAATGGCGGTCGCTCCACCATGGCTCCCCATTGCTGGAACTACAAAGGGATTCAGTCTTTTTTCCTTCAAAGTTTCAACAATTACCTTCAAAATAAATGCAATGTTTGAAATACCTCTGCTTCCTGCTGTAATTGCAACAGATGCTTTTTCAGGCAAAGAAGCCAGGGAAAGATTTGTGTCTATTTCTTCTTTAATTTTTGCTTCAATATCGTTTAAGGATTTAGATTGAAAATGCTGTTTAATCTCGAACATTTCAAACATTTTAGCTCTCCAATCAGCAATTATTTAATATATTAGTATGGTCTGACCAATTTAAACACCGATAACTTGTTTACAGAATTTCATAGAGGGATATATATAAACCAAGTGTATAATAAGTCTGAAAATTTTGTCAACATGCATTTCGTATTTATTTATAACTTTTTCATTTTGATCCATATTTTGTTTGTTGAAAAATATCTTTCATGCTATGATACTTTTGTAAGTAATAGAATATTCAAAATTTAATTGGTCTTACCATAATATTTAATTAACGAAAGGGCGGTTTATATGAAGGAACCTGCGAACAAAAAGCTTACCTCCTATGGCGATGCTGGCTTTAGCCAATTTATACGCCAAGCATTTAACAGACACCTCGGGTTTGATGAGGAGGATTTCCAAAAGCCCGTAATCGGCATATGCAATACGAAAAGCGAGATTAATCGGTGTCATACCCATATCGGACCACTTGTAGAAGCTATTAAAAAAGGAGTCTTAATGGCAGGAGGAATTCCGTTAGAGTTTCCGACCATATCACTTGGTGAAATCAATACAAGTCCTACTACTATGTTATTTCGTAACCTAGCTGCGATGGATACAGAGGAAATGATTCGTGCTCAGCCTATGGACGGAGTTGTGTTGATTGGTGGATGTGATAAGGTAACCCCTTCACAATTAATGGGAGCTGCAAGTGCTGATATTCCTTCAATTATTATTACAGGAGGACCAATGAATAACGGTGAGTATGAAGGACGAACGCTTGGGGCTTGTTCCGACTGTCGTTTTTTCTGGCAAGAATATCGCGGTGATAACATAACTGAACAGGAAAAGGATGCTATAAATGAAGCTTTGGCTCCAACCGCCGGTCACTGCATGGTAATGGGCAGTGCCAGCACGATGGCAGTTTGTGCCGAAGCCATGGGCATGATGCTACCTGGTGGTGCAGCAATCCCAGCTACTCATAATGCCCGTTTGAAGCATGCTATTGAAACAGGCAAAAAGATTGTAGAACTTGTAAACAAAGGAATAACACCTTCGCAGATTATTACAGAGAAATCCCTTGATAACGCAATCAGAGCGCTTATGGCCGTTGGTGGTTCTACAAATGCTGTCATCCATTTGATTGCAATTGCAGGTCGTCTCGGTATAAAGTTGCCTCTTGACCGATTTGATGAATTAAGCAAAACAACACCTTTTATAGCTAATCTACGTCCAGCGGGCAAATACCAAATGGAGGATTTCTTTAATGCTGGAGGTACACCTGCTGTACTGAAAGAGCTCGAATCCCTTCTTCATTTAGATGAATTAACAGTAACAGGAACTACATTGAAAGAAAATATAAGAGACGTTACCATTTCAGATGTTTACCGGGATATCGTTTATCCGTTTGAACAGCCCTTACATAAAGAAGGTGGAATAGCTGTATTAAAAGGGAACCTTGCCCCTAATGGTGCGGTCATCAAGCCTAAAGCTGCATCAAAAGATTTACTGAATCATAGAGGGAGAGCTGTTGTTTTTTCTTCTACCAAAGAACTTGAAAAAATGATTGATGATCCAACTTTGGATATTCAAGCTGATGATATATTGATATTGCAAAATGCAGGCCCCGTTGGAGCACCTGGTATGCCAGAAGCAGGTATGCTGCCGATTCCTCAATATCTACTAAAAAAGGGTGTTAGAGATATGATTCGGATTTCGGACGCACGAATGAGTGGTACCGCATTTGGAACAGTTATTCTCCATGTGGCACCTGAAGCAGCAGTAGGCGGACCTATTGGACTTATACAAACAGGAGATATCATTGTGGTAGATGTTGATAACCGAAAGCTAGAACTTCTTGTGTCTGATGAGGAATTAGCAAACCGGAAAGCAAGCTGGACTCCTCCGACCATTGCTGCTAGAGGTTATGTTCAGATGTACCAAAAACACGTCATGCAGGCCGATAAAGGCTGTGACTTCGATTTCCTCCTAGCTCCCCAAAAGGAAAAAGTTAGATAAATAAAAGCCGCCATATTTTAAATGGCGGCTTTTTTGATGTTAATTTTTAGAGGCTACTTGTTCTTCTTGATCTTTGCTTTTCTTTACTTTTAAGTCCTGTACCTTATTTACTAGTGTTTCAAAACCATCAATCTGGCATTCTACAACATCGCCATCTCGGATAACAACAGCACCCGGGGTTCCTGTGGAAATTATATCTCCAGGTAACAAGGTCATTACTTTAGAATGAAATGAAACTAATTCCCAAGGGCGAAACGTCATGTTTGCAACTACATTTTCTCTGTGAAGTTTTCCATTACTGACAGTTGCTACATTCAGATTCAGAATATCTTTGACTTCATCCAACGTTACAAGTTCAGGACCAAAACTAAAGAATGTATCAAAACTTTTAGATCGTGTTAAATACCGCGGATTTCTCTGTAAAATATCTTCAGCAGTCATGTCGATGATAGTCGTTAACCCTGCAACCACATTTGGTGCATCCTCTTCAGATACATCTTTACATTCTTTCCCTATAATAATTCCTAACTCAGCTTCAGCTGTTGTTCTGTCAGATTGTAATGGGACTTGGATCGTATCATTTAGTCCGATTATAGACGTATCTGGTTTCATAAAGCTTGCAGGCTCCGTGTTGGGTGCTTTTTCGCTTAGATCTGAAGCATGTTCCACATAGTTCAATCCAATTCCCCATATTTTTCTTGGTTGTCTGTACAATGGTGCATATTCAATTTGTTCTTTAGCGATAACTTCTGCTGCTTGTTCTAAATCTTGACTTCCCTTTGTCTCATACCATTCTTTTAATCTATTAAGCTGGTCTGACTTTATGATTTCAAAAAGTGTTGTTTCAAAATTCAGCTCAAACTGTTGATTAATAGATTCTACAAGAACTGCCCCACTCTTTGTTATAACCGCTGCCTTTTCGTTTCCGTTTGTTACAATAGTAGCTAATCGCATGTTCATTCTCCTTTTTATTTTAATTTTTTTATTTCCTTATTTAACTTTGAACTATAAAAGATTCATTTATATTGTATTTTTTCGCTAGGGTTACTAATTCTGTTACGATCTCTTTTCCTAGAGGGATACCATTTTTCTGTCGGTCTAATTCGGTTTCCATTTCAATTTCGCCTGGTAGATAGATTTTCTCTACTCCATCCATTAAGGGGAGTGCACGTATCTCTTGAATCATTTGATCTATCCGATGTTTAAACACGTCTAAGTCCTGAAACAAATCTGCACGCATTACCATAAAAAACTGCCCTACATTTTGTTTATCGATGAAGTTGTTGTAAAGGTCTCCAATAAAAGGACCATATGCAGCACCAGTAAATAAAGAAGACAAACACTCTACAAGAAATGCAATTCCATACCCCTTATGGTCTCCAACTGGTAACACAACCCCATTAATTGCTTGCTTTGGATCGGTGGTTGGAGTTCCTTCGGACGAAAGAGCCCACCCTATAGGGATTTGTTGGTTTCTTTTTTCTGCCAAAATAATTTTCCCTCTAGCTACCTTACTTGTAGCCATATCAAAAATAATATCTTTTTCCTGGCCGGCTGGAATACCATAGGATATAGGATTTGTCCCAAAGAATCGTTCTTTCGCACCCCATGGTGGCATAGTTGATGGAGCATTTGTGGTTGCAATAGCAATACAATCCTCTTCTACAGCTAAACGGGTATAATCAGCTAACATTCCACAATGGTTTGAATTTTGGATTCCCACCATTCCTATTCCTGAGCTTTTTGCCTTTTCAATGGCTCTTTTCATCCCATAATGTGCAACAGGAATACCGGAGCAATTTTGAGCATCAATAAGAAGGCTAACAGGTGTTTCTTTTAAATGAATCGGTTTAAACTCTTTATTGACAAGACCTAGCTCAAGTCTTTTTGTATAAATACCTACACGGCTAACCCCATGAGAATCAACGCCTCTTAAATTAGCTTTAACCAAGTGCTTCGTTATGGAATGGGCTTGTTTTTGATCGAGCCCTGCTTTTAAAAATATTTCTTCAACCATATCTTTTAAATGGTTACTTTGAACACGCTCCTCCGCATGATTAATCAAGAATCTCACATCCTTTTTTATTTAAAACATCATCTACATGGATACCTGGTTGATTTACTGGTTTAATTCTATATTCCAAAGTCCAAAGTCTGCCCATTACATCACCAACATTCCCCATTATGTTTCCTCCTAATATATTAATAAATTAATATGGTCTGACCATTTTAGGTAAAAGAACCTTTTAAATAGGTTCTTCATTTGTTTTATGATTAGACCAAATTTTTCTTTCATTTTTGACGAGGTGATTCCGCATAGCTTCAGCAGCCTTTTTGGGATTTTTACTTTTTAGACTATCTAAAATATCATTATGTTCCTCATAAACTTCTACAAATCGACCAGGTACTTTTGAAGATTGCAACTTACTAATACGCATACCCTCTTCAAATTTTTCAGCTACATTATCAAATACTTGTTTGTAAATTGAATTATGAGAAGCAAGGATAATTGAATAATGGAACATATAATCTTCCTCTAACCCTAACGCACCATTTGTATGAGCTTCTAACAGTTTTTTCTGGGCCTCACGAATCATTCTAATATCTTCATCTGTGGCATTAACTGCTGCTAGTGCGGCAGCCTCTACTTCAAGTCCCCGTCTAAACTCCAGAATTTCTCTATAATCCTTTTGATTTAACAGATGATTAGTTACACGCCCTGCTATACTTTCCCCATGAAGATCTTTCAAAAAGATACCCGCACCAGATCTTTTTTCAATGATGCCATTCGCTTGTAAAACACTCATTGCTTCACGAACCGCCGTTTTACTTACTTGAAAAAGAGAGGCTAATTCATTTTCAGATGGAAGCCTTTCGCCCGCTGAAATTTCCTCCTCCTCAATATATTCTTCTATGGCAATTATAATTTCTTCAAATAATCTTCTTTTTTTAATCGGTTTTAAAGCCATTTAATCACCATTTCTTTTAATCTAATCAATGTTTTGTTCTTATTTTTATCATATGGTCTGACCAAAAATGCATGAGCTATATATCCCTCTAATTGAATTTTAAGTAAATTCTAAAAATTAGTCAATACATATTCTATTCTTTTATTAAATCCTTTTTGCTAAAATAAGACTATTCCAAACAATAAAGGGAGTTTTTTATGGATAATAAGTATAATATACGATCTGTTCCAAGAATGTTTGAAGAAGTTACACGCTCCATTATCAACTATATACATGATGAAGATCTTGAGAAGGGTGATAAGCTTCCCCCCGAAAGAGAACTAAGTGAGCTGTTAGGAGTCAGTCGATCTTCTGTCAGAGAAGGTCTTCGAATATTAGAGCTTTTAAAATATTTAGATTCGCGTCAGGGTGGTGGAACATTTGTATCAACCCCTGCCCCCTTTCTTATACCCTATCGTCTGATTAATCAAAGCATAGAATTGTCCACATTACAAAAGTACTTTGAAATGTCTCTTCTAAATGCTAAACAGATCATTTTGCTTTCCTTAGAGCAAAAAATATCCGTCAACCTTCAAGAAAGACATACAACAGACACTTGGAATGAGTTCTCTGCCTGGATAAATGAATTGGGCCAGCAGCTTTCAAATGACTATTATTTAGCATTATGGAATACCATCTTCCCCTTACTTGAAGAAAAGAATTATTTTACAGACATTAAGCTAGACATTGAAATCAATGAATTAAAGATTGCCTTTTACAAAAAAGACCGACAAACTTTGCTTGAATTTTTTGATCGTATAACACCTTAATAACTTTGCTAGTGAATAAGATTAACATACAAGACGCCAATAACAAACATCGTGAGAAGATAAAGGCCATTCCATTTAAATCCCACTGACAAACCTGTACGCTGAACTGATCCGCTTACAAGTAAATTTAATGGATTAACTGGACTTAGAACAGCAGATATTGACCATGAAACCATAAGAAGCAGTGCAATAACTGGTGGTGTAGTACCAATGACATAAGGATCCATCTGAGTAGCCAAAGCGGTGATCACAACGATTTGATGTATACCAATAAAACATAGGAGTACCACAACACCAATGATGGTTACCGTAAACAGAAAAAATGAAATTCCCGCCAATTGATTCAATGCTGTCCGTAATTCATTAGAAAATTGTGTTCCTGTCAAAGCTTTTCCGAATAAACCAGCACTTATGAATAGAATGGTTTCATTGTTCATGTTCGGAAGGGAATGGTTCCTAAAGTCTGCAAAGGACTTCTTTGCTGGAACCCATCTTTTTTTTATCGTACACCATATTAACGGATAAATAATGGATATTAAGCTGACTAATAACATCATGGGCCATTTTGTAAGATGTTCAAAAAAGAAGATAGTACCCATTAAAAAAATCAGAGTCACACACAACTGCAATACCTTTTTCTTCTGTTCTTGCTCGATTGGAAATTCTCGATGATTCAATTTAATAGTTGCTAGTTCCGTAGGACATTTCTGTTTTATATAAATTCTGAAGAGAATATTCCCTACTAGTAATTGAATAAAGGCAAGTGATAAACCTAGAGGCAAATATTCCGATACTGGGACGTTTAAGTAATAGAGAACTAAGGCAACTGATGCAAAATAAGGTGACCATAATATGACAGTTGAAAAACCGACTAAATAAGATTTTGCCAATAAAAACGAAGGTAATTTCATGTCTTTGATTGTTTCATGTAATAGACGTATAGATCCTAGATTCAGAATGGGGCCAAGACAAAAAATCAAAAATGAAATACCCCCAAACAACTTACCAGAATCATTGATTACTTTCTTTAAGTAATATTCAACCGTTTGAAAGTAGCCCTCCAATTTTAAAGGTATTGCTAGCAATGGAACTAATATTACCAGTGTTAACAAAGGTAAATTAGCAGTTATTCCATTTGACAGTTCGTGAAAGTCAATCCCTTTAGATATCATGATGATAATACCTGATGAAAACATCATCAACGATAACAATCTCGGTATTAATTTCGCAGAATAAAGACTGATCAAAAAGGCGATTACACTTAAAAAGGATAAAAACACTTCTACAACAAAAGAATGAATGAAAAAACTTAGTATATAGGTTAGACACAACGAAATTATCAAGTGATTTTTAATTTGCTCACGATTAGTTATTTCTTGTGCCACTTGTACTTGTGGCATATACTATCCCACCTTTAATTATTGCATCAAGATTTCGTAAATGTAGAAAATACCAAATCCTATACTAAGGAACCCAGTTCCACATGCTAAAACTGTATTGACACGTTTATGATTGGAAGCCAAGGAATACGGAAGTCCAATAATCAAAGTTGCCAGAACCATGCTAAGTAAAGTGCCTACTCCAAACAGTATTAAATATAAAAATACTAAGCTTTTATCTTCAATTGTACTTAAAAATACATATGCAACAGCAGAGCTACCAGCTAGTCCATGAAGCAACCCTACAGTAAAGGACTTTAACATGTAGGGGCTTTTTGCCTTGCTTACAGCTACTTCACTCTTTCTTTTGTAAATGGAGAAAACAGCCTGTATTCCTAGCACAATAAACATCACACCAACAAATCCCTCAAGTAACTTTTCTACATTTTTTAGAATTAGCAGGTTGAAATAAATAATGGCACAGCCAATAACCAGTATGGTAGTCATATGTCCTGCTCCCCACCACGCGCCGACAAGAGCTGAAAACCTGACTTTTCTCTTTTCACTTACAATATTGCTAACAGCGATAACATGATCTAGATCTAGCGCATGCTTCAGTCCAAACAACATCGCAAGCAATAGAACATTTACAGCATCCACTCTCTTTACCCTCCTATTTTCTTCTTCCAATCAGTACACGAAGCACATTTGGATGTTGTGCAAAGTCTTTCGTTCCCGCTCCATAACCCACAGATTGAACAGTCATGGATGGGATCGTTCCGTATTCATCACAAAGCGCTTTTATGATCGCTGCTCCTGTTGGTGTTGTTAATTCTCCTTTTATATCACTTTGCCTAAGAGGAACCTCTCTTAAAATATCTAAAGTAGCTGGTGCTGGTATCGGATAGATTCCATGATCAATATGGATATGTCCACTCCCGACCGGAACAGGTGAAGACTCAAATTTCTCAATACCAAGGTCATGAACAAGAATTGCAGCTCCCACAATATCAATAATAGAATCTACAGCTCCTACTTCATGAAAATGTACCGTTTCCACTGGAACCTGGTGCATCTTAGCTTCTGCCCTTCCTATTTGATCAAAAATATTCAATGCAGTTTCTTTTACTTTTTCTGAAAGCGAAGAGCTCTGAATCATCGTAATAATATCCTGATAATGCCGGTGTTGATGATCATGATTATGAAAGTGATTGTGTTCATGATGACCTTCGTGATGGTGATCTTGTTTATGATCTTCATGATGCTGATGGCTGTGTGAGTGATTGTATTCAGCGTGATCCTCATGATGGTGGCCATGCAGCTGTAATTCCAGTTTCGATGAAGGTGCACTCTTCGCTGGACTTAACTCCACATCAAATTTAGTAGCTGACAATCCTTTCTTTATTACTTTATTCATATGTAAAGCATATTCTTGTTCAATACCTAGTTTCTTTAGCTCATTTTGAAGAACATCCTGATCAGCACCAGCGTCAAGAAGTGCCCCAATCACCATGTCGCCGCTTATTCCTGAGAAGCAATCAAAGTATAAGGTTTTCAACTTTCTCTTCCTTTCTGTGGATTAGAGATGTAATTAAGGCCGCATTGTAGCCTCCTCCAAAACCATTATCGATATTAACAGTACTAATTCCAGGAGCACAGGAATTCAACATGGACAATAGAGCTGATAATCCATTAAAATTTGCTCCGTATCCAACACTCGTCGGCACAGCAATCACTGGGCAGGTAACCAATCCACCGAGCACACTGCCAAGAGCTCCTTCCATTCCTGCAACAACAACAATGGAGGAGGCTCCTTGTATTAAAGGTAATTGGTCAAATAGACGGTGAATGCCGGCAACACCTACATCATAAACTCGCTTTACTTCACATCCCATTGATTCTGCTGTAATAGCTGCTTCCTCTGCAACAGACAAATCCGATGTACCTGCACAAACCACTGCAACATATCCGCCATATAAAACATCAGGCTCTGATTCATGTTTCCAGTACAATGTTCGTGCGATAGGATGATAGGTGAATTGTGGGAGGTCTTTTAAAATAGTTGCTGCCTTTTGTTCGTCCACCCTAGTTGCCATTGCCCGTTTCGCGTATTGCTGAAGACGCTTTAGTATAATCACCATTTGCTCTGCGGTTTTCCCTTCTCCAAAAACAACTTCTGGAAAACCTGTTCTTTTTTCTCGTTCGATATCGAGCTTTGCAAAATTTAGTTCTTCGTACGCCATAATACTTGTCTTTGCTTCTTGTATACTTATTTCCTGATTCTGTAAGCGAATTAAAAGCTCCTCAAGATTGTCACCCATTTGTCTTCACCTTCAGAACCTCATTCATGCTACCTGTTCTGTAGCCTTGTAAATCAAGAGCCGTATATGTAAAGCCGAGCTCTTTAAACTTTTTATTAATTTGTTCTCTGTAAAAAAGAGCTTTTTCAAACTCATCTTCACCTACTTCAATTCTAGCAATTTTATCATGATGTCTTACCCTTACATCGTAGAAACCTAGTCCGATAAGGTAATCCTCACCTAGATCAAGCTGGTTTATTTTCTCAGCCGTAATTCTCGTTCCATAAGGGATGCGAGAAGATAGACAGGCAAATGATGGTTTGTTCCAAGTTTTTAAATTCATATCCTGTGATAGCTGGCGAATTTCATCTTTTGTTAAACCCGCTTCTTTTAGTGGGCTGCGGACTCCTTTTTCTTTTGTAGCTTTCATCCCAGGGCGATAGTCGTTCATATCACTAGCATTTGTTCCATCCAGAATAAATGGATACCCTTTTTCCTGTGCTAATTTTGTAAGTGAGTCATACAATCCAAACTTGCAGAAATAACAGCGGTTTGTCGGATTTGAAACAAAGTTTTCATTTTCAAACTCTTTAATTTCTATGGACATAAATAGAACATCCAATTCCTGAGCAAGTAAGACAGCGGCTCTAAACTCACGGTCAGGAAATGTCTCTGAGGCAGCGGTTACAGCTAGTACTCTATTACCTAATTCCTGTTTTGCTCTTGCAAGTAAAAAAGCAGAGTCCACACCACCTGAAAATGCAACTAAACATGTTCCCATCTCTGTTAATATACGACCTAACTCTTCGTTTTTCTGTGCTAGTGTTAACGTTTTCAATTCTTTGCCCCCTAGATGCCTTTAAATTTTCTAATTATTATGATAATCTCTTATTTGCGACATAATGTAAAGATAAGTGAATACTATTGTTTTGATTTTTATGAAAAAAATATTTTTTTCGTTTAAAAAGCTCCAATGCCAACAATTTTTTCTTAAACTGCTAATACACTACAACACTCTCAATTGTGGTAAAATATAGAAATTTAATTCATAATGATGGTGAAAAAATGCGAACAAAAAACCGTGGCATAGACGTCTTGCCATATGTTGGATAACTTCGTTTTAAAGCACAAGAATCGGAAAGAAATCATGGACACTTTAAATGAACGTGGAGTTGTTGTTTCGGAGTATAGCTGGGGCTGATAAATCTATATCTTTAGCAGAGAATCCAATGGGTATTGGAAATTCCTCATTATTGAATATCTCCGTAATACGTTTCAACGTATTTTCGTTTAATAACAGAGCTTCTTCAATTAATGGTTTTATCTGCTGGTCCTTCATATGTTGTAAGAAGTTTTTATAAAAACAAGTTGTTGCAGAACTCTGTATATAAGTTGCCCATAGTGCCGAAATCTCTGCGGAGGATAAATTAATGTCCGTTTTTTCCACTTTTGCTACCCCTTAGAAGAAAAGACAAGTTGGATCACTATTTTTTAAATTAAATAATTTTCGGGTTTCTCAGGAATATGTATACCCACTCTATGATTGAGGAATTATACGTCTATCTTGAATAGAAAAGGAGGAATTAACAATGTGGAAAAAACTATTAACAATCATGCTTGCTGCTCTTCTTGCTACAACGATGGTTGCTTGTGATGATGCACCTGGTGAGGACGAGATTGGTGATGGAGAAGTGAATGATGAGGAGTAATAGATACCATTAGTATCGATGTTAGAACAACGCTATCATTTGTAAAGACTCATTTTTTGCATCTTATTAAAGAGGAGTTACTTTAACTAAGTAGTTCCGATAATGTGGAGAAAACCTTAAAAAACATATCAAATATCATTTTAATTCATAGTGGAAGTCCCATATCAATTAACGAACAAAAACGCTCAGAGAATTATCGCTCTGAGCGTTGCTTTTATTGTTGCTCTTGTTAAGTTAAATATATACGATGTTTCTCCACAAAAACGGAACTACTTCAAGTTAACTACTGTTGAGTCAAAATAATCGGTCCATTTTTAGTAATAGCTAATGTATGCTCATACTGTGCTGACAATTTTCCGTCGACAGTTCTAGCGGTCCAACCATTTGAGTCCATTTTTCTATGCCATGTACCTTCGTTTATCATCGGTTCAATTGTAATGACCATGCCTTCTTTCAAACGCAGTCCTTTTCCTTGTGTACCGAAATGAGGAATTTGTGGGTCTTCATGAAGTGTTGGTCCAACCCCATGTCCTGTAAAATCTCGGACAACTGAAAATCCTTCAGATTCAGCATAGGTTTGAATTGCATGCCCAATATCTCCAATACGGTTTCCTATGCATGCTTTTTCAATGCCTTTATATAAGGAATTCTGCGTTACTTCTAACAATTTTTGAGTTTTTTCAGGAATGTTTCCTACCGCGTATGTCCAAGCAGAGTCTGCAAGTCCATCGTGTAAGTTAAACACCGTATCAATGGTTACAATGTCGCCATCTTTTAGTGCAGTTTTTCTAGGAAAGCCATGACATATTTCATCGTTAACTGATGCACATGTGGCATATTTATACCCTTTAAAACCTTTCTGTTCAGGTGTTGCTCCATGTTTTTTTAAATACTGTTCGACAAAGGTATCAATCTCTAACGTAGTTATACCTGGTTGTATCAATTTTGCAATTTCTTTATGACAAGCTGCCAGCAACTTTCCTGCTTCATGCATCAAGTTAATTTCTCTTTCTGATTTTAAAGTAATCAATGCGAATGCCCCTATTTTGATGAATTTTGTTTCAATTCTAACATAATGATAGTGATAATTCATTTCTAGCGGTCTGCCCTGATTTTTGAATACAAAAGAAAAAACCTGTTTTTGAATGGATCCAAAAACAAGTTTCAGTTATTGATACAGCATTTTGTCACATTGAAAAATCTACAAATCTTCCAATCTATCTCGCATTAAACACAGGCTGTCTCTTTTCAATAAAGGCCTTTACACCTTCTAGATGGTCTGCTGTTTTTCGCATATTCGATTGGTTGACTGTTTCGAGATCAAGTGTTTCTTTTAATTCTGCTAAACCCTGTTTCGTGTAAATTTCTTTCGTTGCAATCATTGCTTGTAATGGTCGTGTTTCGATACGTTGTTTCGCTTCTTGAATTTGATCTTCTAGTTCTCCTTCAAAAACTGCATCAACCAAACCTATTTGAAGAGCTTTTTCGGGTGTTAGATTTTCACCTTCCCAAATGACGTGCTTAGCCTGATGCTCACCTAATCTCTTTTTCATGAAATAGTGACCACCGCCGTCAGGAAGAAGACCAATCTTAATGAAGTTCATCGCAACCTTTGAGTTCGTTTGTACATATACATAGTCACTTGCTAATGCAAAGCTTAGTCCTAATCCTGCTGCTGCACCATGAATAAGACTTACTGTTATGGCTGGCATTGTGTATAGAGTTAAAATTAATTCTTTAATCTTTTCCATAATCGGGAAAAATGCTTCTGGGTCATTGTTTGAGAGCATTGTTTTAATGTCTCCACCAGATGAAAACGCTCGTCCTCGACCACTGATAAATAATACCTTTGCACCTGAAGTGACGACTTCCTTCAATGCACCAGTTAATTCAGAAATCATTTGAACATCCATTGCGTTCAATGAATTTGGTCGATTTAAATATAAATAAGCTGCCTGACCGTCTACATGTAATTCTACAGTTTGATAGTTCATCCTTTTCCCCCCTTGTTCTTTTATCAGAACGTATATAATTTTATATTAAGTCTGCGTTTCTGAATCCAGCTCCAGCGCCTAGCCCCTCGAGGTCATAAGTCAATTCTAAATTGAAGTCAAAGAACGCCTTCTATTTAGAATCGCCTTATGCTTGTCGGGGCTGAACAAGGCGCTTGCGCTTTTTTCTTGTCCCCCTACTATTCCTTCAAAAGACGTTAAAATCCTGCCTAAGGACAAAAAAACTCCCACTTAATTAGAGGGAGGGTGAACTGGCAAAAAGCTCGTCTAATATTCTAATCTTCTCATCTGTATAATGCTTAAAGCCGTCATTATAGGATTTAGGGTCTTTCGGATTTGCAAAGTGCGTTATTTTTCCGAACTTAGGATCGATAAATTTACTTGCAGCACCACAGCCTATGCCAATGATTGATTGCTGTTCTTCCATAATCATAATGTTATAAATGCTATCCTGACCTTTTAAGGCATACCCTACGTTTTCAAGATTTCCAAGGATGTTTTTTTGACGATACAGATAATATGGAGCATACTCGTGTTTCTTCATCCACTCCACGGCATGATCCATCATCGTGGTAATTTCTTCTCTGTTTGCCACTTTGTATTTATGTTTGTTTTTCGTCATCTCAGATGCTCGTTTAAAGGAAAGAGTATGAACCGTAAGTGATTCTGGCATCAGTTTTTTTGATTCTGCTAACGTATAATCAAATTCGTCAATACCTTCACCAGGTAGGCCAATAATTAAATCCATATTAATGTTGTTCATACCCATGCTTCTTGCAAGGTGATATTTTTCAATTGTTTCTTCGACGGTATGATGACGTCCTATCGCTTTTAACGTTTCTTGAATGTAGGACTGTGGATTAATGCTGATACGGTCAATTTTATACTTGTTTAATACGTCTAGTTTTTCAGGGGTGATTGTATCTGGGCGACCTGCTTCAACTGTAATTTCACGTATATTTTCAACATCAGGGAAAGACTGAACCATTTCCTCATACAACATGTCCATTTCTTCAGCGGAAATACTAGTAGGAGTTCCTCCCCCATAATAGACAGTTGTTATTTTAATTCCCTTTTCCTTAAGCCAAAGACCAATCTCTCTCATTTCAAAATGAAGTCCACCTAGAAACGATTCAACAGAACCTTGTCTACCGTTAATTGCATATGCTGGAAATGTACAGTACGCACATTTTGTAGGGCAAAACGGTATTCCGATATAGATGCTTACTTCATTTTTTAAAGAATATAGATCTGGAATAACATCAAGTTGGCGATTAACTATTTGCTGCATTAGACTTATTTTTTCGTCATGAATGAGGTACTCTTCTTTGAACATACGGTGAATTTCCTGTTCTGTTAACCCTTCTTGGCGCTTTTTGTGATAAAGCTTTGTTGGGCGAATACCTGTTAAAATCCCCCACTTTTGAATAATACCGGTATAGTTTTGAAGAATCGTTAAATAAACATATGAGACCGTGTTTTTTATTTGCTTAAAGCGCTCTTTTTCATCCTGAATCTGTTGTAAGTTCTTTTGTCTCTTTGCTTGAAAAACTTGATCATCTGCTCCAATTAACCGAGTAGTGATGACAACAGAATCCAGAGTATCTTCAATCAAAAATTCCACTTCAAACTCTGTATCCTCTGGCGTAAATGACAGTTCGGTTTCTTCAAAAAATAAATTTGAAATCAGACGGATTGGTCGATGAAAACGCTCATCGTTAATTCCTTTTATATAAATTTTCATCATGATCATCCTTAGTTTCTTTTAGTCAAACCAAGTGTACAGAATGACTGGGTGTAGGTCAAACTATATCGAGGGAATTGATGTTTTAATGTTGAGATTTAAGTGAATAGATACTATTGAAAGAATTCTTGATGGACTAGACAGAACTGAAAAGCAATTATATTCAATGCAAAGTGTCCAAGACAGAACTGAAAAGCAATTAAACTCATTGCAAAGTGATGTCTCTACCATTAAAGAAAATGTGCATCGTATTGAAAACACCCAAGAAGAAGTTGTTCTGGGAATGTTAATCCATATAAAAAAGCAAGTCGAGACGAAAGAAAGCCAAATTCAAGTATTAAATAAAAGACTCTTTAATGTTGAAACTAAAACAGAACAAACCCAGCAATAAAGAGGTTGATTCACACAGAAATGCAAGCTCAACCTCTTTATTTCACTTTTATTGATCTACTTTAATCTTCCGCAAAAAGTCTATTCGTTGCTGTTTCCTGAAATGCTCCTTCACCATATAAGCAACGCCTTGCTCATTGTTTGAACGAGTTACCCAATCGGCAGCGTGCTTTACTTCGAAAGTTGAATTACCCATCGCCACACCTAAACCAACAGAGGCAATCATCTCCACATCATCTGTTGAGTCACCAATGGCGACTACTTGTTCTAATGGAATCTTCAAATGCTTAGCTAACATGCGCAATCCGTTTTCTTTTGAAACTCCCTTTGATATAAGCTCAAGCTTATGTGGTTGATTACTTTTCACCTCAAGACCTTCAAATGCGTCTCGAATGGTGCTTGCCGCCTCTTCCTTGTCTTCTTCTTGTGAAAAATACGCTTCTACCCGAGTAGCCGCTACAGGCTCATCTCTTAATGTATCACTTAATGAATCTACAAACTGCACTGGATAAAAGATCGAGTCTGATGTATTTATAAGAGTTTTACTAAGAATGGAAGGAGATATCTTTTTGCGATTTCCTATAGAAAATCGTTCATGTACAACCCTAACATTACATTTGTAATTTTCTAGCACCTGAATTAGATTAAACGTTTTTTCTTCAGATAGTCTGTTTTCGTAAAAAGGCTTATCAAGATTGTTTGTAATAAATGCGCCACCATGTGTGATTAACAAGGAATCTAATTTCAAAGCTTTTGCAAGCTTTTTCGCAGATTGAAAGTGCCTGTTTGTCACAAGAGTCACATACACTTCCTTCTCTAGAACAAATTCAATCGCTTCCTTTGTTGAGGGTTGGAGGCGACCATTCGATCGAAGCAATGTGCCGTCAATATTTAAAGCAAGTAACCGATATAAAGTCACAGTGGGTCCCCCTTCTGCTGATGCCTTACCTACTATGAGAATATGTCCTTTTTAGAAAAATTAGAACACAGCGTACTCAGCGAGCAAAGAACACCTTGCGAAGCTTTAAATTCATGCAAAAAAGCAGAGCAACCACTTGGGTTCACTCTGCTCCTTCCTACTCCGATATCAATTTAAGATTTACTGCATACTTCCGTACATATCTTCTAATGGTTTCATGATAATTTTATTGAGCTCTGTAATCAGCATGCTCATGCGTTGTTCAGCGTCCATAAGCTGTGCAATTTTTTCGTGTTGCTGAACAAGCTGTACGGACTTTTGTGCTTGTTCAATTTCTTCTTGGGTAATTTCTTCCCCAGACATTTGTTTTTGTTGTAAGTTCAATTGAAGATTACGAAAGTTTTCAAACATTTTACTAGCAGATTCATCAGAATTTACATCACTATAAAGTTGTTTTAAATTTTTGTAATCATCGCTCTCACGTAGTGCTTTTTCTAAATTGTATGCAACATCATATAAATTGTCAGACATATGATGAGCCTCCTTTCTAGTTTTAACCCGTGTAGGCACTATCCAACTATAACAAACTATATGAAAGATTGCATTAGAGTGTGCTCTTATAATCTATCACTTATAATGATAACATTACGAAAATAACAACACGATAAAACCTTGAAACCCACCAATTATACCCCCAAGAAGGGCACCTAAATAGGTAATCATTTTAAATTCTTTTCGAGAAATTGACAAAATCATATCTTCTAGGCGATCAACCCCAAATGTTCCAACCTGCTCTGTGACTATTTCTTCAAGCCTCAGCTTTTTCATCATTTCTTCAAGATGTGTTTCCAGATATTCACTTACTTTATTTAGCAGCATCGGAAGTATTTCCTCAAGAATATGGTGCTCTTTAGGCTTCAAAAAGTTCGATAACGGCCTGCCTAGCAGCTCCCCTACTTGCACGTTTTTTACAGCAGCATCGATTACAACTGCTCCTAGCTTAGAAAAATTCAATGTTGAAGTCAGTTTATTGACAGTCAGCTCTTGCGCATTTATCCATTCCTTCTCTAATAATGAGACAAGCAAGCGCTTTGTTTCTTCGTTACGTAAAAACTTTGTTACCTCGGGTTGTACTTTATCAATCAAGCTACTATTTCCTAAAAACATTTGAACCATGTTTCCAAGCATGCCTCGAGTTGCTAAGAAATCGTCAATCATGTTACGCAGTCGTTGCTTTCCTTCACTGCTCTCAAAGTATTGAATGCCTTTTTCTGTAATAATATCGGCCATTTTTGGAAGATACAGCTTCACATTTTCTAGAACATCTATTGGAAGGGTTTCTGTGATGGTTTTATCACTGTATTCAGATAGAAGTGTTTCATACTTTTTGTTTAAAAACGTTCGTAGCTGTCCTTCAACACGAACTGAAGCATCATGATAACCAAACGCACCTAATAGCTGTTCTGCTGTCTTTTCTGTATGAATGAGCTTCTTCGTTTCAACGGATCCCCAATCCAGAAGCTGTTTACGGAATGTCTCCTGTTGAAACTTCTTCTTAATCCCTTCTGGTGTTAGCAAATGTTCGACAACCATCCGTCCCATTTGCTTAGCCAGTTCATCGCGTCTTTTCGGAATCAGACCAGGTGTAAATGGGACTCTTTTCCCTGCTATGTATAAGGGCTTATAAGGCCTAAAGAGCATCTTAATTGCCAATGAATTCGTAACCCCACCAATTGCTGCCCCAATTGCAATCATAAACAAAACCATTACTAAACTATCCATGCTAAATCAACCTTCCAAACTTCACCTTATTTTAAGTCAAAACATACGATGCCATATCAGTATTTGCCTATGAAAACATTATAGTGCTTGATAGCACATCGATCAAATGAGGGATTCAATTTGGATTATGTAAAAATAGAAATCACCCCTACTGATTCAGATATTCAGAGGTCTATTTATTGTGAAATGAGTGAAGCTTTGCGACTGCGTCTTGAAATTCCGACCTCACTTAATTCATTGAAAATTAGTTGCGGGAGGCATAGTGTGACATGTTATCTCGTATTTATAAACGAGGATCGTCTGGCATTATCGATTAGTGAAGATGCACTTGATGCCTTACAGCTTCCTTCCATCGCATTTAACATTCAAGGATGTTTGAAACAAATAAAGCATCTCAAGCTTGGTCCAATCTTTGGTGTTTTAACTGAAATAAAAAATAGAAATCAGCAGGCTTACTTTGGATCTATCCATGACTATTGCGTTGAACTTGCACGTTATTGCCATTCAAAAGCGCTACTCTTTTATGTATTTTCCCTTTCAACTTACAATAAAGATGAGATGATGGGGTATTTTTTTACAGAGGAGGAACAATGGGAGAAGTTCCGCGTTCCATACCCTGATGTTGTACACAACCGCATTCATTCACGTGTAACAGAACGTTCAAAGGCTTTTTCAGATGTAACATCGGATTTTATTGAAGAAAAAGTACCCTATTTTAACGACCGGTTTTTAAACAAATGGGAAATTCATCAAATTCTACTTGCAAATGAGCACTTGCACCCCTACTTACCTGATAGCGAACGCCTTCATTCAAAGACGCAATTAGAAAACTTTCTACAAATAAAAGAGGACATATTCATCAAACCATTACATGGTAGTCAAGGAAAACGAATTTTCAGAGTCATTAAAGAAGCTGATTCTTATAAGCTTGATTACACAACATTTTCAGGTAATCTCGAAAAACATTTCAAAACATTTCATGACTTGTTTCTCACACTATACCCGAGGGTAAAAAAAGAAGGATTTCTCGTTCAAGAAACAATTCCTTTACAACCTTATAAAAATCGACCAATGGACTTCAGGTTTTTATGTCATAAAAAAAACTTCTACAGCTGGAAGGTTTCATCCTCTATTGCAAGAGTATCTGGTGTAGATCAGTTTGTGGCGAACTTAGCTCGCGGTGGTGAACTGCAAAAAATAAAAGAAGTTCTTACAGATCTTTACGGAACAGACAAAGGTCGTCACATTCAAAAGTTACTAGCAGAACTATCCATAGAAATTGTCAATGTGATTTGCTTACATGCAGGCGGTGAATTTGGTGAATTTGGAATAGACCTGGCACTAGACGAAAATGGTCAACCTTGGATTATCGAAGTCAATACAAAACCATCGAAGTCAGATGAAGATCGCCAAGAAAAAACAACCCGACCATCCGCTCGTGCAGTGATTGATTATTGTGAATTCCTGGCCCGCATTAACGAGCTGTAAATTCTAAACACCCAGTATATAGGCGTGCAAATTCGTTCCACAAAAAAGGAGTGAACAAATGGACTCAACTACATTAGGCTTTTTAACTCTGAACCTTAATCACGAAAACAAATATGTCACTGAAATTGCGAAACGAAGTCTTCATTATAAAATTGAGTGCGTTCGGTTTGAACCTACTTCGATCTCACCAGCTAATTTAGAGGTTAAAGGTGAGCACTATGATCACAGTGCCAAGGAGTGGATGTCTTCTGTTTTCAGCATTCCTCCATTCATTTATGATCGCTGCTTTTATCAAAAAAATCAGCTTTCTCAAAAAAGTAAACCCATCGTTGAATGGTTGAAAAACTATCATAAAACGACCTTTTTAGGTCAGGGATTGCCCGATAAATGGAAAATTCACAAAGCACTTCAAAAGGATTCAATTCTATCATGCTATCTTCCTCAAACTATCTTAGTTAAAGATTCCGTTCAAATTCAACAGCAATTAGCAGCACAAGGCGCTTGTCTACTAAAGCCAATAAATGGCTCTAAAGGACTTGGAATATTTGCAGTAAAACTCGAAAAAAAATTCATTTTGCTAACCTATCATATTGGCCGTGACAAACAAAATAGAAAATTCCCCTCACTTCAAGAATTTGGAGATTGGTGTCAGAAGCTTTTACAACAAAATGATTACTTACTACAGCCGTTTCTCTCTCTGCAAGATACACAAGGCTATCCATTTGATATTCGGTTACTTCTCCAAAAGAACGAAGAAGGCAACTGGTGTTTACGAGGAAAAGGAATTCGTAAGGGATACTATGGATCTTTTCTATCAAACTTAAATACTGGTGGTGAAAGTCTTATATTTGAAGACTGGTTTAACTCTTTAACTGCACACAATCAAGTTTTGGTAAATGATGAACTAAAAACAATCAGTGATCGATTGCCAACTATCCTTGAGGGCAATTTCCCGAATTTATTCGAGCTCGGTGTGGATATCGGTTTTGCCAAAGATGGTTCTCTATGGATACTGGACATAAACTCCAAGCCTGGAAGAAAAGTAATCCTTCAAACGAAGCCTAACTTAGAAGATACGTTGTACGAAGCACCTCTTACTTACTGCAGATTTTTAAAAAAGCAATCCAGTCTAAAAGGAGTCGAACCTATTGAATAATTTATACACCATTCAAACATCAACTAGAAGCGAACCTACTATTCTCCTTCCGTTAGCAAAAAAGGCTTACGGCACGATCACCTCTGTTGCTTTTGGCACAATGATCCTTCCTTGTGAGGTTGAATATAGAGAAGAAATGGAGCAGGAAATCGTCATCCCAGAGAATGTTCGTGCTCTTCTCAAGCTCCCGCAAAATGGAAAAACCCATTTAATTATTCATGAAGAAACTCTTCATCTCGGTCCACTTGTTGGAATTTTCACAGCAGGATTTACTGAATCCACTCTCAGACCGATTGGTGAACGATCTTTGTTTTTTGCAAAATTCCTAACAGTTGAGCGCACGATTGGCATTTTCACGTTTGTATTTGGTGCTCATCATATTAATTGGGATGAGGGAACAATTGAGGGGCTTGTTTATGGAAAAGAAGGCTGGAAGCAGATGATCTTTCCTTTTCCTAACGTTGTTTATGATCGATTGCCTAACCGACGAATTGAAAATCACTCTGCATTAAAAACGGTTAAGAATCGGTTAATCAATGAGTATTCAATTCCTTGGTATAACCCTGGATTCTTTAATAAATGGTCGATTCATCAGCTATTAATTGGTGATGAAAAAGTAGCAAAGTTTTTACCAGAAACCTATCACACACCTTCTATTCAACAAATGGAGCAGATGTTAAGCACCTATCAAAGTGTCTACTTAAAGCCTGCAAATGGCAGCTTAGGTTTAGGAGTTTTTCAGCTCATGTACTCTCGAGAAGAAAACCAATACTATTTCCGCTACAGAGATGACGATGAAATGAATCGACTACGTAAATATCCTTCTCTTGAGCATTTTTTTAAAAATACTTTTAAAGGCAGAAAACTCTCGGACTATCTCGCGCAACAAGGAATTAAACTAATCCGCTTAGATCAAAATCCAATTGATTTTCGAGTTCATACCAATAAAGATCAAAATGGTGAATGGAAGGTAACGGCCATCGGGGCCAAGGTTGCAGGAAAAGGCAGTGTAACGACACATTTGAATAACGGAGGTGTTGTAAAAACACTTGAAGAGATATATGAAGATTCACGTGATCGAATTAAAGCTCTTCATGATTTAACAGAAGCTGCCATTATGCTAAGTGAAACAATTGATAGCAAAATTAAAGGGTTTGTTGGTGAAATTGGCTTTGATTTTGGAATAGATCAAAATGGAAAAGTATGGATGTTTGAAGCGAACTCGAAACCAGGAAGATCGATCTTTTCACATCCTGAACTAAAAGAAGCCGATCTTACTTCTAGAAAACTCTCACTATTATATGGATTATTTTTATCAGAAAAAGCCATTAAAGAACCCGAGGAATTCAACGAATGAAAGCAGATGACCTTTTTCCCTTAGTCGGAATTCTTGCGAGCAAAGGGAATAAAGAAAATACATTTCGAGGCGATTCCCATACTTTTAAACAACTACAGTTTTTACTTCATAATGAAGGTGGTTTGTCTTTTATTTTTACACTAGAGGATTTCCACTCAACATATGTAGATGGCTATGTTTTTATTAAAGGTCAAAGTAAGTGGGCCAAAATTGTTTTACCTTTGCCGCAGATTATCTATAATCGACTCTCAACTAGGCAAGAAGAACAGAGTACAGATTTTCAGAGAATCTCAAAAATCGCTATAAAAAAGCAGATTACAATCACCAATCCATCTTTTTTTAATAAATGGGATACCTACAAACTTTTAAGTGAAAACGAGGCACTAAAACCATACTTGCCGAAAACCATTCACTATTCAGGAGAGCAATCACTTCTATATATGTTAAACACTTTTCCTGCTATTTACTTTAAACCACATCAAGGTTCGAAGGGAAAAGGAATCTATAAGCTTTCCTGTCAAAAACAACAGTATATTATAATTGATAAAACTGGAAAGCGACTCTCGTTATCTAAAGCCAATTTTTTACGAAATATCACCCAATTGGCAGAAAACGAACCCTATCTTCTTCAAGAAGAAATTCATACCGATACTATTGAAGGTCACAAATATGATTTACGAGTTCTCTGCATTTACAACGATGGAATTTATGTTATTAGAGGGATTGGTGTTAGGGTGGCAAGTGCTGGACGGATTACAACACATGTCCCAAATGGTGGAAGCATTGTTCCCTTACATCTTGTAAAAGATAAATTTGATCAGGTGCAACTAGAATGGCTTGCTGATAAAGTTGGAAAAATTTTAGAGAAGTATTACGGATTTATTGGAGAGTTTTCTATGGACATTGGAATTGACTTATTTGGCACACCTTACCTGTTTGAAGTCAACTCAAAGCCGATGGTTTTTGATGAAGAGGATATCCAACAACCCAGACTTCATCACCTTGTCTCACTTTTTCAGCAGAAGTCTTCTATAAACTACCAAAAATGAGATAGAGGAATTTCCTGCTTGGTTGCCGTATTTAACTTGTATGAAATGCTTATTCATACACCAATTATTTTTAAAGAGATACAAGCAGGAAAGGAGCAATAAAATGATCACACATTTTCAATTCAAGCCACTATTTAAACAAGCGAATCTGCCAGGCTGGCAAATTTCTTTTTACTTCAATGGAACTCACTACGATGGTCTCTACCATAAAACAGGACAAATTGAATGGGGAACCACCGCTCCACCGAAAGAAGAAGAAAACTCTATTCATTCCAAGATTCATGAATTGATGCTTTTTCATGTTTATGACTGAGAAAACTGGTATTACGTATGAAAGCGAGCCCTCCTTCACATACTATTAGTAAGGAGGGATACTTTTGACAAAGCATAAAAAAGCAGCAAAACAAGATGTAAGCTATGAAGGTCGTGATGAGTCCTATCAGGATATTGATCGAATCATCAATGAAGGCTTATCTGGGGGCTCAGTTCATATGCGAGAAGAGCACACCAATATTGAAGAAGCGCGGCCACTTGAAAATGAAGAACCTCCACATACGGTTGATAAATAATATTTCACTGTTTGGCTGAATTTGCTTTTCGTCAATCCTTCACGTTTAACTGAACTGAATTAGCAATCTTATTCAGTTCTCCCTCTGTTGGAACATCTTCCTTATTCCCCGGACATAATTAACGGAATATTCACAATAATCCTCACCTCTTATTACTCTTCCTTACAAACTTGTCAAACTCGCTCATGTTAATTCTTTAATATCCTAACTCTTTTCCTTATAATAAAGTTACAGACATATTTGAACTTCCATAAAGGAGAAACGAATGCTAGATAAACTATCAGCACACTATCAAGATGCTTTCTGCAGAGAATACGAATCAGCCAACACTTCATACGAATGGTTTAAAACAGAAAGTGGAGAACTTTTCGGGGTATTGAAGAGTGTTTTAACAGAAAGTGAAAAACACCTTTTACTATCCTTATTTGAACACATCCAATTGTCTGACTCCGGCGAATCCTTTACAGAAAAAGAAAAGAAGTGGCATCGTTATTTATTTAAATCGTCGACAGAAGTACCTTTTTACAAAGAGTCTTGCCGCTTTTATTATTTCTTTTTGAAGCAAGCCGTTGAGGAAAAAGTCAGCTTCGAGGAGGCCATTCAAGGGACGATTCAGGATTCTATCATTCTTTGGATCAATGAAACACATGGCGTAATTATTGAAGAACAACCCTTTTCTATTTTTGAACAAGCCGCATTTGAACAAATGATAGATACAATTACGAGCGACTTTTTTGTGGATATATGTACATATGTGGGGCAGCTGCATAAGAACGACACGTCACTAAAAGAAAAATTCATACTCGAATATTCTTGTTTTCAAACCTTCCAACCTACTTATCGTGAAAAGTCTGTCACTTTTTATGAAGCTTTCCCCTTACTACTTGTCAAAGCATCAACAATGATTTCCAAAAGGGGACTTTCTGAATATTTGCTTGAGAGCTTTCAAGATCATGAATTGGTGCATACCATAAATGTTTTCTTGCAATGCAATCTTAATGCTTCACTCGCAGCCAAAAGGTTATATATCCACCGAAATAGTCTGCAATATCGGATTGATAAGTTTATCGAAAAAACAGGCTTGGATATTCGAATATTTTCAAATGCAACCTTTGCATATCTTGCAATCCATGTTTCTGAAACAGATGCTGGCTAATTCATAGAACACTTTTGTATGTGTTGCACGAAAGTCTCATCCTTTTTTTTGTGCAACCTGTACATATACTTTCCTTAGTGAGATGCATTACACTAGACACAAGTTAAACGCTTTCATTTTAAGGGAGGAATTAGTCAATGGCTGAATTACGCTTAGAAAATATATATAAAATTTATGATAATAAAGTTACAGCAGTAACAGATTTTAACCTTCATATTGAAGACAAGGAATTTATCGTATTTGTTGGTCCTTCTGGTTGCGGTAAATCGACGACACTTCGTATGGTAGCTGGTTTAGAAGAAATCTCAAAAGGTGATTTCAGTATCGACGGCAAACGTATGAATGATGTTGCACCAAAAGATCGCGACATCGCAATGGTTTTCCAAAACTATGCCCTATATCCACATATGAACGTTTATGACAATATGGCATTTGGATTAAAGCTACGTAAATTCCCTAAGGATGAGATTGATCGTCGTGTAAAAGATGCTGCGCGTATCTTAGGTCTTGATCAATATTTAGACCGTAAACCAAAAGCACTTTCTGGTGGACAACGTCAACGTGTTGCATTAGGACGTGCAATCGTTCGTGATGCAAAAGTATTCTTAATGGATGAGCCGTTATCAAACTTAGATGCAAAACTACGTGTACAAATGCGTGCTGAAATTTCTAAACTTCACCAACGTCTTCAAACAACAACAATTTATGTTACACATGACCAAACAGAAGCTATGACAATGGCAACTCGTCTTGTTGTAATGAAAGACGGTGTTATTCAACAAGTTGGAGCACCAAAAGAAGTATATGAAAAACCTGAAACTGTTTTTGTTGGAGGATTTATCGGATCACCTTCAATGAACTTCTTCACAGGTACTCTTACAGAAGGTAAATTCCAGATTGGTAATATATCCGTAGCAGTTCCTGAAGGGAAAATGAAATATCTTCGTGAACAAGGCTATGTAAACAAAGAAGTTATCATGGGAATTCGTCCGGAAGAAATGCATGACGAGCCAGTATTCATTGATGCATCTCAAGGCTCTGTAATCGACGCTACAATTGAAGTAGCTGAATTAATGGGTGCTGAAACAATGCTTTACTCGCAAATTGATGGTCAAGAGTTTGTTGCACGTGTTGATTCTCGTTCAGACATCAAACCTCAACAAACGATTAAACTAGCACTAGATATGAACAAAGCTCATTTCTTTGATAAAGATAGTGAGCAACGTATTCGCCCTGCTGGAGAGAGATAATCTGTTAAAAGCGACGTTGGAGTTTCATGCTCCAATGTCGTTTTTTTATCGTATCAGAATTATATTGCGCTTTTTTACTCATTTATTGATTTCACTTCTTCATGCATACAAGATGTGCAATAGTAATAATGGACACATTGATTCTCTTCTAATGATTGCTTGGCCCCATCAAATAGCTTCATACTATCAATATCCATATAAGCACTATAATCATCCAAATAATCCGTAATCTTCCCCTTATCCTCCATGATTGTACGACAATTGGGACATTGAACGCTCCATGCATCTAAACCATTACATAACGGACAAACATTCATCTCACCAACCCCTTTTCATCTTCATACCTCTATCTTTCTCATCAAAAAATGATTTATGTAAGTAATAAAAGCACAATGAAAAAATTACCAAACTAAAAAAGTATAGAAACCTAAAAAAGATCCATAATACCTAGTAACAACAACACAATGCAACACACTTTTAAAAAGCAACTACTGACACTGGGTTAAGCCGAGCAGGCGATGATTCCATAGCGAACTCATTTGTTGGTGCAATTCCAACTAACCCAACCATTAAACTATTATGAGGAGATGAATGTCAGATGGCACAAAACAGTTCAGGCAGCAATTCGTCTAACCAACTTCTAGTACCAGGAGCACAACAAGCAATTGATCAAATGAAGTATGAGATTGCTTCTGAGTTCGGTGTAAACCTAGGACCAGAAACAACTTCTCGTGCTAACGGATCTGTTGGTGGAGAAATAACTAAGCGTTTAGTATCAATGGCTCAACAATCTATGGGCGGATACCAACAATAACAACTTTATACAACTGGCTCTGAGACCTCAGTATTGCTGAGGTCTCTTTTATATCCAAAATTTTATTGGGAATAAGTGTCCGTATTTGCATCCAACTACCGCCCCTAGCCCCGACGCACAGGACGTGCTAGTGCAGTCATGGCGATTGACACGTCGTGTTTTTGTTCTTTATTTGTATCAAACAAGCCCCTCACACCATATAGTATGGAAAGGAGAGGATAAGTATGTTTGATGCAATTGACTGGAGATTAATTACATTTATTAGCTATTCCCTATTTCATGAATATATTGTCCATATTCGTTATCCACAGATTTATTATTGGAACCAAGCTGCGAAAAAGAGTATGAAGGAATAGATTCGTCTGACTATATATTCCCCCACAACAAAAAAAAGCAAGCTATCATTTAGCCTACTCTTGAATCATCCGTAAAAATTGTTTTGTTCTTTCTTCTTTTGGTTGAACAAAAAGTTCTTTTGGTTTTCCTCTTTCGACAATTACACCATTGTCTATAAAAATCACTTCATCTGCGGCTTCTTTTGCAAATCTCATTTCATGTGTAACAACGACCATTGTCATTCCTTCGTTCGCTAGGTCTTTCATGACACGAAGAACTTCGCCGACTAATTCTGGATCTAGTGCCGAGGTGGGCTCATCAAACAGCATCACACTCGGTTCCATCGCTAGTGCTCTAGCAATTCCTACACGCTGTTGCTGTCCACCTGATAATTGATGTGGGTAAAAGTCTTCTTTTTCCGCTAATCCCACTTTTGACAAAAGCAACTTTGCTTTTTCAATCGCATTATGTTTCGACTCTTGTTTTACAATAATTGGACCTTCTGTGACATTTTCAAGTGCGGTTTTATGTGGAAATAAATTATAGTTTTGAAACACCATACCGGTCAACTTACGAAAGGCACCAATCTCTTTTTTTATGACCTTTGTGTTAAAATCAAGTCCTTGTGTGTCAATTCGTATTTCACCTGTTGTAGGCGTTTCTAATATGTTTAAGCATCTTAATAAAGTGGTTTTCCCCGAGCCAGAAGGGCCAATAACCACAACAACTTTTCCTTTTTCAATCTCAAGGTCAATACCCTTTAAGACTTCTAGGTCTCCAAACTTTTTTGTTAAACCTTTTATAGTAATCATTTAATTACTCCTTTGGTCGCCCATATCAATTATTTTGATACATAGCGATCAAGTTTTCCTTCAATTTTCTGCTGTCCGATTGATAGTATGAAGCATATGATCCAATACAATAATGCCGCCTCAGTATAAAGTAACAAAAACTCATAGTTTGTTGCTGCGATTTCCTGTGCTTTTCTGAACATTTCTGTAACTAATATTAGTGAAGCCAGTGATGTATCTTTTACTAGGCTAATAAACGTATTCGATAACGGTGGTATCGATACCCTTGCCGCTTGTGGCAAAATAATTCTCTTTAGTGCCTGTCTATAGTTCATACCGATTGAATAGCCTGCTTCCCACTGACCTTTTGGAATGGACAAGATAGCAGCTCGAATAATTTCAGAGGCATATGCACCAACATTTAAAGAAAAACCAATAACCGCTGAAATAAACGGGTTAATTGTAATTCCTACACTAGGCAGTCCATAGAAAATAATAAATAATTGCACAAGCAATGGCGTTCCACGGATAATTGACACATAAATTCGTGCAATCATTTGCAGTACCGTTGTGGACGAAATTCTAGCCAATGCCGTTAAAATAGCGAGTATGATGCCGATTACGAAAGAAATAAGGGTTAATGGCAATGTATAATACAAAGCTCCCTTCACCAAAGGGAGCAGGGAACTTTGTGCAATTGTCATTAACCTTTCTAAACGTTCTGGATCGGCAAAAATATTATTTAGATACATCTTCACCAAACCATTTCTCAGAAATTTTTGTGTACGTACCGTCGTCTTTCATTTTTTGTAATGCTTTGTTAACCTCTTCAATTAATTTGCCGCTATCTTTTCTAAACATTAAGCCACTATGAGCTGCATCTTCACTTTCGTCAACAATTTTGATGGCAGCATTTTCACGTTGTTTTTTAAAATCCAATACAGAAAGCTTATCGTTAATAGTTACATCAACACGCTTTGAGTTGATTAGCTCGATTGCCTGGTTAAAGCCTTCTACCCCAACCAATTCGGCACCATATTCTTTTGCAATTTCACCGTAGTTACTTGTGAGTGATTGTGCAGATTTTTTCCCTTTAATATCCTCAAAGCTCTTAACTGTGTCGTCTTCTGCGTGTGTGACCAGCACAGCTGCTGAAGAAATATACGGATCCGAAAAATCATACTTCTCTTCTCGCTCAGGTTTAATTCCTACTTGGTTCGCAATCATATCAAAACGCTTAGCATCTAAACCAGCAAACATTGCGTCCCATTGCGTTTCTTTAAATTCAATTTTAACATCTAAACGCTTTGCAACCTCTTCAGCGATTTCAACATCAAAGCCAGTTAATTTCCCACTATCATCATGGAATGTGAAGGGAGGGTAGGTTCCTTCTGTACCAACTGTTAATACACCATCTTCTTTTACTTTGTCGTATAGTTCGGCTGTTTCATCATTACTACCTGATGTATTTTCTTGCGTTGTTTGGTCGTTTTTTTCAGCTGTCCCACATGCTGCAATCACAAATACAATACTCATAATCATTGTAAATAATAATCCAAGTTTCTTCATTATTATAGCCCCCACTAATTCTATCGGAATTGATTTTAACATGTATGAATATTATACGAGAACGCTTTTTAAGTCAATTAAGTTGTTTACGCATAGTTTAACCCTTCTAGAGCGTAATATTATTTTATTCTTTCATTATTATCAAGTAAGATGAATTAGAGAAAAATAAAGGTGGAATGTTCAATGAAAATTGCCCTATTTGGAAGTACAGGACGAGTCGGGAAAGAGTTTTTAAACTTTGTAATAAGCGATGGATACCAAGTGAAAGCACTCGTTCGTTCACCTGAGAAAATTGAATTTAACTCTGCTTTGTTGGAATTACATAAAGGTAACGCTCGTGAATTTCATGATGTTTTGCCAACCATTGAAGACTGTGATCTTGTTGTAAGTGCACTAAACACCGACAGCGATGATACGTTGTCGGTGTCAATTTTGCATATTATTAAAGCGATGCAAGAACAGCGCGTCCAAAGAATCATTACTATTGGAACTGCAGGGATTCTTCAGTCTCGTACCGACCCAAGTATATATCGCTTTCAATCGTCTGAATCAAAACAGAGAAGCACGAGAGCTGCAGAAGAACATTTAAAAATGTACGAAGCACTGAAGGAAAGCAATCTCGACTGGACAATCATTTGTCCAACTTATCTGCCAGACGGTATATTAACCAAAAATTATCGATACGAAGTGACATTTCTTCCTTTTGAAGGAAAGAGCATTTCTGTTCAGGATACTGCACATTTTGCTTTTTCTCAGCTTATATTAAGTAAATTTAACCGTCAGCGAGTTGGGTTGTCCTATTAATAATTCCAGAAAAAAGAGGCCAAATCAAATGATTAGCCTCTTCTACTTTCACATTGCTAAAGAATTCTGCTTCCCTTTTTGCAACTCATACATCTGATAATACTTGCCTTTTTCCTTCATCAATTCGTTATGGTTACCACGTTCAACGATTTCTCCTCGGTCTAAGACTAATATTTGATCCGCATTTTTAATCGTTGATAAACGGTGAGCAATAATAAAGGTTGTTCTTCCTTTTTTCAGCACTTCAAGTGCATCTTGAATAATTGCTTCAGTTTCTGTATCGATACTCGCTGTTGCTTCATCTAAAATTAGGATAGCCGGGTTAAAAGCAAGTGCACGAGCAAAGGAAATGAGCTGACGTTGACCAGAGGAAAGTGTGCTTCCTTTTTCAATAACCGGTTCATCAAATCCTTTTGGTAAATGCTTCAATAATGTTTCCGCACCTACATCTTTTAACGCTTTTTCGATCTCTTCTCTAGAAATATGTTCATTTTCAAGACTAACATTTGAAGCAATCGTACCGGTGAATAAAAACGGATCCTGCAAAACAATTCCCATATGCTGACGGACCGCCTGTCTTGGCATCTCCATAATGCTCTTTCCATCTATTGATATTTTTCCTTCTTCTATATCATAAAAACGGAAAAGCAAATTCATAATTGAGCTCTTCCCGGAACCCGTGTGACCAATAAGGGCTATTGTTTCTCCTTGCTTAGCTTCAAAGTTAATATTTTTTAACACATACTCTCCTTCTTTATAGCCAAACCAAACATTTTCGAATGTTACATTCCCTTGATAACGAGGCAATCTTTCTTCATTAACAGGTGTACCCTCTACATTCAGGAGCTCAAAAACTCGTTCGGATGCCACTCTTGCTTGCTCAAGCTGTGCAAGCTGATTAACGATGCCTGTGATTGGTTGGAATAAGCGGTTTAAATAGTCGACAAATGCATAAAGTACACCTAGTGAAACGATTGATCCAACACCTATTGAAGCGCCTCCAAAATACCAAATTAACGCGACAAACGTAATATTTCGAAGCAACCCAACAAGATTATGCGAAAGTAGTGAATTCAAGTTCAATAACTTGTTTTGAAAATGAAAATGCGATTCATTTATCGCTTCAAATTCTGCTTTTGATTCTTTTTGTCGACGGAATGCTTGAATAATCGTCATTCCTTGAATGGACTCATTAATCATTCCATTTAGATCACTCACTAGTGAACGAATTTTGTGATTATATGTTGAAGCATACTTTCGATAGACAATCATCCAAACGACGAGTAAAGGTAATATCGTCATACAGATCAACGCCATTTTTACATCTAGTAGAAATAAAGCAACATAAATTCCAGTAATGTAAATGGCACTTGTGAAAAATGTTGCAAGTACTGCGACATATAGTTCACGAATTGCTTCTGTATCATTGGTTACTCTAGCGACGACTTTTCCAGCAGGCAAATTATCAAAATACTTAACCGGTAAACGCTGAATGTGCTCAAACACATCTTGACGCATTTTTTGGATGATTCGGTTTGAAGTAACCTGTAAATAATAGCTCTGTCCATAATGGAAAAGTGATGCAACCACTAATAGTCCAAAATAAATCGAAATTAATTGGATGAGCCCTCTTATTCCTGGCTCATAAAACTGAACTAACTCTTCAGTTGACAATGGTGTTGCAGCGTAGCTTGTTTCTTCCTCTCCACGCTTAATAATCATGCTTCCATCATTAAAGCTTCGTTCGCCATCAAACTCAATCTGCTCTGGGATAAAGAAATATTCTCTATCGACCTGCAGAATGCGAATTGGATCTTGTTTTTCTTCTGATGATTCAAGATAATCCGTACGTGTGTACCAAGACCCATTATATGAGACGGCATTTGATGTTTCATCCGTTTCATACCATGTTCGTTCAATTCCTAAAATGTGATCATCAATCATTTTTTTTGCTATAAACGGTCCCGTTAATTCAGCGGCTACCGCAGCTGTAAGCATAACGAGTGCGATAATGAGCGTTTTCTTATATTGAAGGGCATAATTTAGTAACTTTCGGCCTGTACTCATGCTGACACGCCCCCTTCATTCTCTGATTCAATTTGTTGACGTACAAATTGTTCTTTATACCAACCCTTTTGTGCTAATAGCTGTTCATGTGTTCCTTCTTCGACAATTGCACCGTTATCCATGACAATAATCCAGTCCGCATGTTCGACTGCTGATAAACGATGAGTTGTGATAAACGTTGTTTTTCCAAAACGCTCGCCTCGAATATTGTTAATGATATTCGTTTCTGTTTTCGCATCAACCGCTGATAACGCATCATCTAAAATAAGAATTTCAGGATTAATAAGTAGTGCCCTAGCAATTGAGATCCGTTGTTTTTGACCCCCTGATAAGGCAACACCCTTTTCACCGACAAGTGTGTTCAATCCCTCTGGGAGAAGCTCTAGATCTTTTCTGAAAAATGCCAGATCAATCGCCTTGTTCAGTTCGAGTTCACTGCCATCACTTTTTCCAAAGAGGATATTTTCTTGCACAGTTCGCGAGAAAAGAACATGATCCTGAGGCACATAACCGATCCATCTTTGTAATGTATTCATTGGAATGTTCTCAATTGGCACATCCGAAATAGTAATATTCCCCATCCCATTGGGATATTGTCTAAGAAGCTGCTTGATAATCGTCGTTTTTCCACTACCTGTTTTTCCGACAATCCCTATTGTTTCACCTTGTTTAACAGTAAGAGAAACATTAGTTAAGTTCTTTACTTCAGATGTTGGATATTGGAAGGTTACTGAGTTAAAAGAAATTGTTTCTGGAACCTTTACATCTTTTGGTGTAGACGAATCCTTGACATCTGGTTCATATGAGAGTGTTTCATTTACACGATCTAAGGACGCGTTTCCTCGTTGCATGATATTAATTAATTCACCTATTGCAAACATTGGCCAAATCATCATCCCTAAATAGACATTAAATGAAACAAGCTCACCTAACGTGATTTCTTTATGGAATACAAGATAGGCACCATATCCAAGTCCAATTAAATAACTAATTCCAACTAGTAGCTTGATCGTTGGCTCAAACAGCGCATCAATTTTCGCTACTGCGACATTTTTTTTGTAAACTGTATCAGTTAATTTGTTAAAGCGATTCACATCTTCTCGCTCCTGCACATATGCACGGATAACGCGAACACCTGCAACCGATTCAAGCACCTGATCATTCAAATCACCAAATGAATCCTGTGCTTCTGTATAGAGCTTATGAATTCTTTTCCCATAGATTTTCATAGCTATTGCCATTATTGGAAGTGGAATAATTGCCGCTAAGGTAAGCTTCCAACTAATGAGAATTCCCATCGTTAAAAGAATGGTTAGCATATACATACTCGAATCCACTAGTGTTAAAATTCCAAAACCCGTTGTTAAAGAGATGGCTTTTAAGTCATTGGTAGCTCTTGCCATTAAGTCCCCGGTGCGATTTTTTTCATAAAAGCGCGGTGTCATCAGTAAAAGCTGACCCATGAATTTTGAACGAAGGATCTTCTCAATCAGATGTGAACCACCGAAAAGATTGTACATCCAATAATACGTAAGCGTATATGCCACAACCCCTAAAACAATAAACGAAATAATGTATTGAAGAAGTAATTCGCTTGTTAAATTTCCAACTTGTATGTGGTCTATCACCGTTCCAAGTAGCTTAGGTGGAAGGATTTCAATGACGTTTACAATAAGTAACAGGATGATTACAATCAAATACCTCTTCCAATACTGTCTAAAAAACCAGCCTAACTTTTTCAAAACTGAAAACATATATACATCTCCCTGTTGTCTTCTTAATAACGTTCACTAGCCGCTTTCTGGATCTCCTTGTGTAAGAGTTGTCTTATTGTTTATGAATACAATCATAATTTTTCCTCCTTGTTTTTTCTTATATAAAAAGGCATACCGCCCTTAGCGATATGCCTAATTAACACAAAAAAGGCACAAATCACGCGTGGAAACGTGACCTGTGCCTTGGTGATTTAATGCAAACTTAAATCATTGAAAGGCAAGGAAGGGCCACGTTAGTATTTTTAACGATTGAACGAACAACTGTATCAACAATTAATTTTTTCATAACGCAACCTCCTTTACCAAATTATTGTAGTTTTAAACTCTTAGCTAGATTACCACTATTTTCATTATTTTGTCAATTAGCACATTTGATATTTTACAAATTTTTCTAAGCTTGAACTAGCAATAAAGTGAGTTATTCACCAATTGTAACAGCAGTACCATACGCAATGATTTCTGAAGCATTCTGCATTACAGCTGAAGATTCTAGTCGCATACATACAATCGCGTTGGCGCCTTTTGACTTTGCATCATCCACCATTCTACCGATCGCTTTCTGCCTTGCCTCTTCCATCATTTCCGTGTATTCCTTGATTTCTCCACCGACAATTGTTTTTAACCCAGCCATTATGTCACGGCCTATGTGTTTCGATTGAACAGTACTCCCTCTTACAAACCCTTTGTATTCCTTTGTTTCTTTTCCTGGAACAGATTCAGTAGTCACGATAATCATGTTCATCATCCTCCTTTTTTTCATCGTACCGATTTTTTATGAACACAATCAGTAGTCCAATAAGTGCTATTCCATAAATTATAAACAAAATTGCTGCTATATGAATGTTAATAAACAAAAAAAGAATACCAGTCAATTGGGTCACAACAGCCGTAATTAAACAAAGATATTTCAGTGCTTCCATCCTCGTACTCCTTTTCTTCTATCCTTTATTAATAGTATACCTTTTTCCAATTAAGTATCTCAAAGCTAATTTCAGTCCAAAAAGACTAGTTTATTTTTCAAATGAATAGTTTTTTTATTTTAAATCGATGATGAAGAAGGACTATCTCACTATTTATCAGCTAAAGAGTTTCGAATTTCATAAGGGGAGGTAATTAAGAAGTAACAAAACAACGTATAACTTTGGAGGGGAAAACAATGAGTGAATTAATGACAACTGACTTACATATTCAAAAGCAATTAAGAATGGAACAAGTATTAAAAATTAATCAGTTAGCAAAATCCTATAGTGGGCAGATCTATTTGCTAACTAACAAAAAACACATTGTTGATGCCTCAAAATTACCTTCTCTTATGGCATTTCTACTTACACTAAAAAATGGACAGCCATTAAAAATTATTATTGATGGCTACAACCCAGCAAGCATGATGCAGGAGTTAGAAGAAATATATGCTATAAGATCAGTAAGATTTTCAAAACAAGTATGGCACCCTGCAGTTAAGGTGAAAATATAACAAATGTTTGGTCACCTATGAATTTTAAAAAAATATTAGTCAAAAAGGAGTATGTCTTATGTTACGTACAATCTTAATGGTCGTTGGAGCAATTGTTGTGATCGGTTGGTTAATTAGCTTATTTTAAAATCGTAAAGTGCACGAAAATGTGATGAAGGGAGAGCATCATCATGGCAGAATATAAGCGAGTTAATGTAGAACAAAAAGAGGAAAATAAAACAAATCATAGTTTAGTTGGTGCAACTTTTATCAAATATGCAGCATATCTAGTCATTTTTTTCGGAATTATATGGTTCTTAATCAGTTATATTTTACCAATGTTCAACTAACCTTTCACTCAGCTGTGTTAAACAGCTGAGTTTTTTATTTATTGTTGCAAAGGGCACAAGTGCACTATCTTCCGGTGTCTTTTCAGAAAAAAGAGGGCATTCCCAAACATGTATCAAGCAGCGAACTTGAGCAATGGGCGACACGCGCATTATTACTTAAAGTAAAAGTTCCTTTTAAACGCGCAGTACACTCCTATCAGCAGTCTGGAAAAGATTTAGTTGTTTCCTCCCTACCACTTACCAGTCTCTTATTAATTGACGAGGAAACCGTGGAATATTTAGTCAACACATGGAAATGGAGCGCCCTGCCAACTAGCAGCTCTTCATCTTCAAGTGATGGAGACTCATACGGTGGTGACAGTGGTGGTGGAGGTGACGGCGGTGGAGCTGATTAATGGGCTTTTCTCAAGGAAATGATTATGGTGCTAAATTTAGGGTATAAAATAGTAAACTCTTATTATGAAGGGATTGAAAACTATGAGTACCTTTGAACATGTCGTATGTGCATATGATGGAACAGAAAACAGTAAGGATGCATTAAAACTTGCCATAAATGTGAGCAAACAATTATCTTCTACTTTATCAGTCGTTCATGTACTTCAAGAAAAGAAACGATCTGCATACCGATCAGCTGATAATATCCAGGTAATACCAATAGGTGGTTATGGTACAGATGGACTTCTGAATTCCCCTACAACTGGATACGTTCATGATAATGTCGAACAAGAGAATGTTGACATCACTGAAAATACGGCCATACAGTTAACGTCTGAAGCTAGACAAATATTAGAAAATAATAATAGCGCCGCAGATATCAAGCTACTCGAAGGTGATGCCTCTGAAGCCATTGTCTTTTTCGCTGAGGAACATAAAGCAGATCTTATCGTAATGGGTAGTCGCGACATCAGTGGATTAAAGAAATTACTCTATGGAAGTGTAAGTGAGAAGGTTTCAAAGCACTCCAACATTCCAGTATTAATTGCTAAATGAAAAGACTGCTTTTAGTAGTCTTTTTTTCTTCCCTAAAAAAAAACTTCTGAAGCCACAGGCTCTTAGATAAATCCGAACACCCACATTGAATTCTCCAGAATAATTAAACTACTCTCTCACTCATTGACACAGAATATTAGATTGATATAATACTTTTATACACAAAAGCATAAAAGCGTTTAAGTGATAAATTAATTTCCCTCTAATGCTAGCTTCTAGCTCCCAAAGAGGGTTTAAGGATGGTATAAACAGTGCAAAACAACCAGAATCTTTTCACATACCGTCAAGCAATCTTGACGACAATAGGCATTCTAGGAATTATTTTCATCAGTTTGTTTATTTTTAAGACCGAGCCGCATATTCCTCTTCTTGCTTGTATTCTAATGGTGTCATTCGTTGGAATAACGAAACGAGTCGCATGGAAAGAGCTAGAAGATGGAATGGTAAAAGGAATACAAAGTGGTGTACAGCCAATTATTCTTTTAGCACTCATTGGTCTTTTAATTGGAGCATGGATGTTCAGTGGGACAATTCCAACTGTTATTGTCTATGCTTTGTCTGTGATAAATCCTACCTATCTATTAATTACAGCATTATTTTCATGTATGGTCATCTCTTCATTAGTTGGTAGTTCATTTACAACAGTTAGTACGATTGGTGTAGCACTAATGGGTGTTGGAATTGCAACTGGGTTACCACTTGAGTGGGTAGCAGGGGCTGTAATTTGTGGGGCATGCTTTGGTGATAAAATGTCACCGATGTCTGACACAACAAATTTCGCATCTGGTGTATCTTCGGTTCCTTTGTTTACTCATATTAGGCACATGACAAAAACCACTGTCCCAGCCATTATCATTACTGCGATCATATTTTTAATGCTTGGGTTTTCAACTCCTATTAATGAAGCATCACTCTTAGTAATGAGTGAAATGGTAGCCGTCATAAATCAGCATGTGGCAGTTAGTATGTGGACACTACTTTCTCCTCTACTCGTCATAGTGTTAGCTGTTCGGAAGTTTCCTGTTATCCCTGCTTTTACAATTGGAATTATTTCTGCTGGGATAACAGGCATACTCGTTCAGGATGCGAGTATAGGACAATTTTTAACAACCTTACAAAACGGCACAACCTTCACCGTTGAGAACGAACAGGTAAGCAATATTTTAAATCGCGGTGGATTACAATCGATGATGTGGTCGATCTCGCTGATTATGATCGCATTTGCTTTAGGTGGACTTTTAGAAAAATTACAGATCATTACAACGTTATTAACTGGGCTTTTTGAACGAATTCAGTCTCGTGGCCAACTGATTCTCTCAACTGTCGCCTCCTCTTTAGGTGTAAATCTCTTAACAGGAGAACAATACTTATCGATCTTAATACCTGGACAAACATTTAAACCATTGTACGAAAAAATGGCGATTGATCGTAAATACTTATCTCGATCCCTCGAAGATTCGGGCACACTTATTAACCCGCTCGTTCCTTGGGGCGTTAGCGGAGCATTTTTCGCTCAAACATTAGGTGTCTCAGTTATCGACTACTTGCCATTCGCCTTTTTTCTATATATCTCTCCTTTATTTACGATTTTGTTTGGATTTAGAGCGAAAGGATAATACAAAAAGAGCCGCGTAAAAATCGTTGAAATGATTTTTATGCGGCTCTTTTTATTAAATTTTCCCTAAGGTGTGATTTTCCGAAACAACTCCTGGAGCCTTTTAGTTACTTCACCAGGCTTCCCTTCACCAATTACATCTTCCTCAATTTTTGTTACAGGAACAATTTCAATCGTTGTTGAAGAAATAAATGCTTCATCAAAAGAAGTTCGCTCATTAATGTAGAGTTCTTTTTCCATAAAAGGTATTCCATTTTCACTACAAAGCTCTATAATTTTCATTCTTGTAATTCCATTCAAAATCAGGTTATTCGCTGGATGTGTATAAACAGTTCCATCCTTCACTGCATAGAAATTTGTTGAAGATCCTTCAGTGATTGTGCCATCACGATGCAGAAGTGCCTCATATGTCCCTTTATCTAAGGCCTCTTGCTTTGCCATAACATTCCACAATAAATTTAAACTCTTTATATCACAGCGAAGCCAGCGCATGTCATCAACAAGGTTCACTTGAACACCATTTTGTTGCTCTTGAGCAGGTTTTTTTCCAGGTAACGGATACGCGATTAATACAGGTGTAACCTTATCGCCCGGAAATGAATGATTTCTTAAACTTACACCTCGAGAAACCTGTACATATACAGCACCATTTTGCACTGAGTTTTCACTCACTAACTCTATAAGTCTCTCTTTTAATACATCAAGACGTAGTGGTAGTTTCATTCTAATTTGATCTGCACTTCTCGCAAGTCTTTCTAAGTGCTCATTTATAGTGAACAGTTGTCCTTCATACACCCGCATCACTTCGTAAACGCCATCGCCAAATTGATAACCCCGGTCTTCTATATCAATTGCCACTTCATCTCTATTCAACAGTTGATCTTGTAATAAAACGCGCATATTCTACTCCCTTTCGAATCGGAATTTTAACAATCTTTTCCCTAGTATGACATGGTTACAGATTTTATTAAAGAGCTAACCCTGAGAACTTTTTAGAATGATCATATTCAATTCTTTTCGACAATCATCACTTTTTAGTTGAAAAGAAACGACTAGTCCTATATGATGTTTATATAAGATACACACTACATATTGAATTAACAATAACGTTAGTAACTATATATAGTATTAACTGTAAGAACAGGTGCCAAGTTGGCATAATAGGGAATCTGGTGAAATTCCAGAGCTGTCCCCGCAACTGTAAGTGTGACGAACTGAGAAAAGCCACTGTACAATACATCAAGATATCGTATGGGAAGGACTCTAAGTAGGATTAAGCACAAGTCAGTAGACCTGCCTGTAACTTGCAAAGTTTCGAATTCTTCGGGGACCTGAGAAGATGAAACGATGGGATAAAATGAAGGTTATTTGGGTTACCTTCTTCATTGTGCTATCGTTTGATCCACTCAATCTACGAGTGGATTTTTTATTTTTGTTAAACAGGAGGATGACAATGACAACACAATTGACCCAGACGTTGATAAAAAATAGTAACGATGGAACTGTAACTCAATTTGATTCTTTAAAATTGCAGCGCTCTCTCGAAAACCTTGGACAAGACTTCCTTGCTCTCCCATTAGAGAACTTCATTGAACGAGTTCTTCTATCCATCTCACAAAGGGAAATGTATTCCTCCGAACAAATAACCAATCTACTAATCTTAGAAGGTTTATCACATATTAGTGAAACAGAACCCGATTGGACGTACTTTTGTGCACAGCTTTTTCTGAAAAAACTTTATGCAGAGTCTGCACACGCTCGTCACTATCCAAAGGAAGAAAAATACGGCCCCTTTTATGAGCTTCTCACAGCTTTGGAATCAAAAGGAATCTATAGCACATTCTTAACAACCTCCTATTCGAAGGATGAAATTGAAGAGCTAGGTGCAATCATCAACCCCGACAACGACAAGCTATTTACATACATTGGACTTCGTACCTTAAGCGACCGTTATTTAGCCCGAGATTTCAACAAGCAAGTGTACGAGCTCCCACAGGAACGGTTTTTAATCATTGCGATGACTTTGCTTGCAAATGAGGAGAGAGAAAAACGCTTATACCTAGTTAAAGAAGCATATTGGGCGATGAGCAATCTATATATGACTGTCGCAACTCCTACTCTCTCCAACGCAGGAAAACCAATCGGACAGCTATCAAGCTGTTTTATCGATACGATCGATGATAGTTTACAAGGAATCTTTGATAGCAACACTGATATTGCGAATTTATCAAAAGCAGGTGGCGGAATTGGCACGTATCTAGGTAAGCTGAGAAGTCGTGGCAGTGATATTAAAGGTTTCAAAGGAGTATCTTCTGGTGTCATTCCTTGGATGAAGCAATTAAACAACACAGCTGTAAGTGTTGATCAGCTTGGGCAACGAAAAGGAGCAATCGCGGTTTATCTTGATGTTTGGCACAAAGATATCTTTTCCTTTTTAGATGCAAAATTGAACAATGGTGATGAACGTCTAAGGACCCATGATTTGTTTACAGGCGTTTGTATTCCTGATTTATTTATGGAACAGGTCGAAAAGCGTGGTGAATGGCATTTATTTGATCCCCATGAAGTTCGTCGAGTAATGGGATACAGCTTAGAAGACTATTTCGATGAGGAAAAAGGCAATGGAAGCTTTAGAGAAAAATACTGGGATTGTGTGAACACCCCTACTCTTTCAAGAGAAACTATTCCGGCCATTGATATCATGAAGCGGATTATGATTAGTCAACTTGAGGCAGGCACACCTTATATGTTTTACCGCGATGAAGTAAATCGAAAAAATACAAATTCTCATGTTGGAGTGATCTACTGTAGCAACCTTTGTACCGAAATTACTCAAAATCAAAGCCCAACGATTCAGGACGAGCAGTACACAGAAGACGGGAAAATTATCACAGTGAAAACACCTGGTGATTTTGTTGTTTGCAATCTCTCATCTATTAATCTCGCCAAAGCTGTAACCGATTCCGTTCTAAAGAGATTAATTCCTATTCAAGTTCGGATGTTAGACAATGTCATTGATCTCAATAACATCCCAGTTTTACAAGCAAAACTAACCAATCAGAAATACCGTTCGATTGGGTTGGGAACCTTCGGATGGCATCACCTTCTAGCATTAAGGCAACTAAAATGGGAAAGTGATGAAGCAGTCGCTTATGCGGACAAGCTTTATGAGGAAATCTCTTATTATACGATCCAAGCTAGCATGGAATTAGCAAAAGAAAAGGGTGCTTACTCTGTTTTTCATGGTTCAGATTGGGAAAATGGTTCCTATTTTACAAAGAGAAATTACAAAACAGCAGGGAGTAGCCTCCCATGGGATGAACTTCGCGATAAAGTAAAAACGTTTGGCGTTCGCAACGGCTACTTGATGGCTGTTGCACCAAATGCTTCTACTTCAATTATCGCAGGAAGCACAGCAAGCATCGACCCTATATTTCAAAAAGTGTACTCCGAAGAAAAAAAGGATTACAAAATTCCAGTCACAGCGCCTGACTTAAACGCAGAAACAACATGGTATTATAAATCAGCTTATTTTATCGACCAACACTGGAGTATCAAACAAAATGCAGCAAGACAACGTCATATTGATCAATCTATTTCCTTTAACTTTTATGTTCAAAATACGATTAAAGCAGTAGAGCTCCTAGACCTGCACCTTGCCGCCTGGAAAGCAGACTTAAAAACGACATATTACGTCCGTTCTACTTCCAGTGCGATTGAAGAATGCGAATCCTGTGCTAGTTGATCAAAAGGGAGGTAACACAATGACAAAAACGGCGTTAACAAAACGCGTTCTCATGGATCCAACCGCTCCAAATCGTTCGACAAGGATCATTAACGGAAAAAGTTCAAATATTCTTAACTGGGATGATACTGCCTACGGATGGGCATATCCAAAATACAAAAAAATGCTTTCGAATTTTTGGACACCATTTGAGATTAATATGTCTCAAGATATTAAGCAGTTCAAAGAGCTAAGTGTCGATGAGCGAGATGCCTTTTTAAAAGTCATTGGACTGCTCGCATTACTCGACAGCATTCAAACAGATTATGCTGGAAAAGTTGCCGACTACCTTACTGATTCCAGTGTAAATGCGCTGATGATTATTCTCGCACAGCAGGAAGTGGTCCATAACCATTCCTATTCCTATGTTTTATCAAGCATCGTTCCGAAGCATATTCAAGACGAGGTATTTAATTATTGGCGATCTGACCAGACTTTACGAGATCGCAATGACTTTGTCACGAACGGCTATCAAGCTTTTGCGGAAGAGGCTAATGTCGAAAACCTATTAAAGTCGATCGTCTATGATGTCATTTTAGAAGGATTATTCTTTTATTCCGGCTTTGCTTTTTTCTACAATCTGGCCAGAAATCAAAAAATGGTCGCAACAAGCACAATGATTAACTACATTAATCGTGATGAACAGATCCATGTGGATTTATTCGTAAAAATTTTCAAAGAAATTCTAAATGAATATCCAGAATATGATACACCTGAGCTAGCCTATTTCATCCAACAAACATTTAGAAAAGCAGCGGAATTAGAAATCGAATGGGGCCGTTCTATACTTGGAAATAAAATCGATGGCATCAACATGAAGGATGTAGAGGACTATATTAAGTTTTATGCAAATGTTAGGTGTGTTCAGCTTGGCTATGACAGACCTTTTGAAGGATATCGTACTAATCCTTTAAAGTGGATTAAAGCGTACGAAGATGTTGATCTTGGTAAATCTGACTTTTTCGAGCAAAAGTCCAGACAATATACGAAGGTGAACTCAGTAGATAATGGGTTTGATGATCTTTAAGTAGGGAGGGTTATGCCTCTCTCTTTTTTCAATTTAAAAAAAGAGAGCGAAAAATCACTCTCTCTCGTCTTTATGATCATCAGCTAATAATTGTGCTTCATACATTTCTTCGTCTGTTTCAGCCTTAATTCTCTCTTCTACTCGGATTCTACCTTTTCCCATTGTGGTATCCCTCCTTCTGAAAAGTTACCCTCATTATAAGTTATCTGAATCTTATGTAAACATGAAATTTGTACTATTTTATAGAAAACAATTAACATCTTGCTAACTCCCATCATTAATTTACAGGAATTTACATTTAGTAACCGAATATATATAGTTTCTGAAGGCTTAGTTAGAAAGGAAGCGGGTCTAGGGTCTAGGCGCTAGAGCTGGATTCAGCAACACAGACTTAGTATCAAATTATATACTTTCGATATTTAAAAAAAGTAGCTTTCGTCGAGACTTTGGCTACTTTTTCTATTAACGATGTAAAAAACCTTCCAATCTATGCTTCACATCTGGCCATTCTTTTGCAATAACACTGAAAATAACTGAATCTCGAACAAAACCATTCGGTAGAATCCTATTTTTTCGTAATGTTCCTTCTTTCTGTGCTCCTAATCTTGCAATTGCTTGTTGTGACCTCTGGTTTCTCGCATCTGTTTTGATTTCCACTCGATTAAGGTCAAGAGTTTCAAAGCAGTGCTTCAACAGTAAATATTTACTTTCAGTATTCACTCTCGTTCTCCACACGCTTGAGTTTAACCATGTCGAACCTATTTCAAGACTTTTGTTTTCAGGAGAGAGCACGAGATAACGAGTGCTTCCTACTATTTTATTGGTTTTAAGATCCTTTATCGTGAACGGGTACTGTGTACGTTTTTCTCGTTCAATAATTGCTTGTTCAACTACATCATGCATTTGTTCTAAGGTTGTCACCTTCGCTGGTAAGTAAGTCCAAATATTGTCATCCTGAGACGCTTCGAATAGGTCGTGTGCATGTGAGGTTTCCATTGGAATTAACTCAACACGCTCCCCTTTTAAGACGAGGTTTCTTTGAATCATGCTAGATCATTCCTTTATGTAAAGTTGTAAGATCATTAAATTCTACTTGTTGTGTTCATTTTCCTTTAAATAACGAAAAAAACCTAGAAGGCCTGCGTATCACCTTTTAGGTTTTTTCAGTTAAAGCTATTCGATTATCTCATCAATAATCCCGTATTCCTTGGCTTCTTGTGCAGACATAAAATAATCTCGGTCCGTATCTATCGCGATTCGCTCCAGTGGTTGACCTGTTCGTTCGGAGATGATCGAGTTGATATGCTCTCTTAGCTTTATAATTCGTTTTGCTGAGATTTCAATATCTGTCGCTTGCCCACGTGCACCACCTAGAGGTTGATGAATCATGATCTCACTATTTGGTAATGCATATCGCTTACCTTTCTTTCCTGCGAGCAACAGCATTGCACCCATTGAAGCAGACATTCCCGTGCAGATTGTTCGCACGTCAGGCTTGATATAGTGCATCGTATCCATAATAGCAAACCCTGCTGAAGTCGAACCACCTGGGCTATTAATATAGAGAGAAATATCTTTTTCTGGATCTTCAGCAGCTAAAAATAACAGCTGTGCAACAACTGTGTTGGCAATTTGATCGTTTATTTCTGAGCCAATCATGATGATCCGATCCTTCAGAAGTCTTGAGTAAATATCGTATGATCGCTCACCTGATTTTGTTTGTTCGATTACATAAGGAATGGTTGTCATGGTATTGCCTCCTATTTTTAAGAAGCAAGAGACATTACCTTCATACTAGATTGAGCGTAAGGTTGAATGCCTCTTGCTCTTATCGTCTGTTTTGAACCACGCACTTTTCTAAGAATGATGTTCGGATTATTTTGTTTAATTGACTCTATTGTCAAATCAATAAATTGCTTCTTATCAGTATCAATCCAGTAAGAATCAACGCTTTTGATTTCTGGATTTTCTACTTCCGAGTATTTTTTCAGCTTTTGACGAGATCGAAATAGTAACGTTTTTACGGCTGTTTCGTTTATTTTCAAAGTTTCAGCAATTTCATCTAGCTGATTACCAAAGAACTCTTTTAGTAAAAAAACCGTACATTGTTTTGGTGTTAAACAATTCGTTAGTGTTTCGATTGCTTCAACGATCTCTTCAAATTGAGTCGATTCTTGAAAAAACAATTCAGGAATTTCGGCTTGAAGTGTTTCTTTTTTGACCTTTTTTAATGTGTCAATCCACTGGTGATAAGCTACTTTACGTAGGAAGGATTTAGTCACTGTTGTTTCACCCACGTTTTCACGGTCCAATTTCTTGAAAACTTTTACCATCGTATCCTGAACTAAATCCTCAGCATCCCAACTGTTTTTTGTTAACCAATAACAATATTTCATCAATGAAGGATAAAACTCATTCATATCCAATGACTGGTGAGTATTTCCTTTAACCAATTTTTGACCAAGCTTGGTAGTCATTTATAACACCCCTTGTGAGAGCTCTCAATATAGTAACGATTTACGAACGTAAAAAGATACGGGTTCCACTTGTTTAATTATGTGAGTTTTTAAAGTACACTTCTTCACAATTATCCAAACTCCCTTTTTTATCTTTTACGAATTACACATTATTCTATCCTCTTGAAGGAAGAATGAGCAAAAAGCAATTTATCAGGCATCTTTCTCGCTTTTCTAATCAAGATTTGATATTTTAAGTAGAACATATTCTAACTTTACGAGGTGAAAGAGATGAACCTTAATGATTGGTATTCAAAAGGACTAACATTTGAACAATACCGTGAAAAAATGACCGTTAACAAAGAAGTTATGCTTTCAATATATGAACGATTCACGTTAAATGAAGATGACATTTCATTTCTAGAAAAAATTCAAGCAAGACAATTAAAGGTGATTGTTTTAACTGAGGATTGGTGTGGAGATGCACTTGTAAATAATCCGATTTTAGTTCGAATTGCTGAAGCTGCTAACATGGCGGTTCGCTTCCTACTCCGCGATCAAAATTTAGAACTCATGGATCAATACTTAACAAACGGAACTGCGCGTTCGATTCCAATTTTCATCTTCATTGATCAAGAAGGTAATGAAAAAGCTGTATGGGGACCGCGAGCTCAAAAAGTTCAAAAGCTAGTTGAACAAGAAAAAGCTACTCTCCCTCCAAGTGATGCACAAAACTTTAAAGAAAAACAACTGGAGTTTATTCAACGGTTAACAAAAACCTATAGCCAAGATGAATCATTATGGGAACATATCTCCTATAGTATTATTACTACACTTAAGGAAAAGGATTTACATCATCAGGAATAGTTGAGAAAACGATGCTTAACAATGCATCGTTTTTTATTTTTCCTTTGTGACAATCTTCCACATAGTTTAAGCATTTATCCGCTATTTAAAGCATCCGTATGTTTTATGCGCTTACATAAGACTACATAAAAATGAAAATCGGTGGTATAATCATCTACGTTAATAACGGACCCGACTTTCATGAGAGTTGAAAGTCATCATCATAAAATATTGGAGAAAGAGGTGCTGTTTTGAACGTACAAACAATTAAACAAGAATGGTTTGGAAATGTGCGAGGCGATGTTTTAGCTGGAATCGTCGTAGCTTTAGCTTTAATTCCTGAAGCGATTGCCTTTTCTATTATTGCAGGGGTAGATCCAATGGTTGGATTATACGCTTCATTTTGTATTGCCGTTGTAATTGCTTTTATTGGTGGCAGACCTGGGATGATTTCAGCTGCTACAGGTGCAATGGCGTTAGTAATGGTAACATTAGTCGCGGATCACGGCTTACAATATTTACTTGCTGCTACGATTTTAACCGGTATTATCCAAATTATTATGGGCGTATTAAAGCTTGGGAAGCTGATGAAATTCATCCCTAGATCGGTTATGGTTGGGTTTGTGAATGCACTTGCCATATTAATTTTCATGGCCCAATTGCCTCACTTTGTTGGCGAAACTTGGGTGATGTATGCAATGGTTGTTGGTTCATTAGCTATTATTTATATTTTACCTCGTTTTACAAAAGTAGTCCCATCACCACTCGTTGCAATTGTCGTGATGACGATCTTTGCAGTTATTTCAGGAGTTTCGGTTCGTACAGTTGGAGATATGGGAGAATTAACGCAAGCTTTACCGTTGTTTCTCATTCCTGAAATTCCTTTGAATTTTGAAACACTACAAATTATCTTACCTTACTCTATTGCATTAGCATTAGTTGGGTTACTAGAATCTCTGTTAACTGCTCAAATTGTTGATGATATGACAGATACAGAAAGTGATAAAAATAGAGAAGCAAAAGGGCAAGGAATTGCAAACATCGTTTCAGGTTTCTTCGGTGGCATGGCCGGTTGCGCGATGATTGGTCAATCTGTCATTAATGTTAAATCAGGAGGACGTGGAAGGTTATCCACACTAGTTGCTGGTGCCTTTTTAATGGTCCTCATACTTCTATTAAATAATATCTTAATTCAAATTCCAATGGCAGCTTTAGTCGGAGTAATGATTATGGTTTCAATTGGAACCTTTGATTGGTCTTCATTGAAGAAGCTACCTGTGATGCCAATCACAGATACTGCTGTTATGATTGTAACCGTAGCAACAGTTGTCGTTACACATGACCTTTCTAAAGGTGTTTTAGCTGGAGTATTATTAAGTGCCATTTTCTTTGCAGCTAAAATTTCAAAGGTTGCAGTTGATACAACTTATGATCAAAATGATAACAAGAAGATTTATATAGTTAAGGGACAATTATTCTTTGCATCCGTAACAGATTTAGTTGCAAAGTTCGATTTTAAAGAAGAAATTGAGCACGTCGAAATTGATTTCAGTCATACTCATCTATGGGATGACTCAGCTGTAGGTGCTGTTGATAAAATCGTTATGAAGTTCAAGAAAAACGATACGATTGTTAACATAGTTGGCCTAAATCATGATAGCTCACATTTAGTAAAAAAATTAGCCGTTTATGATAAACCAAACGCTAAAATGGCGAATCATTAAAAAATAGACCCAGTGATTTGAAATCACTGGGTCTATTTTTATTCTTCATCAACTCTACTCGATAAATCTTTTCCAGATAACAAATTGAAGGATTGAGTCAGTAGTAATGCGGACCCAGTTGCTTCCTTTGGATGCTGAACAACTTGTGCTTGCTTGAAAACGTCATCTTGGTAGAAATTATTATCTTCTTCAGTCACGAGTATCATCCTTTCTTCCTTTCTTAGTCTGTCCTATGAAAGAAGGAAAGAATTCTCTCCAAATTTTAGGTTTTTAGCGATTATTAATTTAAATTCAAAGTGAATTAAGCGAAAAAGGCTGTTAATTTGTCGAGAATTTAAATTATCTCTCAAACGCCGCCACCTACTCCACTGCTGGTTTCTTGTTCAATCTAGCTCTCACAGCACCTGTCTTCTCCTCTTCTTTCCCATCATACGCACTTCTAAGTGGTATCTCTCTCAGGAAGAACGTTAACACAACAGCTACAATCATAATAAATGTTGCAGTTAAGAAAACTCCAGATAACGCAAAGCTTAAAGAATCTTGAAGCATTACAACCATTTTTTCAAATAACTCTACCATTTCAGGTGGCAAGCTTTGCTTAATTTGCTCAAGCTTCGTATGATCTAACAGTAGTTGTGGATTTTGTAGTGCTTGCATTTGACTTTGCATTCCTTCTGGCACAGCAGTTTGCCCACTGGCTGCCTCAAATGATTCCGCCATTTTATCGCTCATACGTTGATTTAAAACGGTTCCCATAATAGCAACACCAACTGTACCACCAATTGATCTGAATAACTGTGTCGTAGCAGTAGCAACACCTAGAAGACTTTGATCTACAGCATTTTGGACCGTTAAAGTGAACACAGTCATTCCCACACCTAAACCTACACCAACAAGAACTAAATAAACAATTAAAAGCCATTGGGATGTGTCAGCATTCATTGTTGAAAATAAAAACATGCCAGCCGTTGTGATCATTAACCCAATAATTGCCTGCAATTTATACTTGCCAGTTTTACTAATAATTTGTCCGCCAATTGCACTAGCAAAAACTAATCCTAGCGTCATTGTCATCGTAATAAAACTTGAATGTGTAGCGGTAAATCCTAAAACCCCTTGAACAAAGTAAGGAATATACATCGCTCCACCGAACATCGCCACACCAATCGCAAAGCCAATCACATTTGAAATCGTGAAAATGCTGTTTTTAAATAAATACAGGGGTAAGATTGGGCTCTTCGCCTTTTTCTCGACAAATATAAAAAGCAATAGCGAAAGAATTGCCCCACTAAACAAACCAATAGTTTCGATTGAACTCCAAGCATATTTTGAGCCAGCCCAAGAAAAGCCTAGCAATGTCGCAACTAGCGTTATAGTCAGAAAGATAGATCCTAAATAATCCACCGTCTCCCCTTGCTTTTTCTCTTGCTTAGGAAAAAGTTTCCAAATCAAGGCCGCAGCAACTATGCCTAGCGGGAGGAATACCCAAAATACCCATTTCCACTCAAGATTATCAACAATATACCCCCCAAGCGCTGGACCAAAAACACTTGAAAGTCCAAAAACTGCACTCATTGCTCCCTGCCACTTACCACGCTCACGAGGAGCAAACAAGTCACCAACAGCTGTAAATGCTGTTGACATAATCATACCTGCACCTAATCCCTGTATGCCTCGATAAGTAATCAATTGAAAAATATCTGTTGACAGGCCTGATAGAAATGCTCCGATCATAAAAATGAAAATTCCTGTTAATATAAATGGTTTCCGTCCATATATATCAGAAAGTTTTCCAACTAAAATTGTTGTAATGGCTGAAGTTAACATATAAATTGTAAATACCCAGCTATAGTAATCCAACCCACCAAGATCTGCAATTATCTTTGGTAGCGCATTCCCAACGATCGTTTGGTTTACAGCTGCAAAAAACATCGCTCCTATTATCGCAATCATAATTGTCACTTTTTCTTTATAACTTAAATGTTCCAATACTTTCACCTCTGTTATCATCTTCATTTGGTAGTATATTAATCTTGTAAACGGTTAATCTTGTTAAGTATATACAATAAAAAAAGCGCAAGTGCCTTGTTCAGCCCCGACAAGCATAAGACGATTATAAATAGAAGGCGTTCTTTGCCTTCAATTTATAATTGACTTATGACCTCGAGGGGCTAGGCGCTGGAGCTGGATTCAGAAACGCATACTGAGTCTAAAATTATATAAATTCTGGTGATATTAAAATAAAAAGCGGATTTCATTAGATGAATATCCACTAGAAATGGTGTTCAAACAACAACACAGTAGAGATTAGAAACTTATCGTTTGGTGACTTTTTTGAACAACCTCTAGCACTTATATCTTCTTAATATCTGACGTAAATGTAGTTGTGGGACGAAGATAAATGGTTTTTGTTAACTTTTCAACAAGCTCTTTTCGAGACAATACCTTTTGTACGCGTAATCCTTTTTCTCTTAATCGCTTCGTGATTTCGTCGATAGATGGCACAAATATCTCTCCCTTCAATCTACAATTCCTTTTTTACTTTACCGAGTAACGATTGCAATGATTTAAGTTCAGAAAGGTCAAGCTCATCCAAAAACTCTCCCCATATTTCATTTCTCTTATCTAATGAGGACTCAATCATTACGATACCCTCTCTCGTAATTTCTAACCACACAACACGACGGTCTTCAAGGTCACGTGTACGCAAAATATAGCCAACTTCCTCTAATCGATTAGTGGCTGTAGTTGTCGCTCCAGATGTTAATTCCAATAGCTGGCCAAGCTGTGAAACGGTCATCCTACCTTGTTTTTTCAAAACAAAGAGAATATAAAATTGTGGTGGAGTTAGAGAGTGACTATTTTTCGATTGAAAAAGTTGCTGATTTACAGAACGTCCTATTTTAAAGAAAGACCCGGCAAGAGCTTCAATCAATTCTTTTCGTTGCTCATTCATTGTCAACCTTCTTTCTTGCAATGCTTCACTAAAGTAATATCTTGATAGTAAAGATACTTAACAATAAAGATTATATGTCTTTTTTATTAAAAAAGCAATCCTTCTTCGTGCAATGTTACTAAATCGAAATCTATATAACAGGGATTTCAGCCCTGTAAATACATTGTAAATATAAGGATAAATCAAATCAAAAAAACACCACAGTTATGAGGTGTTTTTTCGATGTAAATTAATCTTTCAACTTTAACAATCGCAAGGCATTTAAGGTAACCAGAAGTGTTGCACCCATATCCGCAAAGATTGCAATCCAGAGTGTTAACCAGCCAGGTACAACTAGTAATAATGCAACTAACTTGATTCCTAGCGAAAAGGTGATATTTTGCTTAATAATCTTTAAGGCTTGGCGACTGAGTTTTATTGTGAATGGTAGTTTTTTTAGATCATCTCCCATTAGAGCAATATCAGCTGTTTCAAGCGCAGTATCTGTTCCAGCTCCACCCATTGCAATTCCGACAGTAGATGCAGCCATTGCTGGCGCGTCGTTTACTCCATCACCAACCATGCCAACCTTCCCAAAGCGACTTCTTAGATCTTTTATATACGTTAATTTATCTTGCGGTAATAACTCAGATTCAATATTAGAAACACCCACCTGGTTTCCAATCGCTAAAGCAGTTGCCTGATTATCACCAGTTAACATAATTGTTTTTTCAATACCTAATTCAGTTAATCTTTTAACGACGTCCCTGCTGCTCTCTCTTACTTCATCCGCGACTGCCATAATTGCGACAATCTCCTTAGTATTCGCTGTTACAATTACGGTTTTTCCCTGTTCTTGTAATTCAGTTATATCGTGGTATACCTTTTCTAACAAAAGTTCACCCAATGCTTCTTTTATGAAAGAAGGACTACCTATAAGATAGAGTTCACCATTCACAAGTCCCTTTATTCCTTTGCCTGTAATTGATGAAAAGTCCTCTACATTTATGCTCTGGTAATTCAATTTTTCCAAATCCGCTCTTTTTACAATCGCTGATGCCAGAGGGTGTGCGGATCGATTTTCAAAGGCTGCAATAATCGTTAACAGCTCCGATTCACTGTGGTTACTTAGTGTTTGAAAATCAGTTACAATAGGTAAACCCTTTGTTAGAGTTCCCGTCTTGTCAAAAGCAATTGCTCTTAATTGACCTGTTTCTTCAAGGTGAATACCACCTTTAATTAAAACGCCATTTCTTGCTGCATTTCCAATTGCAGTTACAATCGCGACTGGGGTGGAAATGACAAGTGCACAAGGACAACCTACAACTAATACGGCAAGGCCTTGGTAAATCCAAGTACTCCATGCAGCTCCAAGGAAAAGGGGTGGCAAAATGGCAACACATAGTGCCACAAACATAATTGCTGGGGTGTAGTACTTAGCAAATTTATCAACAAAGGCTTGAGAAGGTGCTCGTTCTGCCTGTGCCTCTTCTACTAAATGAATGATTTTCGCGATTGTAGCATCTTCCGCACGTTTTGTTACTTTAATTTCAAGTAGACCTTCTTCATTTAGTGTTCCTGCAAAAACCTCATCGTTTTGTTCTTTTAAAATTGGTACTGATTCTCCTGTGATCGCGGCTTGATTTATTGTCGATGCTCCGTTTACGACCACACCGTCCATGGCAATTTTCTGACCAGGCTTTACAATAATTATATCTCCTACTACAATCTCATCTACATCTAACAAAAATTCCTGATTGTTTCTTTTGACTAATGCTACTGTTGGTGCAACATCCATTAAAGAACGAATGGATTGCCTTGCTTTGTCCATCGAGTAAGATTCCAGCGCCTCACTAATCGCGAAAAGGATGACAACCGTCGCACCTTCCCCCCATTCTCCAATAATCGCTGCACCAATAATCGCAACAGTCATCAGTGTTTTCATATCAAACTGAAAACGAATAAGATTAATAATTCCCGTCTGAAATAAACGATATCCCCCCACGACAATTGACGCAGCGAACAGTAGATTAGACGAGGTGCTCTCTTCGCCTGATTGATAAGCTACAAACCACCCAGCTAATAGAAACAAGGCCGATATTAAAATAGCTCCATGCCTTTTATAAAAGGGTTCTTTTTTATACTCAATCTTCTCATGTTCAGAGGTAACTTTTAAACCTTCAAATGAACCTGCTTTTTCAAGTTGTTGAATGGTTGCCTCTCCATAAACCGTTAATTTTGCTGCACCAAAGTTTACTTTTGCATCTGCTACACCATTCAAGGATTTCACATTTTTTTCGAACGTTGTCGCACACCCAGCACAAGTGAAACCTTGAATACGATATACCGTTTTTTCAGCTTCCTGCACGAAGTTCGACCTCCTTTTGATGAGCAAATGCAATTGAGATTAGCTGTTTTACATGATCGTCATCTAAAGAGTAATAAACGAGCTTACCTTCTTTTCGATACTTCGCTAAACCTAGATTCCGTAGTAGCCTTAAATGGTGTGAAGCTGTAGCTGTTGTACACTTCACAATATTCGCCACATCGCATACACATAGTTCATATTCTTGTAGTAATGAATAAGCTATCTTCACCCTCGTATCATCTGATAATGCTTTGAATATTTTTGCCACTTCCTGAGTCTGTATCGTTTCAATCTCACTTTTTACTCTTGATACCTTTTCAGCATCAACACACACTACTTCACAAACATCCTCATTTTTCATCGCTTCACCAACTTCATTCAAATACTTATTTGATTATTAGTTTATGTTGTTATAAATATTTTGTCAATTATAATGTGCCCAAATTTTCAGATTAAGTTTGAAAGAAGGAAAACGTTAGTTGGCATAGTTTTTCTTTTAAAAAAAAGCCCTAAAAAGTCAGTTTGACTTCTTAGAACCTCTTTATACTTAATTAACTATATTTCGGTTTACTATGCTTTTTCACTAGTACATACATAACCCCTGCTACTAGTGCAATGCTTGCTAGCGGTATGAGGTAAGGTTGCGCGACTTCTTTTATTGTCATCCAATTGCTTCCCAACTCGACTCCTAGGTATAAAAAGAACAACGTCCAGGGTATCATTGCTGCAACCGTGTAAACTGTAAATTTCCAAAGAGGCATTTTTGCCACACCTGCTGGAATTGAGATCGCATGCCTCACAACAGGGATAAACCTTGCACCAAAGATCACACCCGTTCCATACTTTTTAAACCACTTTTCTGAAACATCGAGATGTTTTTGATCAATGAGTAGGTATTTTCCGTATTTCTCAAGAAACGGCCGACCACCATAATAACCCATCCAATATAAGAAAAGCTGTGCAAGCGTTCCGCCAACGACACCAGCAAGAAATGCACTAAAAAAATGAATTTTACCTAGCAGAATTAAATAGCCACCGTAACCAAGGACAATTTCACTTGGAATCACTTCAATCATGAGACCAAGAGCAATCCCAACATAACCGAGATCTGAGAGATTTTCTAAAAATGAAAATAAAAGTTCTTTCATCCCTTACTCCTTTACACAACCATTTTACTTGTCCATTACTTCATTTGTATGATGTGTAAAGGAAAATTAACCCTCTATTTTAATGAATATCTCGCTTCTTAAATCTTCCGCCCCTCACTTCGGCTATATTGCCTACTGCCAGAAACGCTGTAGAATCTATATCTTCAACAATTGTTTTCAGTTTTGCTTCTTCGAGTCGAGTAATGATACAGAAAATGACTTTTTTATCGTCACCTGTATAGGCACCTTCACCTTTTAAGTACGTAACTCCACGACCAAGTCTCGCTAAAATGGCGTCCCCGATTTCGTCATGCTGATCGCTAATGATCCAAGCAGCCTTTGATTCATCAAGACCTTGAATCACAACGTCTATTGTTTTAAACGCAATAAAATAAGCGATGAGCGAATACATTGCCCGATTCCAGCTAAACACAAATCCAGCGCTTCCTAAGATAAAAAGATTAAAAAACATAATGATTTCACCAACGGAGAATGGTAGTTTTTTATTTGCTAGTATTGCGAGGATTTCTGTACCATCTAAAGAACCACCGTAACGAATGACGATTCCAACACCAACCCCTAATACAATTCCTCCAAATACAGTCGCTAAAAGAAGATCCTCTGTAAACGCTGGGACTGGATGAAGGAGTGCAGTCGCGATCGATAAAATCGTGATGCCAAAAACGGTAGAAAATGCAAACGTTTTTCCTATTTGTTTATATCCTATAAAGAAAAATGGAATATTTAATAAGAAGATGAAAAGTCCAAGTCCGACTCCAGTGAGATGGGATAGCATGATCGAAATTCCAACAATTCCACCATCAATGACTTTATTGGGTACTAAAAAGATTTCTAAACCTACAGCCATAAGTACAGCACCAATAAAAATAAACAAGCCTCTTCGAAAAACCTTTGATTTTGGCTGTGCTTGATGTTTTTTCATTTCCTCTTTCCCAGCTAATGGTATCTCTGTCATAATACTCCCCCTTTTTGATTTATAATTAAACCGAGCACGTATATAGTGTTATCGATGGTTAATCCAATCTGAATGGAACTTTATTATACCTAATAACTCAAAAAAATGCTTATCCAAGGGCTTACAAACGTTGTTGGGACAAGTTTTTTAAAAAAGGAGCAAGCGCCCGTTTAGCGACGTAAGAAGAAAGGAAACACGAAGAGAGTAAGCGATTCTAAGTACAAAAAAGACGCCATTTAATTGACGTCTTTCCTAATATTTCATTACTGTGTAACAGATGTAACGTTCATCATTAATCCTAAATAAAGTGAAACAATAAAACAGCTGGCAAAGAGCAATGCGACAGTTGATTTAATTTTTTTATTAAAACTGATGATAATTAGTATCAAAAACATAAAACTAAAGATCACCAATAAAATACCCTGCAAAGACGGGGCTACTTGAATCAAGAATGGTGGAATTATTTCTTTTCCAATCAACGATTCTACCCAAGTCGCAGCACCTTCTGATTTAACGGTAAAATTCACTTGGTGCGGTGGAGATTGGGTTCCTAAGACACCAGTTATAAAAAACACGATCATTAATAGTATGCTTTCAGCTTGAAGCCAAGGACGTGGTTTAAATGTTTCGTCTTGAAGTGATCTTTTTGCTAGAAAACCATTTATAAACGCAAACAACAAGAGTGGAATAATGCTAATATGCTTTAGTAATAACATTTGGCCGTAAGGTAGTGCCCACGAATTCATATAATCTCTAGGTTCAACTACATAAAACATGACAAGAAGTCCGGTTGTGATTAATAAAACAAAGCAGCCAATTGCAAATGGAGTAAACCATTTTAAGAAAGAAAACCAATTTTTTAAGTCCTTGGACAACCAAGCCACATGCAAAAGCAGCCCGGTCCAAAGAGTTACAGCTAAAAAGTGCAGAGAATGTGTAATTAAACCTTCCCAAAAATAGAGGGACGCAACATGACTTGAATAGCCGACTGCCAAAATCATTAGCAGTATCCAGACAGCTTGAAGATATTTAGAACCCTCAACATAGATCGTCATCCAAAGAAAGGTTGCCATAAAGCCGATAAAAATCCATGAAATCCCCACTTGAAAATCAGTCAATATGGAGAATGCCGCCCTATATCCTAGTCCTTCTGAAAAATATAAAATTACCTGTAGTGCTGGAGCAAAAGAACAAAGAATAATTCCTAGTATTGAAAGTAACAGGGTCGATTTCGGAATAACAATCGTAGGCTTCTTAGATTCCGGTATAAATTGCAAGACAATATGACCAACAAGAATTGAAAACAAAACGTAATTTAAATACTCAGTAATTGGAATAAGCGCACTCATAGCCTACCTCTTTTTCTTAAATACTAATAAAATCCCTGCTATTAAAATGACTGCAAGAACAACAATTAATAGCGTCGTAAATATTCCTGAAGATTCGTTCACTGTTTCATTGTTTTCAGTTTGTTCATTGAGGTCGCCTTCCGTTTCAGTAGGCGCTGATTGCTCATCTTCTGTTGAGTTATCTTCATTTTCTGTCGAAGTGTTCTCATCTTCTTCTGTTGTCGATTCTTCACCCTCAGAATTTCCTTCCACTTTTTCCTCTTCTACTTCGTCTTTTTCAACTGTAAAAGAAACCTCGCCTGAAATTGGGTGACCATCTTCTCCAACAATATCCCATTGAATAAGATAAGCGCCATTTTCTATCTGTTCTTCTAACGTACCAATCATTTCTGATTCATTTACCTCTACACTCAATGGTATTTCTACTCCATCAATCAGCAGCTTCATTTTACTTAAAGATTCAATTTTCGTTTCGAATTGTAAATTAATCTCTTTAAGATCCTCTTTTACGACCTCACCCTCTGCGGGAGTTGAGTCTTTTAAGTACGTATGTGCATTAGTTGCGTTAGGAAAGGTTAAAAACAGGAATAAAAACAGCATACTAAGAAACAGCTTCATATATACAACACGTTTTTTTGATTTAAACATCATAGCACCTTCTTTATTTTTTTCTTAAAAAAAGACAAAGGTCACAATCCCCTCTGTCTAGATTTTCCCCGCAAGTACAATTTGACCTTCTGGGGCTGGTAGGTTCGGTTCTTTTTCAATCGTAATCGCAATGGTATCCCATTTTTTATCTTCGAGTTCAATTTGGTAATTAACTGTACCTTGACCTAACTTGTCTGGTTGAAAATAACCTGTTGGGTACGGTTGATCACCTTCAATTAACCACACTTGATAATATTCACCATTTTCTAGTTCAGGAAGCTTTGAAGCTTGTAATTGTAAAATATCGTTGTTGTTTTCCTTGATTAAGGATGCGATTGCAATATGTTCTCCGACTTGATCAGCTGGAGTTAACGTTACTTGATTTTGAATTAATCCTACCTCTACAGGCGCATTTTGCTTTGTTCCTTCATAATACAAATACGCATTAGATGCCAACGATAAAAAGAGAGCAGCAGCTAAACTTGGTATTAAAAATGTTCGTTTTCTACGTGATCTAAATTCTTCTACAGACGTATTTTGTTCTAGCTTAGGTTTATTTTGCTGATCTGTGATAGTGTCTAATGATACGACGTTTTGTCTGTAATCACTCGATTTCTCCTTCAATGTATCCTCATGATAAGCTGCTTCTAGGATGCGCGCTTTCATACCTTCTGGGACAGGAACCGATTCTGACAAATAAGGAAGGTCAAGTGTTAACTCGTTTAATTCATCTAATTCTTCCCGACATTCTGGGCAATCCACAAGATGCTTTTTAAATACTGACGCTTCTTCTGGTGTTAATGTCTGGTTAAAATAGTCAATTAAAAGATGACATTGTACTTTAGACATGAGATGACCTCCCTTCTTGATCGAGCATTTTCCTTAGATGTTTTAGGGCAATGCGGATTCGGCCTTTCACAGTTCCCAGTGGCAAATCGCATTGATCTGATATTTTTTGTTGACTTAATCCTTTAAAGTAAAACAACTCGATTATATGTTGTTGATCTTCTTTTAATTGAGACATTGCTTTTCGAATGACTTCTTTCTGTTCAGCCCATTCAATCTTTTCTTCAACAGATTTCCCGTCTTGTACCAGGCCATCTTTTTCCATAATATCAACAGCATCATGTCGCCCACGTTTGCGAATTTCATCAATTACTTTATTTCTCGTTATCGTTAAGAGCCATGAAGAAAACTTACCTTTACTTGGATCGTATAAATTTGAGCCGTTCCATAGTTTCATAAACACATCTTGAACCACTTCTTCAGCGACAGTTGCATCTTTTGCCATTCGGTATGCAAATGAAAATAAAAGCTTTTCATAACGATCATACAATGCTTCAAAAGCGACTCGATCTTTAATCATGACTTCTTCATAAAGTAGTGCATCATCCTTCTCGAGCATACAGATCCCCTTTATCTTTTGTAATTAGCTAATTATAAGAATATCATACAATCGAAAAGGTAGGAAAATTTGATATGACTTGTTGATTAAAAAGCTAACGTACGGAAATAGAAAATGGATCATAGGCAGGGTTTTTAATTAATACTCGGAATATTTTGTAATTGTAGATATTTAATGGTTTCAACAATTGACGAATCAAAAAAATGACGCCAGAGGCGCCATTCATTTTGATTCTATTCCTTTCGATCTGCTGGAAAGGTGAGCCCGATCTGCTTTCTTGTTTCATCTAAGATTGCAGCAGTAATCATTGAATTTTCGTAGGAATTAACCGTGGACTCTAACTCTCCATTTTTGATTAACTCCATAAATTCTTTTGCCTCATAATACATACTTTTACTTTTTTGTTCCTGTGTGATGTCTTCTGTTGTGCCATCTTTGTAACGAATTTGAATGTTTGTTGGTGTACTGATTTTATCAATAATGATACTTCCATTTTCACCTTGAATTTCAGACGGAGTATATGAATTCGTTATTTTCGAATACATAACCGCTGCTTCCATGTCTCTATAATTTAATAGGACACTTCCTTGCCCATCTACACCCGAATCTAGCATAATGCCATTTGCTTTCACACTATCAGGCTCTCCGAATAAAACGACCAACGGATACACACAATAGATTCCAATGTCCATTAAAGCGCCATTTGAAAAGGCTGGATTAAATGCATTTAGTACAGTTCCTTGTTTATACGCATCATACCTTGAGGAATATTGACAAAAGCTTGCAACGTATCGACGAACCTTCCCTAGTTTATGTAAATTTTCTTTTATGGCGTTAAAATTCGGTAATAATGTCGTTTTCATTGCTTCCATTAACACAACTTTATTCTTTTTCGCTACCTCAATCATAACCTTCAATTCTGCGGAATTAGAAGCAATCGGCTTTTCACAAATTACATGCTTTCCTTTATTCATCAAAAGGATCGATTGTTCTGAATGTAATGAGTTTGGGCTTGCAATATAGACTGCATCAATTTCTTGACTACTTGCCATGCTATTCAAATCAGTAAAGGTAAAAGGAATATCATGTTTTTCTGCAAATTTCATTGCTGTTTCCTCTGTTCTAGAGTAAACAGCTGTTAAGGAGAAATCTTCTACTTCTCTGGCCCCATCAATAAAGCTTTCTGTAATCCAATTGGTCCCAATAACACCAAAACGTATCAACTGCAAAACCTCCTAATCTATATAGAAAGTATATATATCTTTATGAAATAAAACAATCTTCCAAAACCGTCTAATCTTAGTGTCCTTTTAATGATTTACAGAGGTGATATATGGCATAATAAATACTGGAAATAAATTCAGTAAAAGGAGTACATTATGAGAAAACTAATTGCAATTGATTTAGATGGTACACTTTTGTCTTCAAAGCTTGAAATATCAAAGGAAAATATTAAAGCTATTCAAACTGCGCAAAATCAGGGGCATGTTGTGATGATTTGTTCTGGTCGAGCACCAGAGGATATTCGTGGCGTAATAGAGAATACGAGCCTAGAGTGCCCTGTAGCTGGAAGTAATGGGACAGTCGTTGTAGCAGATGGAAAAACTTTAAGTGAAATTTCTTTGAATAAACAAGATGTTGCAAGCGTTGCAAATACCTTAGATGAAAAAAAGTACCCATTCAAACTCTACACAAGCCACGGTATATTTGTCCCTACTACCTGGTCAGCGCGCCTAACCCAGACATTCGAACAAAATCAGGCGTTAGCAGATTCTTTGTCGCCAGAAGAATACAAACGCATGACTGAACAACCAGCTGAAACAGACTCAATTAAAATCTTCAATCAGCTCGAAGAAGTTTTAAAAGTTGATGACTTGACCATTCAAAAGTTCTTTGTCCCAACGATTGAAATAGAAAAGAAAGATGATTTGATTGCCTCTTTAAAAAAATACGAAGGTATTTCAATCACGACATCTGGTCCACACAACATTGAAATTATGGCAATCAATGGCCATAAAGGAAATGGTTTAAAAACGATGGCCGAGTATTATAATATTCCAATTGAAAGCACTGTCGCAATTGGCGATAACTTTAACGATGTACCTATGCTTGAGATTGCGGGATTGTCAGTAGCAATGGGAAATGCCGATCCAACAGTAAAAGAATTGAGTGACGTTGTGACACTAACAAATGATGAGCATGGAGTTGCACATGCTATTGAGAAATTTGTACTAAATTCATAGTCTTTTTTAGATTTAGAGGTTCATTTACAACTCATTGTGGTAAGTAAGATCAAATACGTACATAAATATGCATAAACAAAATGATCATTTATTCAACCTTAAATTACTGTTCCTTTTTTGACTGTCACTTCAACTAAAATTAGGGGTGAAACTATGTCCTTTATAAGCTTATTAAAACAAGGGAATAAGTCGTCAGGCATTGCCGCACTAGGAAATACAGTATTGACGATTATTAAAGGTATTGCAGCAGTTATTAGTGGGAGTGGTACAATGTTTGCCACCACTCTTCATTCTGCAGCAGATGCACTAAACCAAGGATTCGTCTTTTTTGGTAGTGCCCTTGCTGAAAAGGCACCTACTAAACGGTTTCCGACAGGATTTGGTCGAGTTGTTAATTTATTTGTGTTAATTGCAGTAATTGTCATTTCAATCATGGCATATGAAACGATTCACAAAGGTTGGGAATTGATTCAGCACCCTAAAGAATCTTCAAATATCTTACTAAGCATTTCCATTTTGGTTATAGCCGTCTTAATTGACGGGGCAATTTTAGTAAAAGCAATGAAAGAAATTGCACATGAAAGTCGAAGTGGCGACAAAGGTGTTAATGTGATCGCTAATTCTTTTAAAAATGTAAATCTCGCTTCTCCGCCAACAAGATTGGTGTTTTACGAAGATATCATTGCTACTTTCGGTGCATTGCTCGCATTATTTTCAATTGTGATTGCTCATTTTACTGGTTTAGCTGTTCTTGACGGAATTGGCACGATCTTAATTGGTCTTTTACTCACAGGAATAGCAATTAAAATTGGTTACGAAAATACACTAGGATTGATCGGAGTTGCCGCTCCAAAGATTGTAGAAGATCGCGTGGCGACTATCATTTTTTCAGACCCTGATGTTGTTGATATTAAGAAGATGAGGATTATCCAAGAAGGTCGAAAATATCATATTGAAGCATATATCGAATTAAAAAAGGGTTTAACACTAGCTATAGCAGATGACATAAAATACAGAGTAAAGGACCTCCTTTTTAAGGACCCCGATATCGGAGACATTACAATAGGTATTTTGGAAGCAGACGATATTCAAAGTTATCAAATGAATAGTGATAGTTAAGTAAAGAAGAGCCACTCTCGTTAGGAAAGAGGAGCTCTTCTTTAATTATGGGCACTGCCCCTTATACTTGCATTCATAAAGCAACTCTATTTAATGATGGACAAGAAGCTCACAGATTTCTAGAGAGCCGTAAGAGCACGGGTAAAATTTTATTAATTCCTTGACAGCCAAGTTCTACCTGTGACATTTGTAAATAAGCCATGTCGTTTTAGAAAATAATGATAGGGTGTAAGTACATTATTGAGTTGAAACCGTTTTCTAATTGTCTCGCTTGATTCCTTAGATAAAGGTATAATTCAAGACAGCTACATATGACACGATAATTCTTTAAAATAAACTAAAAGGAAATTCCACTATGACTAAAAAAAAGATTGCTTGGATTACAGATAGCACTGTTTATTTAACGAAAGAACTAAGTAACCATCCCGACGTATATGTCGTCCCAATGGTGATAATCTTTGGGGAAGAAGAGCTTGAAGATGGAATTAATTTAACAACGGATGAGTTATATCGACGTATTAAAGAATATAAGCAGATACCAAAAACATCTCAGCCTTCTAATGGAAAGTTTGCTGAGCTTTTTGAAAAACTTAAAAATAAATATGACCACGCAATTGCGATTCATGTCTCAGGGAAACTAAGTGGTACCTTAGCAAGCTGCCAAGCAGGTAGTGAACTTGCTGGTTTTCCTGTTGAAACGGTTGATTCCAAATCCTTGTCATACAGTATTACAACTTTGATTAATCAAGGAATCGATTTTGCAAGTAAAGGATTAGACTACCAAACAATTGCCACAAAGCTACGTGCAAGAACCGAAAATTCAGAACGATACATGCTATTAGGCAATCTTGATCAGTTTTATAAAGGGGGAAGAATGTCAGGTACTTCCTACTTATTAGGAAATATTCTTCAAATAAAACCGATTATCAAAATCAATAAGCAAGGTGAATTTGAACTCTTTGAAAAGGTTCGTTCCGAAAAAAAAGCGAGCAAAAGAATTCTAGAAATATTCGATGAATTCTACGATAGATACACTATTAATGAAGTTCAAATTATGCATGGCAATGTTTTTGATAAAGCAATTAGTTTTGAACATGAATTAAAGTCCAAATACCCCCAACTAGAGATTGTTATGGGAGAAATAAGTTCAACGATTGCGGTTCATGCTGGAGAAGGAACTGTGGGGCTTCTTTGGGAGAATGAGGAAGAGAAATAAGTTGATTTAAAAAGAAGCTACTCATTTTTGAGTAGCTTCTTCCTTTCATAAATACCTCCGATGCAAACTCTTTCCATCATACGTAAACAACACAGCTTTACCCTCTAAAATACTTTCCATATGAACAGTTCGCCCCCACAGCTGATGTACATAAGGCAGGACTTTTTCGAGATATTTTAAGTCAAGTTCAATTCCTTCGTACCAATGCATTAAATACAATTCGTTGTTTTTTTGATAGTCTCCATCATTAACTGTAATATAAGGAAACCCTCCATTTACCCGCATGTTGACAAGTTGGTCTCGAACGCCTTCCCACTTTTTGTCGACAATTTTATAATCACGACCTTGTTTTTGGAAAAGATACATATCCTCTCTCATCACAAGGTCCTTTGTTAAGTAGTTACGGATAAAAGAAATGTCAGATTCAACTTCACGAACCTCGAACATTTTTTCTCTACCTGAGCCTTCTGTAACACCTAGTCGCTTCATTTCATCCGTCGGATTGTTGTAGCGATCTTCGATGTCTTCAAAGATTTTTAATCCTAAATAATATGGGTTAATACTTGTTTTTGATGGCTGTACAACACCTGCATTCAGCTTAGCGAATTCAATGGCCTCGTCTGATGTTAAATCGATCTCCCTGAGAATTCGTTGATGCCAGTAGGAAGCCCAGCCTTCGTTCATGATTTTCGTTTCGAGCTGTGGCCAAAAATAGAGCATCTCTTCTCTCATCATTGTTAAAATGTCTCGTTGCCAGTCCTCTAGCTCTCTGCTGTATTCTTCGATAAAAAGGAGAATATCCTTTTCTGGTGATGGTGGAAATTTCTTCTTCCTCTTTTTAAGTACCTCTTCAGGTTTATCTTTGTCATCCATGTGCCACAAATCATCATATGGAGAAGTTTTTTTCACTTCTTCTTCCTCTTCTAAATCATCAATCGTCCAAGCGAGTTTTGACCGGACGAGGGAGGGATCAATATGTTCTTGAATCGATAAAACCGCATCTAAAAATGTCTCAACTTCTGATCTACCGTAGAGAATTTCATACTGCTTTACACGTTCAGCTGTTGCCGCCATGCTTTCAACCATTTCACGTTTAGTGTTAGCAAAGCGACAATTATTCTTAAAGAAATCGCAATGTGCCAAAACATGAGCAACAATTAATTTATTTTGAATAAGAGAATTGGTATCTAATAAAAAGGCATAACAGGGATCTGAATTAATCACAAGCTCATAAATCTTGCTTAATCCTAGATCATACTGAAGCTTCATGCGATGAAATTGCTTTCCAAAGCTCCAATGTGAAAATCGTGTTGGCATTCCATATGCACCAAAGGTATAGATTATATCTGCAGGACAAATTTCATATCTCATCGGATAATAATCCAATCCAAAGCCCTTCGCTACCTCGGTAATTTCATCGATTGCATACTCAAGGGCTTTATGATTCGCTCCACTCATTTGTCTCCCCCCTAATACTCTCTCAAGACAATGTATGATAAGAAGGAGGAAAAGATGAAAAAGACAACCATTTAGTTACTTGTTTTCTAAGGAGTAGTACGTTCAATTGGTAGCTTTACCTCCCCGATAACAGTTGGTAAATCTAACTCTGCTGTCCATGCTTTTATATCTTCAGCACGAGAAAAATCTTCAAAGTGTTGCTGATAAAGATACTCGTCATCACTAATTCGTTCTGGACGTTTTATGGCATCTAAATAGTGCTCACCATTTTCATTAGTACATTTTGCCTTCAGAGATTTTTTCCACTGGAAGATTTAACGACCATTCTCCTTTATCTTCCCCGAGCTTGCGAACATTCATTGTTAGGTCCCTTCGTTATTGATTAGAGCATTCACCAATCAAAAAGGTTTTAATTTATTTCTAGTTTAGCAAAATTTGCAACAAAAAAAGGCACCTGGTTTCCCAAGTACCTAACTGAAATGGTTTAGACGTTTTGATACTCTTTCAAATTTATCGAAGGTCCAAAAAATTCATAGTGAATATTCTCATCATATACTCCAATTCTTTCTAATGAATCGATCATCGCTCTCATAAATGGAATCGGTCCACAAATATAGAAGTGAGCATTTTTGTTCCTGATGTTTGTTTTTATCCAGTCCATTTGTATTCTGCCTTCAATAAAGCCATCGTGTTTTTTATCCTCTTCAGTTGGTTGATTGTAAAATAGAGATTGATGGGCATTTTCTAATTCGCTAAACAATTTCGCCTTTTCTTCCTTAAACGCGTGAACATCCCCATTTTGAGCAGCATGAATAAATGTAATCTCCCTCGATGGTTGTTTTTCTTTTAAATAGTTAAGCATGCTCATCATCGGGGTAACGCCAATTCCACCACTTATTAAATAAATTGGTGCACTGCTTTCTTCATTTAAGTAAAAGTCACCAGATGGTGCTGACACATCAAGCTCATTACCCATAACAAGTAAGTCATGTAAATAGTTTGATACTTTTCCATTTGGTGTGCTGTTGTTCGCTTCTCGTTTAACTGATATTCTGTAGTATTTTTCTCCCGGTGCATTAGATAAGCTATATTGTCGATTTACTAAATAGGTCTCTCCTGGAATGTTTAAACGAATCGTAATATACTGACCAGGTTGGAAGCTTGGTACAGCCGTTTTATCCATAGGCTCTAAATAGAGAGATGTAATGAGGTTATTTTCTTGTTGCTTTTTCACAACGACAAACTTCTTAAAACCCTCCCAGCCATAAGGTTGATTTTTCGCTTCAGCATACATTTCATTCTCAACATCAATAAATACTTGAGAAATTACACCATACGCCGCTCCCCAAGCCTGGATAATCTCATCACTTGCTACTTCTCCTAACACTTCTTTAATAGCCAATAATAAATGTTCGCCGACTATTGGATAATGCTCTGGTTTTACGCCTAAGCTTCGGTGCTTATAGGCAATTTGTTTAACTGCTGGTAATAAAACCTCGAGCTGATCAATATATGTAGCTGCTGCGTAAATTGTATTGGCTAGTGCTGTTTGTTGCCGACCCTGCTTTTGATTAGCGTGATTAAATATATTTAACAATTCTGGATGATTTTCAAACAATCTTTTATAAAAGTGACTTGTGATTTCAAGCCCTTTTTCAGCTAATACCGGAGCAGTTGATTTAACAATTTCAATGGTTTTTGTAGATAACATCAGGATCAATCTCCTTTGTTTTAAAGTAGTATTTTAAATACATCTTTATAGTAAGTTTCTTTCGTTTTAAAAGCAATATCTAAAATGCATCTTTAATAAATCTGTCACATTTTAAGCAACTCCGTTTGAGTTACCACCTTGGTGTGATAAAATATTAGTACTGAATTTATTTAGCGAGGTTCCCAAATGAGATTAACAAATTATACGGACTATTCCTTACGTGTTCTTATATATTTAGCAACAAAGAATTCAACTGAGCTTTCTACTATTAAAGAAGTAGCGGAAGTTTATGGAATTTCAAAAAATCACTTAATGAAGGTCACTTATGAGCTTGGAAAACTGAAAGTGATAGAAACGATCCGCGGCCGAAATGGAGGTATTCGTCTAGCACTACCCCCTTCCGAAATAAATATAGGCGCGGTTGTTCGTAAAAGTGAGGAAGACTTTCAAATAGTAGAATGTTTTGATGCTGATCGAGATCTCTGTATCATTTCACCAGTCTGTGGTTTAAAGCATGTTTTAAATAAAGCACTACATGCTTATCTAGAAGTTCTTGATAGTTACACATTAGAAGATCTAGTAAAAAATAAAAACGAGTTATTAGATTACTTCTCAATGAATAGAAATTAGAAGAAGCATAGTGCTTCTTCTTTTTTATATTTAATATTTAATTATAATAATTATAAAAAAGTATTGATTTTATATTGAGAAGTGTTATCATAAGTTATATTAAAAATTATTAAGAGGTGATTCTAGTATGAGTAAAGAGAATAAGAATCTTACAACGAGTTGGGGTGCACCAGTTGGTGACAACCAGAACTCAATGACTGCAGGTTCCCGTGGTCCAACCTTAATCCAAGATGTTCACCTTCTAGAAAAGTTAGCACATTTTAATAGAGAACGTGTACCTGAACGCGTTGTTCATGCAAAAGGTGCTGGAGCACATGGTTATTTTGAAGTTACAAACGATGTAAAGAACTATACCAAAGCAAACTTCTTATCAGAGGTTGGAAAACGCACACCATTATTCGTTCGTTTTTCCACTGTAGCTGGAGAAAATGGATCTTCAGATACTGTCCGTGATCCTCGTGGATTTGCGGTCAAATTTTATACCGAAGAAGGAAACTACGATTTAGTTGGAAACAACACACCTGTTTTCTTTATTCGTGACGCTATTAAGTTCCCTGATTTTATTCATACACAAAAACGTCATCCACAAACACATTTAAAAAATCCTGATGCTGTTTGGGATTTTTGGTCACTATCACCCGAGTCCTTACATCAAGTAACAATTTTGATGTCTGATCGTGGTATCCCTGCAACTTTCCGTCACATGCATGGTTTTGGAAGTCATACATTCAAATGGACAAATGCTGAAGGCGAAGGTGTTTGGATTAAGTATCATTTTAAAACAGAGCAAGGTGTTAAGAACTTAGCTCCTGAAGTCGCTGCACAACTCGCGGGTGAAAATCCTGATTACCATACAGAAGAGCTATTTAATGCAATTGAAAAAGGTGATTTCCCAGCATGGAAGGTATCTGTTCAAATCATGCCTTTAGAAGATGCTGATACGTATCGTTTTGACCCGTTTGATGTAACAAAAGTATGGTCTCAAAAAGACTACCCACTGATTGAAGTGGGCCGTATGGTATTAGATCGCAACCCAGAGAACTATTTTGCAGAAGTAGAGCAAGCTACATTCTCTCCTGGAACGTTAGTACCTGGTATTGATGTTTCTCCTGATAAAATGTTGCAAGGCCGCTTATTTGCATACAGTGATGCAGCTCGTTACCGTGTAGGTGCGAACCATCAAGCACTACCAATTAACCGTCCACGAAATGAAGTGAACAACAATCAACGCGATGGTCAGATGCGTTTTGATAACAACGGTGGAGGTTCGACTTACTATGAACCAAATAGCTTAGGTGGTCCGACAGAATCATCAGAAAATAAACAAGCTGCATACCCAGTATCTGGTGTAGCCGATAGTGTAGGCTATGATCATAACGATCACTATACGCAACCTGGTGACCTTTATCGCTTGTTAAGCGCAGAGGAACGTACTCGCCTCGTTCAAAACTTTGTAGACTCAATGAAACCTGTCACAAAAGATGAAATTAAGATCCGACAAATCGGACACTTGTTCCAAGCAGATCCAGAGTTTGGACAACGTGTAGCTGAAGGACTGGGTCTACCTGTTCCTCAAAAAGCTTAATTAGTTCACATTGAAACGAAAAGAGTGGAAAATCATTGTGATTTTCCACTCTTTTTCATATTTTAAATGACTATTCTATTCCTGCATTTTCACAATTTTAACGGTTATCAACTCATTTTTCTTTGGATTAAGCACAATATCGACTTGTGCTGTAAAGCTTTCCCCATTTTGGTTAACACGTACTCTAAAGACGTCCTTCGCTTCTTCTTCTGAAACTTCTTGTCGTCCTACATATTTGTAGTCGGTGAATTCTGCATCTTTGTATTCTTTTTTCAACGCACTCAAGGCTATTTTGCTCCATTTTTCATAGTTAGGATCTTGGTGCATTTCACCATAAACATTGGTACTTACTGATAGAATGAGTAACGCAGAAAAAAGAAATACGATTAATTTTGATGATGAGTTTTCATGTTTCATGAATAGGCCTCCTACTTAATTTTCTTTCGCTCAATTTTAGGTTCCCTTATTTCTCCGAATTTATGAAGAATTTAATTGCTTCGTCTGCAATCAACAGTCCAATTGCTCGGTTTCTTTTCCATTCTTCTTGAAACGCTGATAATGGCGGACTTGTTTCTTTAACTAAATAACTAAGCTCTAGGGTGATAGCAGGGCGTTGGAATTCTTGAATAAACCAATCGGAATAGCCTCCACCAACTGCATTGAATGAGGGGTAGGAAACTTTATAGCCTGTTACTTTTGAAATATGGTTTACTAGTCGAAAGTCTCGGTGTAAATTTAATAATTTGTTGTAATAATACCAGTAAAGCTCGTGTCCAGATGTATGATAGGACGCTGTAATTAAAGGATTTTTCTTTTTTGTAAATCGTGCAAGTGCACGTGCTTCCTTTGCTTGAAGTGGTTCCTGGCCTTTGTAATGGGAGTATGCCGCTGACGGTTGATCACCTTTAATTGACTCCCAACCTGCAGGATACTGACGATTCAGATCAATTCCTAAACCATTTGCTTTCCATCTTTTAAAATCGCTTTCACCTTGATTCATATCGATATAAACTTCTTGCATGAGAAAAGGTAGCTGTTCGATTCCTTTTTGCTGAATCATAACACCATCTGGATTGACCATCGGAACAAACCAGATGGATACTGTATCTAATATACCTGTGGAATATCCACCAATAGAATTTCCTTGTTGATACGCGGCCGCATATTCTTCTACCATATTCATTAAGACATTTGTGGTAAGCCATTCTCTACCGTGATGGCTTCCGTTCAGTAAAATGCTATGCTGACCCTCTCCCACTTTTACTGCTAGAAGGTCTCTGCCGAATTCAGATTCACCTATTTTGATAAGAGGCAGATTATACGTTTTTGCTAACTTCACTAAATCATGTTTCATTTGAATATAGGAATACGTTTGGTTAGGGTTAACTTGTCGGTCAGCTTTTATATGGACGGGAAAGAGGAGAAATACACATAATAAAATGATCAATTTTAACATCTAATTCTCAAACCTTTTTTTGATTTTATCTTTCCGTAAATAGGAAGAATTATTACGGGGAATGACTTCCACATTGATAGACCGCGGAACCCAACTTTTGTACAGACGAAAAAGGAACAGAACATGCAAACTAAGCATATCTCCTTAAGAGGGAGGAATTTGCTTGAACACAGTTGATTATGACAAAGCGCTTTACTACACACATCGTTCACAATGGGATAACTTATTAATCCTTATGGTTCGAACAAGAGATGATTTTCTCTCAAAAAAAATCGAACACTTCTTGCACGCCTATAACTTCGAACAAAATTATGGAGAAGTTGAAAAACAATTATATGCGTTGCTCAGATATATTGACCATGCTGCAGAATTCCCTCTAGAAGAAGAGGAATATGCATATAACTAAAAAAGCTTAAGCGCCGTTTGGCGACGTATGGACTAAGACGGCTTCGTATGTGATAAAGGAAACACGAGAGCACAGGAGATTCGATGTTGACTTATCGTTATAGGAGCAGAAAGTCGATGGGTGCTGGGTTTTGAAACGCGAATTTAAAGGAAGCTGACTCTGTCAGCTTCCTTATTTACGTAGAACATCAATATAAAGACCTGCGTACACTTGCAACTCATCCATTAGATGTTTCATTAACAGTGCTGGTTCTTCTTTTACCGTCGTGTTTACGTAGTCAAAACAAATTGGATCAAGAACTAACTGTTTAGGAATTGCGTTTGCATACAACCCTCTCATAACTGTCCGCATATTCGTTAAAGCGTTAATTCCACCTTTTCCCCCACCTGCTACAGCAATTAAACCTACAGGCTTGTTGGCGAACTGTTCATTACTTAGCAAATCAAGAAAATTCTTTAGTGCTCCACTCATACCACTATGATACTCAGGTGAAACTAAGACAATTGCATCTGCTTCTTTGACAATTTGCTTGACCTTTTGAACCGCTTGTAATTCGCTTTGTTCTTCTGCACCGTTAAACAAAGGAAGCTGATATTCACTAAGATCAATAAGTTCAGCTTTGTATGTGTCCGCTAAGTAAATTGCAGCGATTCGTGATCTTCCTTTTTTTCGTGGACTTCCGTTTATGACAACCAATTTCATTTAAGTTCATCCTTTCGTAGATCAATTAGTCTTCAAATCCTTTCTTGACTGCAAATAAGGCTGCTTGTGTTCGATCAGCAAGCTGTAATTTTGAAAGAATATTGGATACATGTGTTTTTACTGTTTTTTCTGTAATAAACAAATCTGCCGCAATTTCTTTATTGCTTTTCCCTTTTGTAAGCTCTTTTAATACATCTTTTTCACGTTTGGTTAAGTCGTTTATTCGTGATAGTGAATTAGTTGTGTTGTTCGTTAAATGTGTCATTACATGCGTTGTCACCTTTGGGTGCAGCTTGCTCTCCCCTTTTATACAATCGCGTATCGTACTAACCAATTCATCTGGCTCGATGTCCTTTAATTGATATCCAGAAGCACCTGCTCGAATCGCTGGAATTACATGATCCTGATCAGAAAAACTTGTTAGAATAATGATTTTTACATCGGAATTAACCTTTCGAATTGCTTTTGTCGCTTCAACACCATTCATCACCGGCATTGATAAGTCCATTAATACGACATCTGGCTGAAGCAGTTTCACGAGCTCTACGGCTTCTTCCCCGTTTACCGCTTCACCAACAACCTCAATATCTTGCTGCGTTTTTAGAAAAAATAATAAACCTCTTCTTACAACATGGTGGTCGTCTGCGATTAAAACCTTAATATTCATTTGTTTTGCCCCCTTTAGTTAATAGGAATGGTAATCTCTACTTTTGTTCCATTTCCTACAGAGCTCGTTAATTGAAAATTACCATTTAAACGACTGGTTCTCTCCCTCATACCTTGTAATCCCAATGAAGGAATCTTGGCATTTTCATCATAGGTAAATCCTATGCCCTTATCCTCGATGACCATTGAAACGACATGGTTTTGTTTAGTTAATGTGATTTGAACTTTCGATGTTCCAGCATGTTTTTTGCAATTATTTAGTGCTTCCTGACCAATTCGCCACAGCGTTTCTTCCATTTGACAAAGAAGCGTATTTACTCCTTTTACATCGAGTGCTACGTCAAGATTTAAAACGTTCCCGTAATTTAATAACGCTGTGACAATACCGTTCTCTAAACCTTGTGGTCGTAACTGCCAAATTAGAGTTTTCATTTCTGACAGTGCTTCCTGTGAAAGAGTCTGCATATAGGTGAGCATTTCCTTTACTTTCTCGTCTTCTGTCATTTCTTTTGTCCCGCGTGCAGTCAACATTAAGGAAAATAACAATTGGTTAACAGAGTCATGTAGGTCTTGTGCAAGACGATTTCTTTCAGCAATTAGCGCATGCTTTTGTTCGTTCTGGGCAAGCTTTATTCGTTTAATTGCTGTTCCTATTTGTAAAGCAACCGATTCAAGCAAAGCAAGCTCCTCGTCTGCAAAATGAGTTTTATTCGGTGCTGCAATATTTAAGAGACCAAACTTCTCATCACCTGCTTGCAATGGAACAGTGGCATGATGAGTGATTTCATTGGTGTCACCCCATTTTTGCTCAATTGCATCTTCAATCCGTTTGCAGTTGATAATATTAGCCGCTTTTTTCAACCGGCCATCCCTGAACTTGTCGATACACCAACAATCACCCTCACACATTGGTTTTTTATTTTGTATTGTTAAAGCAGGTGGTAAAGAGAAATCTGCGACGAGATCATAGTGATTTTCATCTCTTACCAAGAAAATCCACCCACTTTGCAGATTTGTCACGTGTAAAAGTTCTTTTAATACGTCAATTAGCATGACTTCTAAATCATTTGCTTCGTTTAGCTTTTCCGCAATGGTTTTTAGTGTATTTAATGCTTGTATTCTTTTCTCTCCTTGATTCATTCATAGCAACTCCCCGAACCTCTTCTTGTTATTTATTATATCAAGCAAGTGAATTTTCTACCTTGTTAATTGGTCGTAACTTTTCTACGACTTTTGGATGAATTTTTTGGAAATGTGCAAGTTTGAAGGATTGGATCAAAAATTAGTGACTTCCTCTTCCATGGAAAAGTTGGGCACCTTAGCGCAATAGTTTGGCGGTTTCGCTCGAAAGTTGGGCGGTTGGGCTTAAAAGTTGGGCGGTTGGGCCTAAAAGTTGGACACCTAGACCTCAGTCGGGCACAAGCATCGCACATATTCTCTATATAAAAAAACCCACCAAGTGGCGGGTTAGGAAATTGGGTAATTTTGAACGAGTGGATGGATGACGATTTCGTCAATTAACATATGCTTTGGCGCACTTGCCATGTAAACAACAGCGTTTGCAATATCATCAACTTTTAGCCACTCCTCTTTATCAGCTGTTCCTTGTTCACTATTATTGAAATATGTATCCACCATGCCCGGATTAATCGTACCAACACGGATTCCGTGCTCTCTTACTTCTTGAGCGAGAGAACCAGAAAAGCCTTGAACAGCATATTTCGTTGCCGTGTAAGCTGCACCGTTAGGAATTGTATAACGACCTACATCAGAAGAAATCGTAATAATTGTGCCTGAGTTACGGTTTTTCATATGAGGTACCACAGCTTTACTTGCGACAAAAACTCCTTGAACATTTACATCGAAAACTTGCTTCCATTCCTCTAGAGACGTTTCTTCCACTTTCTTAAAAAAGCCAACACCCGCATTGTTCACAAGAAGATCAATTGTGCTGTACGCTTGAATCGTGTCTTGAATCATTGCATTTACTTGATTTTCTTCTGCAATGTCAAGCTGAAAAGCAATCACATGATCATAGCCTTTATTTCTCAACTCTTCTGCTGTGCGATGAATTTCATCTGAATGACCGATAATCGCAAGTTTCATACCTTGTTCAGCAAGCTTAAAGGCAATGCTTTTTCCAATTCCTCTAGAAGCACCGGTTACAATCGCTGTTTGGGTTTTAAGCATTTGCTAATTCCTCCTGGATTTTAAACACTTTTCATAAAAACGAGCAGAAAAAGCATTATGCTTTTTCTGCTGTATTTGATGCAATCATTTCATCTATTAAATTCATTAAGCCTGTTTCTACGTCGTTTAACGTTTTTTCACTTGACGCAAGAGTTTCACCAATTACTCCGAAATAGAACTTTACTTTTGGCTCGGTACCAGATGGTCTTAAACAGAACCATGAATTGTCTTCAAGGAAATATTTCAAGACATTTGAGCTAGGGAGATCAATTGTTTCTAGACTCCCCTTGTTGATGTCCTTACGTTGCTTCGTTTTATAATCTTCTATTACCACAATCTTTTTTCCTGAAATTTCTTTCGGAGGATTTGTTCTAAAGGATTCAAGCAGGTTTTTAATTTGCTCAGCGCCTTCTTTCCCTTTAAGAGTTAAAGATTTTAGACCTTCTTTGTAGTAGCCATACTCTTTAAAGATTTGAATCAATCCTTCGTACATGCTCATGCCCTGTTTTTTATAGAAAGCACATACTTCAACTGCTAATATTGCCGCTTGAATCGCATCTTTATCTCGTGCAAAGTCCCCGATTAAATAGCCATAGCTTTCTTCATAACCGAATTGAAACGTGTATTGTCCAGTTGTTTCATACTCTTTTATTTTTTCACCGATAAATTTAAAGCCTGTTAACGTGTCAATTGTGTCTAAACCAAATGATTTTGCAATGTCTCGTCCAATTTCAGACGTTACGATTGTTTTCAAGACAACACCGTTTTCTGGAAGTATACCTTGTTCTTTTTTCTGTGATAACAAATAATGGAGTAAAATTGCACCAGTTTGGTTACCTGTTAGAACCACATATTTACCTTCATCATTTTTCACAGCTACACCAAGACGGTCTGCATCTGGATCTGTTGCAATTAAAATATCTGCATCGGTTTTTTCACCATCTCGAATCGCCAGCTCAAATGCCGCATGTTCTTCTGGATTTGGAGAAGCAACGGTTGAGAAGTTTGGATCTGGAAGCTCTTGCTCTGCTACGACGTGAATGTTCTTATATCCTAGCGCTTCTAATCCTCTTCGAACGGGCTTGTTAGCTGTGCCATGAAGTGGAGTGAAAACCACGTTTACATCAACTTGGTCTGCCAAATCAGGATTTACCGAAATTGAGACTAAGTTCTCTGTATAAGATTGGTCAATTTCCTCACCAATTATTTTAATTAATCCTTTTTCTTTCAACACATTTTCATCTTCAACAGAAATCAGAAGCTCGTCCTCGACTGAATCTACATGGGAAATAACTTCATCGGCTGCTGCAAGTGGGAGCTGTCCGCCATCCTCACCATATACTTTGTAGCCATTGTATTCTGGTGGGTTGTGACTTGCTGTAATGACAATCCCTGAAAATGCGTTTAGAGTCCGAACTGCAAACGAAAGCTCTGGAGTTGGACGCAGCTCTTCAAACACATAGGTTTGAATACCATGTGAAGCAAGTGTTTTCGCTGATTCCATTGCAAATTCAGGTGATTTGTGGCGCGAGTCGTAAGCAATAGCTACTCCTCGTTTTTTTGCTTCTTCGCCAAATGTTTCTATGTAAGTTGCTAAGCCTTCAGATGCTTTTCGCACCGTGTAAAGGTTCATTCGATTAGTTCCGGGACCTATTTCACCGCGCATACCGCCAGTACCAAATTCTAAGTTTTTATAAAAACAGTCTTCAAGCTCTTTTTCATTTTTTTCAATATTGCTTAGTAAATCCACTAATTCTCGATCAAGATTTTTGTTATCTTTCCAACGTTGATAGCCTAATTCCCAGCTCATCTTATCCTCCTAGAATACGTAAATAATGACATGTTACTAATTCTACATTGTTCGCTTAGTTTCCTGCTAAATTTTATAAACGGTACTATGGACTTATTTTAACATATAATGGAGGTTGTGTTTGTCCCGTTTTAGGTTGCCTTTTAAAAAAAGCGCAAGCGCCTTGTTCAGCCCCGACAAGCATAAGGCGCTCTGAAATAGAAGGCGCTCTTTGCCTTCAATTTCAGAGTGACTTATGACCTCGAGGGGCTAGGCGCTGGAGCTGGATTCAGAAACGCATTCCATGTAAAAAATTTATACTTTCTTATCTAATAAAAAAAATGACTCTTGACTGCCCCTTCTTAAAGTTGGATAGTCATTGAGTCATTCTTGTTTCAAACTTCCATCGGTACTTCTGCAGCATGAATATGTTGCTCAAGCTCCATTAGGTAGCGTTTTTTCTGATCTACCGTCCAATTTAGTTCTGAAGACATAAAATCTGTTACAGAATCCTTCCATTGCTTTGCCCAATTTATATTGAAATACACAGCACCAGTACGTCTTACAAAAAAATCAGATGGTGTTGTGGCCATTTCTTCTGTGATGCTATACTGCACTTCGGCTAAAAGTGTTACAGGAACTTTTATATCCCGGGCTAAGTCATTTAAATGCACAACAATGTCAAAGATTTTATCAACGTTTGAACCATACCTACTCGCAAGATCATGTGCTTGCTCACTTGTTAGCCCGATTTGTTTGCCTTCTTCTGTTTTCTGTTTAACAAAGACTGGAAACTTACTTGCCCCTCCAACATGACCTCCAGAGATCGGCATGTTCTTTGTTACGCAGGGACCATAGCTCTTGTTTTCTTCCTCATGAAGCCTTTTCGTAACCGTATTTACAATTTGTTCTGCCATTTTACGGTAGCCTGTTAGTTTTCCCCCTGCAATTGTAATAAGACCTGAATCTGAAGTCCAGATTTCATCTTTTCGAGATATTTCTGACGGACCTTTTCCATCTTCATGGATGAGCGGTCTGAGCCCAGACCAGCTAGATTCAACGTCCTCAACAGCTATCTCTAAATTCGGGAACATATAAGAAATAGATTTTAATACATAATCTCTGTCTTCTACTGTCATGCGGGGATTTTTAATGTCTTGTTTATAAACGGTATCAGTAGTTCCAACATAAGCTTTACCATCACGTGGTATAGCAAAAACCATTCGTTCATCAGGTGTGTCAAAGTATATTGCCTGTTTCAAAGGGAATTTAGATTGATCAAACACAAGATGAATCCCTTTTGTCAGATGTAGCGACTTGCCTTTTTTAGAATTGTCTTGCTCACGTAATTCATCGACCCATGGACCTGTAGCATTGACTATTTTCTTGGCAAAAATTGAGTAGACCTTGTTTGTTAAACAATCTGTAAGTTTTACTCCAATTATTTTTCCCTTTTCATAAATAAATCCATCTACTTTTGCGTAGTTCAACACATCCGCACCGAACTTTACAGATTCCTTCATCACTTCAATTGTGAGTCTGGCATCATCTGTACGATATTCGACATAGTAGCCTCCACCCAGTAAACCTTCTTGTTTTAGCAGTGGTACCTTGGCTAATGTATCTTTTGCCGAGAACATCTTCCTTCTTTCGCTTCCTTTAACATTGGCAAGAAAATCATATGCTCTTAGTCCAACTGAAGTTGAAAATTTCCCGAACGTTCCACCTTTATGAATTGGGAGTAACATCCATTCTGGTGTGGTGACATGTGGGCCATTTTCATAAACAACTGCTCGTTCACGACCAACTTCAGCAACCATTTTTACTTCAAATTGCTTTAAATATCTTAAGCCACCATGGACGAGCTTAGTTGAACGACTGGATGTCCCCGCAGCAAAATCCTGCATTTCCACTAAGCCAATTTTCATGCCACGAGATGCTGCATCTAGGGCAATACCCGCACCTGTTATCCCACCCCCAATAACAAATACGTCGTATTGCTCTTGTTCCATTTTAGTTAAAAGTTCCCCTCTACTCTGGCTAGAAAAATACTGACTCATTCAAAACTCCCCCTATTTCATGAATTTGTTGGAGAAGATTATGAAAAAAAAAGAGACCACAACAATCTAAAGTAAGTGCTGCTCACTTTAGTGCTGTGGTCTCTCCAAATCTCCAACCGATTCTATTAACTTAGTTTTATTATATCATATCTGAGTTTTATTTAAAAGCCATAGCTGCTTTAACTGCTTTTTTCCAACCAGTATATAATTCATCTCTTTGTGCTTCTTCCATGCTGGGTTCAAATCGTTTTTCTAATTTCCATTGTGTCGAGATTTCTGAACGATCCTTCCAATAGCCTACTGCGAGACCTGCAAGGTAGGCTGCACCAAGTGCTGTCGTCTCATTAACTTCAGGCCGCTCAACTGGCACTCCTAAAATATTACTTTGGAATTCCATTAAAAAGTTATTTTTAACAGCTCCACCATCTACACGTAGCGTTTTAAGAGATATTCCTGAATCTGCTTCCATTGCTGCTAATACATCTTTTGTTTGGTATGCGAGTGATTCGAGTGTAGCACGAACAAAATGCTCTTTTGATGTACCTCTAGTCAACCCAAACACAGCTCCGCGAACATCACTATCCCAATAAGGTGTTCCTAATCCAACAAATGCAGGCACAACATACACACCATCTGTTGACTCCACTCGAGAAGCATATGTTTCACTTTCTTTAGCATCTTGAAACATTCTTAAACCATCACGCAACCACTGGACAGCAGATCCTGCAACAAAAATACTTCCTTCAAGTGCGTATTCGACTTTACCATCAATACCCCAAGCAATTGTTGTCAAAAGCCCATTTTCAGATCGAATTGCTTTTTCACCTGTGTTCATTAGCATGAAACATCCTGTTCCATACGTATTTTTAGCCATTCCTTCTTCATAACACGCTTGACCGAATAATGCTGCTTGCTGATCTCCAGCGGCTCCTGCAATCGGAATCTCTTGACCAAAGAAATGATAATCAACGGTATTCGCATAGACTTCTGAAGATGGTTTCACTTCAGGAAGCATTGATTTAGGAACAGTTAAGTAGTTTAGTAATTCTTCATCCCATTTTAGTTCATGGATGTTATACATAAGTGTACGTGAGGCATTCGTATAGTCTGTCACATGTGCCTTTCCGCCTGAGAGCTTCCATATAAGCCATGTATCAATTGTGCCAAACAATAATTGCCCATTGTCTGCTTTCTCTCTTGCACCTTCCACATTATCTAAAATCCACTTTACTTTTGTGCCTGAGAAGTAAGCATCAATTAATAGTCCAGTTTTCTCTCTAAAAATATCATTATATCCTTTTTGTTTTAACTCTTCACAAATGCCTGCTGTTTGACGTGACTGCCAAACAATTGCGTTATATACCGGTTGACCGGATTCCTTATCCCAAACAACTGCTGTTTCTCGTTGATTTGTAATGCCAATTCCAGCAATTTGATTTGGTTTTACACCTGATTCTGACAAGCATGAGGCAATTACTGAAAGAATAGATCCCCAAATCTCATTAGCATTATGCTCTACCCAACCTGGTTTTGGAAAGTGTTGAGTGAATTCTTTTTGAGCCACATGAATTATTTCACCATTTTTATTAAAAAGTATCGCTCTAGAACTGGTTGTTCCTTGATCAAGTGATAGAATGTAAGTTTCCATTGTTTCGTCCTCCTTTAATTTAAATAGATACCGATTTTGTTTGGTTTAAAGTTTCTTTTTTCGTAAAGAAATAGATAACTGCTAGTAAAAGAATTAAAGCAAAAGTAACCCCATAAAAACTAGAGGATATTACTCCTTCAAATGCAAACTTGTAAAATAAGCCTCCAAAGGAACCTCCAATTGCCGGTGCCAAAACAGGGATCCATGCATATTTCCAATTTGAATCGCCCTTACCTGGTATCGGTAAAACAAAGTGAGCAATTCTTGGACCTAAGTCTCTAGCTGGATTGATTGCATATCCTGTCGTACCACCTAGTGAAAGACCTATTGCTACAATTAAGAATCCAACGATTAAAGGATTTAACCCTTCTGTAAATTCATTCGCTCCAATTGCAAGTATACCTAACACCAAAATAAATGTACCAATTACCTCACTTAAGAAGTTCGCAAATGTATTCTGTATCGCAGGACCAGTTGCAAAAACACCTAGCTTAGTTCCTGGATCAGATGTTTCCTTCCAATGTGGTAAGTAGTGTAAATAAATAAGTACCGCTCCTATAAATGCTCCTAGCATTTGTGCAACAATATAACTTGGTACTTGATCCCATGGAAAGTCTCCTGAAAATGCTAAACCTAGCGTTAAAGCTGGATTTAAGTGGGCACCACTAACTCCTCCTACTGCATAAGCGGCCATTGCTACTCCGAGGCCCCAGCCCATTGTGATGACAATCCAACCTGAATTTTGTGCATAGGTGCTTTTTAAATTAACCCCTGCACAAACTCCTGCCCCAAACACAATTAGAATCATCGTACCAATTACTTCACCCCAAAAAGCCGTCATACCATTTCCCCCTTATTTGAAATAGTCTTGCTGCTTGCTTAGTAAAGGGCACAAAAAAAATCCACAACAATAGCCTTTACTTAACGAATAAACGTTACGTAAAGCATTGTTGTGGATCTCCGTGTCTCCATCACTGTTTATTAACTTAATTCCGATGTTAAACCTTTTTGAAAGCGTTGTCAACATCCTGATTTTAATATTTTGTGTATTCTTTCCACAAACGATGCTCAGATGTAGTAACAGCGGTAGCCCCTGCATTTAATGCACTGTATACGTCATCAATAGATTTAACAAAACCACCAGCCAATATTGGGACATTTGTTTTTGATTTAACCTCTGAAATTAAGCTTGGAACTAAGCCCGGCAACACTTCAATATAATCTGGTTGATGTTTTGCGATGATTTCCAAGCTTTTCTTCAGTGCACTGGAGTCTAGTAAAAACAGTCTCTGGATCGCAATAATTCCTTTTTGTTTTGCTTTTGTTATAACAGTTGACCGAGTAGAAATTAATCCTGCTGGTTTTATCTCCTGACAAATAAACTCTGCTGCGTATTCATCGTGTTTTAGACCCTGAATTAGATCGACATGAACTAATAATTTCTTATCATTCAAATTTGCAGCCTTTACTATATTATTAACTTGTCCAAGATGTGAGTCTAGTAAAACACCATATTGAAATGAGCTACCTAGGAATATATCAAATTGCTTCATATTTCGAATAGCGGGCAATAATTGTTGATCTTCAAAACCCATCGCAGGCTCACTCCTCTAATTAAGCTAACTTCCATTTTATAACTATTTTGAATTTACTACAACACAATTAAAAAAGCGCAATCGCCTTGATCAGCCCCGACAAGCATAAGGCGATTCTAAATAAGAGGCGTTCTTTGCCTTCAATTTAGAATTGACTTATGACCTCGAGGCAGTCAAGAACGCGACGTCCTGTCGCATTGACTGCACTAGCACGTCCTGTGCGTCGGGGCTAGGCGCTGGAGCTGGACTTGCGAAACGCAGACTAAGTATCAAATTTTATACTTTCTTATATGTTTAAAAAAAAGACAAGCATTTCTCTTCAGTATGGTTAACTAAGAAGAAGACAAAGAATTAATTCTTTGCCTTGGATACTTATTCCTTTTTATAATGAATCGAATAAATATCTTTTCTCCTATCTTTTAATTGCCTTACTGTTCCTGACTGGCGCTGCCTTCTAAGAATTTCAAGGTCAACGTCTCCAATGATAACCATTTCAATGTTTGGATTGCATTCTCCAACGATTCCATCACGAGCAAATTCAAAATCGGAAGGAGCAAAGATGGCGGATTGAGCATATTGAATGTCCATATTCTCAGTTTGAGGTAGATTTCCAACCGTACCTGCAATCACTGTATAGATTTGATTTTCGACTGCTCGAGCTTGTGCACAGTAACGTACGCGTAAATATCCTTGACGATCTTCTGTACAAAATGGAGTGAAAATAATATTAGCACCCTGTTCTGTCGCTATTCTTGCAAGCTCAGGAAACTCAATATCATAGCAGATTTGAATGGCAATTTTTCCACAGTCAGTGTTAAACACTTTGACAGTATCACCTCTACTTATCCCCCACCATTTTCGTTCATTAGGCGTGATATGAAGTTTATATTGTTTTTCAATGGTTCCGTCACGTCTAAATAGGTACGCAATATTATAAGTTCGACCACCTTCTTCGACAAAGTGAGATCCTCCAATAATATTGACGTTGTATTTAACGGCTAGCTCAGTAAAAAGCTCAATATAGTCTTCCGTATACTCAGTTAAACGTTGAATCGCTTTACTTGGCACTTTTTCATCTAAAAATGACATTAACTGCGTCGTGAAAATTTCTGGGAAAACAGCAAAGTCAGCCTTAGCATCTGACGCTACGTCTGTGTAATACTCAACCTGTGTGGCAAACTCATCAAAAGAGTCAATCTGCTTCATCATGTATTGAACAACACAAATTCGCACAGGGAAAGCCGTTTTATAATAGCGTTTTGTGTTAGGTTGATAATCGACATTGTTCCATTCCATTAATGTAGCATATTTATTGGATGCAAGATCATCTTGTAAGTAGTTAGGATTAATACGCATCAGCGTAAATCCATTTAAAAGTTGGAATGATAGAACTGGATCATAGATACTATGAAGTGTTACTTGCTGTACATATTCACGCGGCAGCAATTCATTTGCATACTTGTGATAGAAAGGAATTCGTCCACCAATAATAATACTTTTTAGATTAAGTCTCCGAGCTAGATCCTTTCTCGCTTCATATAATCTGTGTCCTATTTTCATTCGTCGGTATTCAGGATGTACCATCACTTCAATTCCGTACATATTATATCCATCAGGGTTATGATTTGTAATAAACCCGTTATCTGTAATGTCATCCCATGTGTGACGATCATCATATTCATCAAAATTGACTAACAAGCTAGAACATGATCCAATGATTTTCCCTTCTAACTCAGCACAAAATTGTCCTTCATGAAAATGGTCTAGGTGACTTTCCAAATGCTTTCGTTTCCATGGAGTCATTCCAGGAAAACAGCTCGATTGAAGTTCAATAATTTCATCTATGTCACTATGTTCAATATTACGTATAAACATTTTTTTCTCGAATTTACTTAAATCTAATTTTTCTGACATAAAAAATCTCCTTTGGTTGATTCAAGCGTCTATGGCTATATACTTATCTAAATAGGTACATCTTTGGTATTTCCCCTATTATCACCTATTTTAAACAAGCCTATTTATTCTTAAGCAAGTCAACTAACTGCTTTAGCTCAACCTCAGCCATAGATTCAAGTCTGTGATCAATATCACCAAAAACCAAATCCTTCGTCACCTTATTCGGAACGATCACACAATACATTCCCGCTCGCTTTGCAGCTAAGGCACCATTTGCGGAATCTTCAAAAGCTAGACATTCTTCAGGTTTAACACCCAATGCCTTTGCAGCCTCTAGATACAATGCAGGATCAGGCTTTACACTTTCAACATCATCCGCTGTTTTAATACATTCGAAGTGCTCAAGAAGATTTAAGTTTTTCAAATGTGAAGACACCCAATCAAAATGTGAGCTGGATGCCAACCCTACTTTTAAACCAAGCTCTTTCGCTGCTTCCAAATAGTCTGTAACACCTGGTCTTGCTTGTTCCCCGAGAATTCGCTTCTGAAAACGCTCTTTCTGAATTACACTTAATTCTTCGTAATTAACCGTTTTCTTCGATTGCTCTTCTAAGTATGTAAAAGGATTAAAATCTGAATGAGTACCAATCACCTTGCCCCAAACACTTAAAGGCAAATCACACTGATGCTCACCGAAAATTTCTTGAAGAACTTCATATTCATGTGTTTCTGTATCTAAAATTAAACCATCAAAATCAAAGATAATTGCTTTTATCAAGTAGCATCTTCCTTTCAGGATATTTCTCTTTCTATTATATATTAGGTGCGGGATGACTAGCACATAAGATGTTTGCATAACTTAAAAAGCAGCCTCTCGGCTGCTTTCCTAAGTTATTGCAATTTTGAAGAAGAAGAGATATTTGTTAAAGCATGTCCTGCTGCTTCATCCGACATTTGATTGGTTGCTAAATCTCCAAGAGCAACCATTCCAACAAGTTGGTTGTTCTCAACTATCGGTAGGCGTCGAATTTGGTTAGCTGACATAAGCTCTGCAGCCTCAGCGGAACTCATTGATGAAGTACCTGAAATTAAATTCGTTGACATAACTTGAGAAACTGTTGTGTCACTTGCAAGACCTTCAGCAGTTGAGCGAAGTGTGATGTCTCGGTCTGTTAAAATACCTTTTAACTGTCCATTGTCAACGACAGGAATTGACCCTACATCATACTGATTCATTAACGAAGCTGCCTCTTGAATCGTTTGATTTGACGAGATCGTAGCAATATTTTTGGTCATATAGTCTTGAATGGAATTCATCACAAATCATCTCCTTTCAAGATTAGTATGGACACTAACCTCTAAGGTATAACTGTTAAATCTTTCTCGTATTAAAAGAGAGTTTACCGAATGTACACAATTGCAAACGGTTATATGGCCGATTTAATTTACAATACACAAAACCAATACTATAATTTTAAGTGAACCTATCTTTGGAGTGCGAGGTGATACAATGAAGGATTCGACTAAAAAAAAGCTTGAAAATTATTTGTTTATAGCCTGGGCTGCTTCTCTCATTAGCACGTTAGGTAGTTTGTATTTTTCAGAAATTATGAAATATATTCCTTGTCAGCTTTGCTGGTATCAACGTATTTTTATGTATCCTTTAGTTATACTTTTAGGGATTGCAATTATTAAAAAGGATTATTCAATCGCACTATATTCTCTTATTTTATCCGCAATTGGCGGTAGTATTTCGATCTATCATTATGCCATTCAAAAGGTTCCATTTTTAAGTGAAAATTCAATTTCTTGTGGAGCTGTACCGTGTACTGGAGAATATATTAATTATCTCGGATTCATCACAATACCACTTTTAGCATTAACAGGTTTTACAATTATTTTTATCATGAGCCTATTGATTTTTAAAAAAGGGAAAGAGGGTCGTTAATATGAAAAAACTTCTCATATTCGGAGCAATTATCGTCGTATTATTCGGTGGACTAGCATTCGTAACAACCTATCAGCAAAAAGAACAAGCGGAAGGTAATCCTTACGGCAAAGATGACTTAAAGCCAGCAACAATCGATCAACTTGATGATCCGAACTATCAGAATTTAATACTTCCTGAAGATCTAGAGAAAAAAGGGGAAGACAAAGAGGACTTCACCGTATATTTTTACAGTCCAACTTGTGAGTATTGCAAACAAACAACTCCAGTTTTAATGCCTGTAGCAGATGAGGCCGGGGTAGATATTAACCAATTTAATTTATTGGAATTCGAAGATGGTTGGAATACTTACAGGATTCAATCAACACCTACTCTTATTCACTTTAAAGATGGACAAGAAGTAGAACGTGTAGAAGGTTACCAAGAAGAAGCTACGTTTAAGAACCTTTTAACTGAGTGGAAGAGTGAATAAAAATGTATAAGAAAAAAGAGGTGAGCTTTTCGCCTCTTTTTTCTTATATATAACTGTAAGTTTCTTTGTTAATCAAACATTTAATTAACTCTTTATTTGAAGGAAAGTCTGGCATATCATTCGGCAGAAGTCCAAAACTCTCAGCTGTTTTCCACGTATTCTTACCCATACAAATTATCCTGACACTCTTTAAGAACTCTTCTTGATCTATTTCGATTTTTTCGAGATTCCCCAGAAATGTATTCACTGAAAAGCTGCTCGGAAGAATAATCGTATCAAAAGTTGCTTCTTCAAATGTTCGTTTACTAATTGAAATAAAATTTTCGTCTGTCTCTTTTATACTTGTTATGAGGAAGTCAGCTTTTTGATTATCGATTGGTCTCATGTCGTTGCGATCGCCAATGATTAGAAGTTTTCCTTCATCCCCCATATCGCTTTCTACTTTTGAAAAAACACCGTATCTCTCTATTGCCTTTTTCGATTTAGTTGACTTTCCATATAGTTCACCCTTAATTTTTCGGATATCAATTTTATTTTTATACAGAATCTCAAAGAATTCTTCAACACTTTCTGATGATGTAAATAAAATTCTATCGTAAGTGTCTATTTGTTTAAGAATTAGTTGATCAATTTCTACTGACCTTTTCCTCCATTTAGGAAATTCAACAACGTCCGCACCCTGCCCTCTTAACTCTTTTGCTAGGTCACTTTCATCTGTTCCCGTTCGGATTAGTAAGACTTGTCGTCCGAAAAGTGGTTTCTTTTCAAACCAGCTAATTTTTTCTCGTATTTTTATGATTTCTCCAACTAGCGTAATTGCTGGATTGCGAAATCTTTGCATTTCAGCTAGACCTACAATTGTTGCAAGCGTTCCTTCCAACGTTTTTTGTCTACCCCAAGTACCCCATTGAATTAAAATAATTGGTGTTTCAGGTGACTTTCCATTCTTCATGAGGTTTTCACAAATATGTTCCAAATTGGCAATACCCATATAAAAGGCGATCGTCTCATTCCCTCTTATTAGCCCTTCCCAATCAATCGAAGGCCTGCCATCTATAGATTTGTCATGGGCTGTTACAATTGAAAAAGAACCTCCATAATCTCGATGCGTGACTGGAATTCCGGCATATAAAGGTGCCGCTAAACCCGATGTAATTCCCGGAATCATTTCAAACTCAATATTGTGATCTGCTAGTGCTAATGCTTCTTCTCCAACTCTTCCAAAAACACCTGGATCACCACCTTTTAATCGAACAACATTTTTCCCCTTCAATGCTTTTTCAATTAAAAGATCATTAATCAATTCCTGTTTTAAAAAGTGACGATGAGGCAGCTTTCCACAATAAACGAGTTCACATTCAGATGACGCAAACTCTAACAGTCTCGGGTTTACAAGTCGATCATATAAAATGACTTCAGCTTCTTTTATCGCTGCCAACCCCTTTACTGTGATTAACTCCTCATCACCAGGACCAGCCCCAACTAAATATACTTTTCCATTTCCCATCGGCTGTCATCCTTTCTTTTTAAGAATTCATGTAATTTAGGTTACCCGCTAACTTGCTTTTGGATTTATCCCTATCTCGGATTTCACCTGAGAATAACGGTAACTTGTTGCTTTAATTCACCATACTTGATGTTAACTATTCTAACATCAAATCAAATGATTTCAAGAAAATTTTTCTGACATATCAGAAAATGCGTCAGATAATCTAACAAGTTGTAAAGGCTTCCAGTTATTTCAATATTGAATACAGAGCTACTTATACACGAAAACAAGCAAAATTAAATTATTGCAACAAAGCAATTAAAAAATATCTTAGATTTGTTTTTGCATAAAAAGCGCAGGGCGCCTGTTTCAGCCTCAGACATAGCATAAGACGATTTTTAATAGAAGGCGTTCTTTGCCTTCAATTTAGAATTGACTTATGACCTCGAGGCAGTCAAAAACGCGACATCCTGTCGCATTGACTGCACTAGCACGTCCTGTGCGTCGGGGCTAGGCGCTGGAGCTGGATGCAGAAACGTTATCCACAGTTCAAAAATTTTATAATTTCCTTAACAACAAAAAAACACCACATTAACATAATGTGGTGCCCCCTGCTAAATCAAAAATTGATTTGCAGGCTTTACATATTGACTAAACATACCTTCTCGATAAGTTGCTGCAATAAACTGATCAAAAGAAAATGGAAAAAAATAACCATACTCATTTAAAATGCGTGTGTTTCGTTCAAACATACTTCGGTATATTTTACGATCACTGTCATTTAAGTTCTCTAACAACGCGATAAGTGCTTGTAAGCTAGAGATAATTTGAAATGCCTCTTTTAATGTTCCATTATAAGCTGAATCCTCAGTTCGAGGTCTTAATACAGCTTGTTCATGTAATTCTTCTATTTCTTCATCTGAGAAATACATCGGAAAAATACCTGTATACATTTGAGCAACAAGTTCTTCGATATGACTCTCTTGTTCTTCTGTCGAAGCGACTACAACTTTCAAAAAAATCACCCTTTTAACGTGCTTCCTTCTAATACTTTTCTAGCATACCACAACATTTATCCACATTGGAGAGGTAAGTGTTTCCGTTTCTAGATTGTACATCCAACTAAGGTTAGGTATACTCTTAGTTTACGTAAACAAAGACGCATGAGCCGAATTGTCCAGAAAAGTCTTTGTGTATTAATGTCATAAAACAGGTGAAATAGATGAGAAAAAAAGGTGAATGGTTCGAATGGAATGTTGTAAAGGATTGGGAGAATCAAACGATCCATTACGTACTTTCTGAAAAAATTGGTGCTTCTAAACCATTAATTCAAAAACTAAAAGAGAACAATGCGATAAGGAAAAATGATAAGCATGCAGATGTAAATCATCTTTTAAGCAAAGATGACCGTTTACTTCTACGCATTTTTCAAGACGAGGAGTACGTGGTAACGCCAGAATACCAAACGATTGATGTATTGTTCGAGGACGATCATCTCGTTATCTTAAATAAACAAGCTGGTATTGATACACATCCGAATGAGCAAGGTCAGATAGGTACTCTAGCAAACGCCCTAGCCTCTCATTTTCAGATGAATGGACTATCAATAAAAGTAAGTCACATCCACCGCCTTGATCGTGATACTTCTGGAGCGATTATCTTTGCTAAAAATCCATTAGCTCACGCAATATTAGACAAAGAATTGCATGATCGAACTGTGAAAAGAACATATTTAGCAGCTGTGGGCGGTAAAGTAAAACGTAAAAAAGAGCGGATTGAGTTATCAATTGGTCGCGACCGACACCACCCTACACGTCGCAGAGTTTCACCAAATGGACAGCCCGCCATCACAAACTATGTTGTAATAGACTATCTTCCTAAAGAAGATATCTCAATACTTTCATTGCAGCTAGAATCAGGTAGAACTCATCAGATTCGCGTCCACCTTAGTCACATTGGACATCCAATTATAGGCGATACATTGTACGGTGGTAGTAAAAATTTGATTGATCGTCAAGCCCTTCATGCAGCAAAAATCTCCTTAATACACCCCATTACTAGAGAATCACTTGAAATTTCAGCTCCTGTTCCAAGTGATATGGTACGGTTGATGGGGGAATAGTTTTTTAATATGGATTCATAAGAAGTATTTTTTGAACCGAGTGATGAAAAAGAGACTGATCATTCATTTTTGATCAGTCTCTTTTTTAAAACGAAGCTTACTCACTTTCCACTTTCTTTTTCGCATAGATAATATATCGTTGTGGTGCGTTACCTACATAACTAAATGGATAGCATGTTGTAAGTAACAATTCTTCTGTTTCTTGTTGAAGGGTAATAATGGATGTATCATCTGCTTCTACGATCTTCGTATGCGTTATTTCGTACTCATATTTTCCATATGGAAGAAGTATTTGAAGAGAATCACCAATCTCTAACTCTCCCGCTCTACGAAATACAGTATCTCGATGACCCGATAAGACAATTTGTCCATTTTCATTTGGGTAATAGCTACCTTTGTAATGACCGACTCCTTTTTCAAGATCATCAGGGTCTGTTCCTTCGACGATAGGGAGTTCTGCATTAAGTTTTGGAATGGCTAGAATCCCTACTGCTTCGCCGACTGGGGGTTTATACGTTCCTGAGTCTAAATATTGCATTTGATCAGGGGAGTCATTAACTAGTGCCTTTGCGCTCTCTAGAGATTGAGATGTTTGAAGATTACTATTAACCATCTGCCATGCAGCATAACCTATAAAACACACACCAAATAAAATGAACACATATGATAGCTTTTTCACATAATCCCCCACACTTTATTTTAATAGTTAAATTATACCATGCACTCTTGTTTCTTCGTAAAATAGGCCTCTACTAAATGTAGAGGCTCTCATACTTGGAATTTAATTTGTTTCAGTCTCGTTATCAATTACATATTGAATGCCTTCAGTAATTGTTTTTTTATCTTCTTTTGACATGACGTTCTTAGGATATTTTTTCACTTTTTTGTTAAGATCCTCAAGAATCTCGTATCCTCTTTGTTCAAAGAAGTGAGATAGGAAACGAACCTGTTTGCTCAGTTCAAAATTCAATTCTGCTCTTACAATGTGAACAAGGATTGATGTTTTTACTCCTCTATTCACATCTGCACTTTTAACAGCTTCTTTTAAATCTTCCAAGTTTTCTGGTTGAGTTGGTTCTTCTGGTTGCTCTGAAACTTTAATCATTACTGTTGCTGTTTTTGTTTCTTCTACATTTCCAACCTTATCTTTCGCGCGATAAGAAATGATCGTTTCACCAGCTTCACTGATTGTGAATGGTTGTGAATATGCTATCCATTCGCCATCGTTTAACTTATATTCAACTGTTGCAACACCAGCACTTTCGTCTGTTGCTTCTAAAGTTACTAGAGCTTCTTTTGAATATGTTCCATCTTCTAAGTCAGGTGTCGAAAGTGTAATGTTTATAGATGGTGCTACAAAGTCATCTGAAATACGACCTTCAACTTCATAAGAAATTGGTTCGTTAAAGCTTCTTACATAATTTACAGTTGCTTCAAGATCTTCAGGACCTACTACAGGATTTTTACCAAGTAATCCGATTGGACCATACTTGCCACTTGTTGCAGCTGCCATAAAGTTATTTACTGTTACTGTATAGGTTTTTTCTAGATCAATTTTTGATCCATCTTTTAATGTAATGTCTTTTACTTCAAGAGTAGCTGGATCATATTTATACGTAAAACCACTAATGCTATAGTCTGGACCATATTGAGTAGAAAGCTGTGCTTTCATGATCGTGAACAGGTCAGCGCCTTTAATTTCAAGCTTTGTTAAAACATTTCCGAACGGTTGAATGTTGAAAATCTCGCCCCACGTAATATCACCCGCGTTCAGGTTATCACGGATTCCACCACCGTTCATTAATGCAAAATCACTGTTCATTTCTGCAGCCATTCCATCTGCAATTAAGTTACCAAGAGCGTTATCACCGAATGGGCCTTTAACTCCGTAGCCACCTTCAATAGCAGTTGCAGCTTGACCAACCACTTCGTTAATAATCGACGCTACTCGGTTTTCATATTTAGAAAGAATTTCTGCAACAACAGGGTCTGCATCGATTTTACTTTGATCAACATATACGATCTCAGCTGTTTTCTTAACGATATCTCCTGTTGTACGATCAATTTCTAAGTCAATATCTGCTAATGCTTTCCCGTATTCCCAAGCTTGAACTATTAATTTATTATCAACTGTACCATTTACAACTTGGTGATTATCACCAGCAAATATTACATCAACTTCATCATCTACACCGTTTGCTAATGTTGCTGCTTCACCAGTAACTGAATCTCCATTTTGAGATGCTGTTAAGTGACCTAATACAACGATAGATTTTACGCCTTGTTCCTTTAATTCAGCCACTGCTTCGTTAACACCCGCAGTTGGATCTGTGAAATTAATATCTTTAATGCCATCAGGAATCACTTTACCAGCTGTTGTTGGTGTGATTGCTCCAACAAATCCAACTTTTACTCCGTCAACCTCTTTGATAAAGTATGGTTCTAAAACATCTTCACCAGTTGCTTTGTATTCACAGTTTGCACATAATAATGGGAAGTTTTGACCATCATAGTTTTCTGTGCCTTTCGGGTGGTCTCCACCTTTAATAATGCGTTGTAATTCACTTAAACCTTCGTCAAATTCATGGTTACCGACAACACCTACATCAAAACCAATTGCTTCCATGATTTCAACGGTCGGCTCATCTTGTAATAGAGCAGAAACTGGTGAGCTTCCACCAATGATGTCTCCAGCGTGAACTAATAAAGTATTAGGGTTATCTTGCTTGCGATCATTTAGATAAGCAGCAACATAGTCCATTCGGCCGTAAGTGCCATCGTTTACTTTGTCACCATTAATATCTAATGTATAACTTTGATCTATTTTTCCGTGTAAATCGTTTATGCTTAATAATTGAAGTAATAAATTTTCAGTTGGGTTTTCACTAACAGCTGTGTATCCATTTGCTTCAGCTTCTTCTGTACTTGCAAAGAAAACACGTGCTTCAACTGGTACTTCTTCAAAGTTTTCAGGAGAAACATATTTCATTGTTTCTGAGTTACCAACGTATCTTAATAAACCTTTTCCTTCTTCTCTTGCTCGGAATTCAAAGGGAAGCTCAGCAAGTGGATTTTCTGGATTCCAGATTCCAAGTTGATTACCTTTTGCTTCTTTTACAGCAGCTTGGTACTGTGCATATTCATCCATATCACCAACCGGCCAGATGAAATAAGTCGAAGCATATCCTTGTTTAACCATTTCAAGATTAGTGTTTACATTATCTTCTTTACGGATAATTTGAGCTAAAAGGCGTCCATACGTATCAGTTGCTTCTTCGCCAACCTTTACAATTACTTCGTCTCCAGGTTGTAATAATTCATTTAAGTATGCTTTTGCTTGTTCACCATGGAACTTTTGACTTTCGTCTTCTGGTGTGACAGGAGTGTGATACGTTTCAGGTGTATCCATATTCACATAACGTACTTTTGTAGTACCTAATACAGGAGTTTCTAAATGAATTGTATCCCCATCAACTACGCTTTTTACTGTAGAAGTATATTCACCAGCTGATTGTGGAGCTTCTGGTTGTGGATCTAATGCAACGATGTCAGTTGCCTTACGTGGTAATACTTGATAAGAATCATATTGACTTACGATTGAAGTGAAGTCATACCATTTTCCTTCTTCAATTGCATCTATTGCATTCGTTTCTGTCATCACACGAACTGTTGTACTATTAAAATCTTGATCTATAATACTTACATTGTAACCGCCACCTGCTGGACTGCTAGGAACGCTGCTTACGAATCCAGCTACCTTAACAAGTTGTCCTTCTAATGGTTCTGCTGTTTCAGAAGCAGCTAAGTCTTTCAAAGTGATTTCTTTTGGTTGTGGAAGATCATTTCCTTCTGAAATTACTTCAATACCATTTGCACTTGGTACAATCTCAGTTAACCCTTTATATGAAGTAATATTACCTGTAATTTTGATAGATTGTCCTTCTTTTAAATCAGGAAAAGTAGAGCCATCAAATGCAAAAACGTTAATTCCTGCAGTTTCGTCTTGGATATAAGTTGAAAGCTTTCCACCGCCAATAGCTGAGTTATCTGCTGTAACGATTCCTTCAACCGTTACTGTTTGGCCGTTTTTTGAACGAGCTTCAGCGATTGTGCCGGGCTCAGTGTTTGTAGGAGGTTCTTCAATAGGGTCTTGAGACTCTAGGATTTCAAAATCAGTTAAATTTTTTAATCCTGGAACACCAAAATAAACTTCCAAAGATCCGGTCAATTTAACTTTCGCACCTAATAGATGAGGATTATCAACTAAGTTTAGTACACTTCTAATACTTCCAGTTGGAAGCTGTACAGGTAGAATTTTAACTGAATCTCTTTCTGTAGCGGAGTCTGCAATAGCTATATTAGTAGCTACGGTAAAAGGTCCTTCTGTTTTATAGTTAGGACCATTAGTTGTAGTTCCTACAATATACCCTTCAACAGTTCCACTACCACTGTTATTTGCAATTGCATCAGCAATAGATTCACCTGCTGCACTAGCCTGTGGAGCAAAACTAGTTAAAAGCGATGGAACAATTAACGAAAAAATAAGAACCAAAACAAAAAACTTCTTAATAGCTACTTGCCTCATGATTCTCCTCCTAAAATTGTTATCTTTTTGTCACACAATACTAAAGGTAACGTAAGAATGTTTAGCAGTTATTAAATTAATGTAAAATTGCGTAAAAGTATGTAACAAAAGTAAGAATTTTGGCGATATAAAACAATTAATCTCACAATTTGTCTGTTCACCCAATATTTTATAGATTTACCAAATAAAAAAGAAGAAGCCAAATACCTAGCTCCTTCTTTGGTAAATTGTATCAGAAATTAAAATTATCAGAATCGGTTACAATTCTTTCGTCACGGTTTAATGAATGAATTTGTGTCATCTCTTCTTGCGTTAACTCGAAATCAATAAATCTATGCATTTTCGATGATTCGATGTTCTTTGACAGATTTCGGTATTGTGACTACCTCGTTTTATTAATTCTATTTTAAAATCGCCTGTGCTGTCGATTTATCGTATTTTGGCTGCAATTTCTCGGAGTATCGATTCGTCTAAATAGCTTTCCTTGTTCAAAAATCCTTCACTTTATTTTTAAAAAACCTCTAGAGCACTTGAGCCCTAGAGTAGTTCAGTCAAATCTGTAACTTCCTTTAACATCTTCTCTCTTGTTTCTTTATCTACATATGGAACAGAATAAAGAAACTTGTGTGTGAGAATTTCTAGACCGCAATAATCTAAAATCCCTACATCGACTGACGTTTCCATTGCAGAAATTAGTTGATTAGGCTTTAGATATTGCTCGGGCTGACCTGTTGTCTGAATAATGATCACTTTTTTTCCATTTAATAATCCTTGTGGACCATCCTTTGAGTGTCGAAATGCAAAACCATTTGTAAACACTCGATCAAAATATCCTTTTAAAATCGCCGGCATTCCGATCCACCATGTTGGATAAATGAATACTAGATGATTTGCCCATGAAATGGCACTTTGTTCTGCCTGTACATCCTTCGGAACCTTATTCTGAGCAAAACTCGTGAAGTCGTCTTCAGTTAATATTGGATTAAAGTTTAATTGATATAAATCACGTATCTTAATCTCATTTTTTTTCCGTTGAAGCTCTTTAATAACTTGGTCTTTTATACTTGAGTTAAAACTTTCTTTTGAGGGATGTGCATAGATGATTAGGGTGTTCATACCTTCCTCCGAATTGTCTCTTTATTACTTAGTATGAAGTGATACCAACAAAGTTATTCATTAAACAAACGTTTGTTTAAGTAAAAATCCATGGATTTCAGTGGTTTTGATCGTAAAACTCTTGTTTAATAATAATGAAAAAAGAGAGAGCTATTCAATCCTCAGCTACTCTCTTTCACTTCATAAATTCTTGCTTCATATGGTTGTAATGTAATGGACACTTCAGAACTAATGGATCTTTTATTTGAATAATTACCTATGATTAACTGCTTTCGATCACTTTGGAAATCATCAGGCAGTGAAGCTACTTGTTCTATATCTGAGTGATTTAATAGAACGAGCCATTTGACTCCGTTATATGAACGTTTATAAATATAGAGATTCTCGTCTTTTTCAGATAAATCCTGATAATCACCATAAACCATAACCTCATGGGTCCTACGAAGAGAAATCAGTTTTTTGTAGTAATAAAAAACTGAATCTTTATCGCTTAGCGCCTGCTCAACATTTATTTCTTTATAGTTAGGGTTCACTTTTATCCAAGGTGATCCTTTTGTAAATCCGCCTTGCTCCTGACTGTTCCACTGCATTGGTGTTCTTGAATTATCACGACTTAGGAGTAGAAGACTCTCGAATACTTCCTGTGGATCTCTTCCCTTAGCTATTTCTTCTTTGTATTTGTTTTTCATTGCAATGTCATCGTAATCTTCAATTGAAGGCAAACGCACACCTGTCATTCCAATTTCTTCACCTTGGAAAATATATGCTGTTCCTGGTAAGGTATGAATCATTGTTGCTAACAACTTCGCTGATTCCACCCTGTACTCTCCGTCATTTCCGTAGCGTGTAACCTGTCGTGTATGATCATGATTATTTAAAAATTGAGAGTTCCATCCTTTATTTTTCAACCCTTCGTACCAAAGACGCTGAATTTCTTTATAACGCAACATATCCCAAGTAGGCATTTCATCTGCTACTTGAAAATGGAACAAAGTGTTTAGTTCATTACGATCTTCACCGACATATAGCAAACCGTCCTCAGGAGTTACGAATGGAATTTCTCCCACCGTCATAGCATCATAATGCTGGAGAACTTCGCGATTCATTTCCTGTAAGTATTCATGAATACCAGGGTTGTTGGCGAGATAATCAATATTTGTTGGGTTTTTAGCATCTGGGAAACCTTCTTGTTTAGCCAACAGGTTGATAACATCCATTCGAAATCCATCAATGCCCTTATCAAGCCAAAATCGCATCATCGAATAGATTTCCTCACGTAGATCAGCGTTTTTCCAATTCAGATCTGGCTGCTCTACTGCAAATGAATGAAAATAATATTGAGACGTACCTTCATCATATTTCCATGTGGATGGAGTAAAATAGGACCGCCAGTTACTTGGTGCTCCTCCCTCTTTGCTATCCTCCCAGATATACCAATCTCTCTTTGGATTATCTTTTGAAGATTTCGATTCCAAAAACCATGGATGTTGATCTGATGTATGATTAACGACTAGATCCATGATAACTTTTAAACCACGAGCATGAATCTCTTTCACAAGTGTTTCAAAGGTTTCCATATCTCCCGCTTTCTCCATCATTTCATAGTAGTTGGAGATATCATAGCCATTATCACGATCAGGTGATTCATAAAAAGGATTTAACCAAATAACATCAATACCGAGCTCTTTGATATAATCTAGTTTTTCGATAACACCTTGAAGATCACCATAACCGTCGCCATTTGTATCATAAAAACTACGCCAATAAATTTGATAAACAACCGCTTCTTTCCACCACATTTTATTCATTGTATCACCTCTTAATTTTATAGTTTTTGTCCTTTTAAAAAACACAGGTCACAACTTGATGACCTGTGTTTTCACAATTATAGACTGTTGAATTTATAAACTCTCGCTTCGTATGGACGTAAAGTAAATGAAGCACCTGTTGAGTTAGTAGCTTCTTTATAATTACTTATCATAAGCTTGTCTTCTGATACTACTATGTCATTTGGTAGGTCACACATAACTTCTTCACCGCTAAAGTTTGTAATAACAAGAAGTTTTTCATTTTCATAGGTTCGCGTAAAAGCGAAAATCTGTTGATGCTCTGCCATAATTAATTCATATTCACCATATACAATGATTGAATTCTTTTTTCGAAGTTCAATAAGTCGACGGTAGTAGTGATAAATTGAATCTGAATCAGCAACAGCTAGCTTTGCATTGATATCTTTGTAATTATGGTTTATTTTCAACCATGGCTTGCCAGATGTGAAGCCCGCATTTTCGCTTTCGTCCCATTGAAATGGCGTTCTCGCATTATCGCGACCCTTCACGTAAATTGATTCCATTACCTTGTCATGATCTTCGTTACCTTGGATGACCTTATCTCTGTACATATTTCGAATCTCAATATCCTGATAATCATCAATTGAATCGAATTTAACATTCGTCATCCCGATTTCTTCACCTTGATAAACATAAGGGGTTCCTTGAAGCATATGCAGGAATGTCGCAAGCATTTTAGCTGATTCTACCCTGTATTCCTTGTCATTACCAAATCGTGATACCATTCGTGGCTGATCATGATTGTTAAGGTACAAGCTATTCCAGCCAACTCCGTTAAGACCAACCTGCCATTTTGTGATATTTTCCTTTAGATCGAGTAAATCAAGCGGTTTTAAATCCCACTTTCCATTTAGTCCAGAATCAAGGTCCATATGCTCAAAAGTAAACACCATATTCAATTCTTCCCGATCATCACCTGTATACAGTTTTGCATCATCTACAGTTGCACCGGGCATTTCACCTACAGTAATGATGTCATATTTAGATAGCACTTCTTGATTCATTTCATAGAGAAATTCATGAATACGAGGTCCATTCATAAAATACTCTCCACCTGAAACATACTGCTTACCTTCTTGGTTAGGAGCATCTGGTAACCCAGGAACCTTGGAAATAAAGTTAATAACATCCATTCGGAAACCGTCTATTCCTTTATCAAGCCACCATGTCATCATTTTATAAACTTCATTACGAAGTTCTGGGCTTTCCCAATTCAAATCTGGTTGCTTTTTGCTAAAGATGTGCAAAAAGTACTCTTCAGTTGCTTGATCATATTCCCACACCGAGCCACTAAAAGCTGACTCCCAGTTATTTGGTTCAACACCATCTTTCCCAGGTCTCCAAACGTAATAATCACGATATGGATTGTCCTTGGATTTTCTTGATTCAGCAAACCACGCATGTTCATCTGAAGAATGATTAACGACTAAATCCATAATCAACTTCATGCCACGTGCATGAACTTCCGCTAAAAGCTCTTCCCAATCCTTCATGGTTCCGAACTCATCCATGATATTTTGATAATCGCTGATATCGTAGCCATTGTCATCGTTAGGTGATTGATAAACTGGAGAAAGCCAAATGACGTCGATCCCTAATTCCTTTAGGTAATCTAACTTTTCGGTAATTCCTTTTAAATCACCAATTCCATCACCATTACTGTCATTAAAGCTCCTAGGATATATTTGATAAATAACACTTTCTTTCCACCAGGTCTTATTCATGCTGACTCACTCCTATAGAAGTTTTATTACTTAATTGAACCTTTCATAACCCCGCTAATAACCCATTTCTGTGCAAAAATGTAAACAATGATCATTGGAGCTAGAGCCATTAAATAAGAAGCAAAGGCTAAATTATAATCCGTACTGAACTGAGATTGGAAGATATATTGTACCAAAGGTAGTGTAGCCATATCTCTGTCACTTAATAGAACAAGAGGAAGCATGAAATCATTCCAAGCACCTAAACATGTGATGATTGCAACAGTTGCATTCATTGGCGCGAGCAAAGGGAAAATTACTTTCCAAAAAACACCCCATGTACTTGCCCCATCCATCACCGCTGCTTCTTCAAGCTCTTTTGGTATTGAGCGTATATAACCTACATAAATGAAAACGTTAAATGACAAGTTAAATACAATATAAAGAATAATTAAACCTACGAGGTTGTCCATTCCCCATGCACTTGTTTGTTTTACAATTGGGAGCATGATAATTGGAAACGGAATAAACATTGCACTAACGAAGTAATAAAATAAAAATTTATAGAACCTTTTGTGCATATTCCGAGCGATTGCATACGAAACTAATGAACTCGTAAGAACCGTAAAGATGACAACGAAGACTGTAACAAACGCACTATTTCCTAAGGCGTTAAAGAAATTTGTCATTTCAATTGCTTGTGTAAAGTTATCAAGTGACCATGACTTTGGCAAAGCGAGCAGATTTCCAGCCATTTCTTGAGGTGTTTTAAACGCAATCGTTATCGTTAAATACATTGGCACTAAGATAAATAATGTTCCTAAAATTAGAAGAGTGGTAACTGACCAATTATTTTTTTTGTTAATCATTAGTTTTCCACCTCTCTTTTTTCTAGGATTCTAAGCTGCACAATAGAAATAACGACGATAACGATAAAGTAAATAACCGCATTTGCTGATTGATAAGCAAATTGTCCACCTTCAAATCCACCACGATAAATGAGTAATGAAATTGATTCAGTCGATGTACCTGGACCTCCGCCAGTTAAAGAGACAATCTGATCAAATACCATTAAGAAGCCCTTCATCGCTAAAACCATGTTAATTGTGAAGAATGGTGCAATTAATGGAAAGGTAATCTTCCAGAATTTTGTCCACTGATTAGCTCCATCAATACTTGCTGCTTCATATAAATCTTCAGAAATCGTCACTAGTCCCGCTAGATAGAGGATTGTATTAAAGGCGATTGCCTGCCAAACAGCTACAATAACAATCCCAATCCAAGCAAGGTCAGGATCACCCAAGATATTTCTAGACAGTGCATCAACACCTAAGGTTTCGCCAATGCCAGGTAAGAAGTGTGTGAAAATAAAATTGAAGATAAATCCGACAATTAAAATACTTAAAATATAAGGTAAAAAGTAAATTGCACGGAGTGTCTTCTGAAATTTAATTTTTGAATTCAGCCCCATTGCCACTAATAAACTAAAAATGTTCACGAGAATTGTTGAAAGTATCGCAAACTTGAATGTAAAGCCATAGGCATCCAATGCACGATCATCTTTAAACACATTTATATAATTTTTCAAGCCTACCAAGTCCCAATTTCCGTACCCTTTCCAATTTGTAAAGCTATAAAAAATCCCTTGAAGTGCAGGGTAAGTATGAAAAATAAAGAAAAGGATGAAAGCAGGTATCGCAATGATTAAGTATGTTTTATTTTTCTTATTCATCTTTAGGTTCTCTCCTTTTAAGAAGAATAGGGCACCTTATTAGGATGCCCGCATTCTATATAGATTAGCGATTTTGTACTTTTTCCCACTCATTGTCCATTTTCTTTAAGAAAGCTTCTTTATCTTTTTTGTTTAGGAATTCTTGTACAATATTTTCAGCGCCCATTCCTGCTGGATAGTAATGATCCGGGAAGCTTGTAATTGTTCCTGTTTCAAAGTTTTCTTTAATTCCTTCAAACACTGGATCTTCTTGGAATACACCTTCAATTGCTGAAAAAGCCTTTTGTTCATCGATATATCGTTTTGCTGTTTCTTCATTCATCATAAATTCAATAAACTTTATAGCTTCTTCTTTATGTTCAGTATCCTCATTAATTGTAAGCAACACATCTACACCAGATACAAGTTTGTTTTGTGCTGGATCATTTGTAACAGGCATAGTGAATACTCCAAGCTCTGCGTCAGGATTTGCTTTTAAAATTTCAGGAATTGCCCAGTTACCCTGGATATACATAACCCCTTCACCTTGAGCAAACTTATTGTTTCCATCACCGTAAGCTACACCCATATTATCTTTGTGACCATATTCTACTAGAGTTTGCATTTTGTCAGCTACTTCATCATAGCTGTCTACGAATGTAGCTTCACCAGCATTTTTCTTTTCTGCGAAATCTTCACCAGCGATGTTAGCAGCTAATGAATTCCAAGAAATCATTCCTGTCCAAGCATCTTTAAGCGTAAAGTAAATCGGAATTTCTCCAGCTTCTTTCACTTTATCCAAAACTGCAGTAAACTCATCCCATGTCTTTGGAACTTCTAAGCCAAGCTCTTCAAACTTCTGCTTATTGTAAATCACAGTATTTGCATTTGTAGCGTAAGGAAGACCAAACGTTCCTTCTTCCTCAGGGCCAACTAATCGGCCAATCATGTCTGCATATGAAGGTTGGACTGTTTTAAGTAACTCTGAATCTGAGAAGTCATTCAAAACTCCAGCACGAGCTAATTCGCCATATGTTGCATTCCCTGCAATCGACATTAAGTCAGGCAAATCATTTTTCGTTAAACGCGTCTTTAAAACCGTTTCTGCCTCAGGTGGAGCATCTAACTTAATTTTTATGTCAGGATTTTTCTCTTCAAATTCTTTAATTAATCCTTTGTATGTTTCAATGCTTTCTGCTTTATTAGAGAACAGTTCTAACGTAACCTTACCGTCCGCATCTTCACCAGAACCTGCACAACCAGCTAAAAGTGAAGCACCTAATGATAGACTCAAAATACCCATTGACACTTTTTTAAACATTTAAAATACCCCCTGAATTTAATTTCGTACATTAGTAAGCGTTTACTTGTCAGAAGAAAAAAATTCTAGTTCAATTTAAGAATGAAGCCTCTTAGTAAACGTTTACGTAAAACCCTAAAAAAAATTGAAAACTATAATCTTTCTTTAACAGAATCCCTCTTGATAATACTGTGTGGCATAATTCTACTTTGAACCTGCTCACCAGTTGCAATCATCTCAAATAACATTGATGCTGCTGACTTGCCCATATTATATAGGGGCTGAGCGACAGTTGTAAGCTGCGGGATTGACATTTGAGCAAGCTTTAAATCGTCATAACCCATTACAGAAAAATCGTCTGGAATCTTTATTCCTTTTTGGTGAGCCGTCGTTAACACACCAAGTGCCATTTCATCACTACTCGCAAAAATCGCTGTTACATCTAATTTCTTCACAAGAATCTCATCCATTGCCTCTTGACCGTTATGATAAGCAAACCCATTTGCATTGATAATGTAATCTTCAATAACTGAAATTCCACTATGCTGTAGAGCCTCTTTATAACCTTCTACTCTTGGAATACCTGCTATTAAATCATTACGATCTCCACAAATCATCGCGATCTTTTTATGTCCCTGCTCTATTAAGTAAATAGTTGCAGTATAGGCGGCATGCCGATCATCCACTTTCACATATGGAATTGGGTATTGATAGGAAATTGAAGATAATAGTACGACAGGAATTTTCACATCCTGCATGAATTTATAAAATGGTTCTTTAATCATTTCACTTGCAAACACAATTCCATCGACTCTTTTTTCAGCTAAAACGCGTAAATACTTCATTGTGCGTTCCATACTACTATCAGTCTTACAAACAATCACACTTGATCCATCCTCATGAGCAGCATCCTCAATCCCGCTTAAAACCTCTGCAGAATACATGTTAGATACGTTCGGAAAAATAACACCAATCGTTTGTGTTTTTTTATTGATTAACCCTCGGGCCATACCATTCGGCTGATAACCAATTTCCTCAATGACCTTGAGAACTTTCAGCTTTGTTTCAGGTGTAAAACCAGGTTTATTATTTAAGATTCGAGATACGGTTGCAATTGAGACATTCGCTTTTTTTGCAACATCTTTGATAGTTGGTGTCATATGATCTCCTCGAGTAAACGTTTACTTTTTGTTTACGCTTTCATTATAACTAGGGTTTAATGAATTAGTCAATAGTTTATTTTAAATTTACGAAAACGTTTACTTACTTAGTCTTAAACAAACGTTTATTTAAACATAAATATAGCCCAGCTTATTAGCTGGACTATAACTTCAAGCATACATTTGCTTCTCTTCTTGCCTAAAGAAACTCTTCATCGCTTGGAATACATCGACTTTTTGTTTGAGGATATAATGGCGGAACTTTTCATCATTGATATTTTTGTATGCGGACATTAGCGTTGAGTGACGATTGTACTGATTTACTTCACCGTAACCAAACATATTTGAGACCTTCATGAGCTCTCCAACAAGTTTTACACAGCGAGCATTGTCTGAAGTGAGGTTATCTCCATCTGAGAAATGGAAAGGGTAAATATTAAACCTAGAGGGATGATACTTCTCATCAATTACTTCAAGCGCTTTTCGATATGCCGATGAGCAAATGGTACCTCCACTTTCTCCCTTTGAAAAGAAATCTTCTTCTGTAACAATTTTTGCTTCGGTATGGTGTGCAATAAATTCAATCTCTACGGTTTCATATTTTGTTCGCAAGAATCTTGTCATCCAAAAGAAAAAGCTCCTGGCCATATATTTTTCCCATATACCCATCGAACCACTTGTATCCATCATCGCTATGACGACAGCCTTAGATTCGGGTTTAACAATTTCATTCCATGTTTTGAACTTTAAATCTTCAGGATAAATCGGATGAAAACTTGGGGCGCCTGTCATTGCATTGCGTTTATACGCTGATAACATCGTTCTTTTTTTATCAATATTACCCATTAAGCCAGTTCGTCTAATATCATTAAACTCAATGTCTTCAATAACAATCTCGTCTCTTTCTTTTTGCTGCAGATTTGGGAGTTCCAGTTCACGGAACAACGCTTCTTCCAATTCCATCATGGATACTTCGGCTTCATAATAGTCCTCACCAGCTTGATCACCCGCACCTTGACCTTTGCCTGGTCCTTTCTCTCCTGGTGAACCATCTCTTGCAACAACGTCTCCTACACTACTTTCTCCATCCCCTTGGCCAACATGTTTGTTTTTATCATAATTATAGCGAATTTTATATTCATCTAGTGAGCGAATCGGAATCTTCACAACATCTTTTCCATTCGACATAATAATGCTTTCTTCTGTGATTAAATCTGGAAGATTGTTCCTAATCGCCTCTTGCACCTTTTCTTGATGGCGCACTTGATCATCATGGCCTTTGCGGTGGAGGGACCAATCTTCGTTTGAAATGACAAAGCTGTGCTGATTTTCCTCAGACATTTTCTACCCCCTCCAAACTTTTTTTAAAAAAACATTTCACAATTTACAACTAATAAGCATACACTAACGTGGATGAATAAAATTAAGACATTTGTATCTTCTATTTCTTTGGATTACTTTATCCTATGCGATAGATTCTGTTTATTGACAAAAAATTTCGATAATTAGGCTCTTAAAACAAAAATAAGACAAGTTCCCAATTTATACTATATATTACAAAAGATATTGAAAAAGAAAGCCTCTACGCATTATTTAGCGTGGAGACTTTTCTTGGCTATGTTGCTGTGGGTCAGGACTTTTCCCACTCTTCTCTACTTCTTGATTGGTCTTCATATGTTCCATTACCTTTGAGTGTTTAACAAGATCCTTCATGTTGCGAATCATTGTATTGTCTGGTTGGTTCTTTTCGGGTTTCACTTAAGATCATCTCCTTATCCCTTTTTTACCATTTCCCTTTTCTATCTACATACAAACCTAAAGAGCGTCAGTTTAGTCTGACGCTCTGACTTAAGTCTATCTATTTAATAAACTTCCTACATAACGAAGCAAATCGTTCGCAGATGTTGAGTTATATCCGTGATCATCAATTAAACGTGCAACTACATCATTTATTTTCTTCAAATGCTGTTCATCTGGGGTTTTAGATGATGTCGTAATCTTAACAACATCCTTTAGGTCAGCAAACAACTTCTTTTGTATCGCTTCACGTAAGCGTTCATGCGAGTTATAATCGAAGCGTTTTCCCTTACGAGCATAAGCAGAAATACGAATCAAGATTTCCTCTCGAAAAGCTTTTTTTGCATTTTCAGAGATGCCTATTTGCTCTTCAATTGAACGCATTAGCTTTTCATCCGGACTCATTTCTTCACCTGTTAAAAGATCACGAAGCTTATTTTTATTGCAATACGCTTCAACATTATCTAAATAATTATCCATTAACGTTTTAGCAGACTCTTCATACGAATAAACGAACGCTTTCTGTACTTCTTTTTTCGCAATGTCATCATACTGTTTTCTGGCTACAGAAATGAAGTTTAAATATCGCTCACGGTCTTCATTTGAAATTGATGCATGTTGGTTTAATCCTTCTTTTAACGCTCTAAGAACGTCTAGTGCATTAATCGATGGGATTTCTTTTCGAATGATGGTTGAGGAAATTCGGTTTATTACATAACGCGGATCAATTCCGCTCATGCCCTCATCATTGTATTCCTTCCTTAATTCATTCACATCAATTGGATTGAACCCTTCAACACTTTCACCATCATATAGACGCATTTTTTTCACAAGATCAATGTCACCGCGTTTTGGCTCTTTTAAGCGAGTTAAGATCGTAAACATTGCAGCAACCTTTAATGTATGTGGTGCAATATGAACATCTGATACATCACTTTCATTAATCATTTTATCGTAAATCCTTTCTTCCTCAGTAACTCTTAAATTGTAAGGAACAGGCATTACAATAATACGAGAATGAAGCGCTTCATTCTTTTTATTAGAAATAAACGAGCGATACTCAGTTTCATTTGTATGGGCAACAATTAATTCATCTGCAGAAATCAAGGCAAATCTTCCAGCCTTGAAGTTCCCTTCTTGCGTTAATGAAAGTAAGTGCCATAAAAACTTTTCATCGCATTTTAGCATTTCCTGAAATTCCATCATCCCACGATTTGCTTTGTTTAACTCACCATCAAAACGGTACGCTCTTGGATCCGATTCAGAACCGAACTCTGCAATCGTTGAGAAGTCGATGCTACCAGTCAAATCAGCAATGTCCTGTGATTTTGGATCAGAGGGACTAAATGTACCAATACCAACACGCTTATCTTCAGAAAGAAAAATTCGTTCCACTAGTACATCTTCAATTCGACCGCCATACTCCTGCTCGAGTCTCATCAAATTTAAAGGTGACAGATTTCCTTCAATACGAATACCGTACTCTTTGAAAAAATCCTCTCGAAGGTGGATCGGAATTAAATGTAATGGGTCTTCATGCATAGGACATCCTTTAATCGCAAAAACGGCCCCTCTTTCTGATAAAGTGTAGTTCTCTAAACCCCGTTTTAGAATTGTAACAAGCGTTGACTTACCACCACTTACAGGTCCCATTAAAAGGAGAATTCGCTTGCGAACATCAAGCCTTTTTGCAGCTGGATGGAAGTACTCTTCAACTAATCGTTCTAACGCATCTTCTAACCCAAATAATTGATGATCAAAGAACTTATATTTTCTTTTTCCTTCTATTTCTTCAATTCCTGAATCTTTAATCATATTGTAAACCCGTGAATGAGCTGATTGGGCAACCCAAGGCTTTTCTTTTATAATTTCTAAATACTCTCTGAAGGTTCCCTCCCACTTCAGTCGCTGTTCATCTTCTCTGTACATTTCAATTTTCTTTAAGATATCCATAAGGACCTCCCTCATCTTTGGTGATACTTGTGCATGGTTAATACACTTTATGCATGGATGTCCGCTAACATTCTTTTTTAATGTAAAAGCTTTTTGACAAAACCTCGAAATGAAGAGATAAATTTTTAAAAATTAGAGGATATACATTCACTCTTATTTTATATTGAGTTATAATGTAATCAGCGATAAAAGGGTTATGATATACATAAACCCTTTACTATAGAAAAAAATTCTTAACAGAATAGTATTAAGTAGCAGAGGAGGACTATTCATGAGGTTTATTTTAATTTTAGGCGTTTCTTTAGCATTTATAACAGCCATTTTCACTGCTGGATATGATGACAAGCCTAGTGTGAAAAAATAATATAAAAAACGACCTCAACTAAAAAGTTGAGGTCGTTTTTTATTGTAAGCCTGGATATTGTTGTTGTCGCAAGGCTTCATAAATAAGAATAGCTGCTGTGTTTGATAAATTAAGTGAACGTACATTCTCTGTCATTGGTAGGCGTAGGCATCTGTCTGAATTGTTGTGAATAATGTCTTTGGGTAAACCAGTTGTCTCACGACCAAATAAAAAGTAATAATCCTTATCTGGTTCACTATAGTCAAAACTAGTAAAGGTTTTTGTCCCAAATTTTGATAAGTAAAAGAACTCTGCTCCACTGTTTTTTTCAAAAAAATCATCAATTGAATCATAATATACAACTTTTACATGTTCCCAATAATCTAAGCCTGCACGCTTTAACATTTTATCATCTGTAGAAAAGCCTAAAGGCCGGATTAAATGGAGTGTTGTATTAGTTGCAGCACAAGTTCGTGCAATATTTCCCGTATTTGAAGGAATTTGTGGTTGATATAAAACAACATGTATTGCCACTTTTCTCACCTCGTAATTTTTCACTAGCAACTATTATACCACTGTTATTTCTTTGTTGTATCATCAACAATGTGATAAAACTTGTATTTAATATTAGGTGTATATGCTGTCGAGTCTTCGTAGGACCAATAGCGCATCCTGCTATTATAGGATTGCGCATTAACCAGTGGCATATTATTCTGATCCTTCGCCACTACAATCGTCGTGTGATCGTATCTGCCGTCACCTTGAAAATCTAAGCAAATTACATCTCCTGGCATTAGTTCCTCTGCAGTAGAAACTTCCTTTGCACGTAATCCGGTTTTTGAAGAGCCAAGAAATAATCTCATTGAATTTGCGACAGTCCAACTATAACTCCAATCGTTACTCTGCATCCACCAGCCGCTTGATCGATTCGGATAGCCCCTCATAGAAGCATTACCTGCATGCAAACATTGTGAAATAAAGTTGGTGCAATTATCACCGAAATTCTTATACTTTGAGTTATGGCTATTCCACCATCTTTCTGCGTATTGAACAGCTGCCAGTCGATCATAATAAAAAGACGATCTTTCCTCTTTCTCCTCATAGATTTGTTCATCACTAAACATTTTTGTATTCTCTGTTTCCTCATCCTCAACAAGATTGTTTTTATAGATTCTTGCTTTTCTCTTCTCAATTCTTTCTTCAATGAAAAAAATATCGTTTTGTTTATTTAGCCACTTGTAATGACATGTATAAAACACATCTGTTAGTTTCTTCCCGACTTCTTTTGCTTCTTTTATTGAGATTTTAGTATTTCCTTTAACAACCTCAATGTTTCTTTCCTCATTTATGTGTACCTTTCGTTCAAGGGCCTGATAATCTTCGTTGTTTCGACTCATCGGTATCCTTTTTTTATTAATAAGCATTTGAAGTTTCTCTTCATTTAATTCGGTTAGCAGCTTTTTCATCATTTCCCTCCACCACCAATTGTTTAATAGTACACAATATGTTTGTATGGAGAGGATATGAACAAAAGCGCAAGCGCCTTGAACAGCCTTAGGCATAGCATAAGGCGATTATAAACAGAAGGTGTTCTTTGCCTTCAATTTATAATTGACTTATGACCTCGAGGCAGGCAGGGAACGCGACGTCAATCGCCATGACTGCACTAGCACGTCCTGTGCGTCGGGGCTAGGCGCTGAATCTGATGTAAAAACGCACACTTACTCTTTAAATATATAAATTCTGAGTATAAAAAAAGGATGACTATAGTATCATCCCTAGCGTTACTATCTTCTTTCTAATAGCTCTATCCCTTTTTCTATTTCTAGTTTGGCATCATGATCTAACTCGTTTGCAAAAGCTTTCTGTAATTCATCGCTTGCTTCTAGTTCTCCAATCTTCCCGATAGCCCATCCAGCTGTTCCTCTAATCACTGGTCTTGGATCTGTATGCAATAGTTTAATTAAATCGGGGATCGCTGTTGTATCTTTAAAGTGTGCAAGAGCAATGATTGCATTACGTTGGATCGGTTTTTTTCCTCTCCAAGAGCCTGAAACATGACCAAACTTCTCTTTGAACTCTCGATTACTCATCGTTAAAAGGGGTTTAAGCTTCGGCTTTGCAATCTCAGGATCGGGTTCCATTTCTTCATGAAAGTGAAAATCTTTCCCTTTATTTTCGGGACAAACAGTTTGACAAGTGTCACAACCGTATAGTCTGTTTCCAAGTTTAGCGCGATACTGTTCTGGTAGAAACCCTTTTGTTTGCGTCAAAAAAGCAATACATTTAGAAGAGTCAAGCTGCCCACCTTGTACTAGAGCCCCAGTTGGACAGACGTCTACACATTTATTACAGCTTCCACATTGATCTTCCAATGGCTTGTCAGGTAAAAGTGGTAGATTCGTAATGATTTCGCCCAGATAAACATATGAACCAAACTCGGGTGTAATAATCGCACAGTTTTTACCACTCCAGCCTATGCCTGCTCTCTGTGCAACAGCACGGTCAGATAGCTCTCCTGTATCGACCATAGATTTAATTTTAACTTCTGGCACCTTTTCCTTTATATAGGATTCTAGCTTTGACAAGCGATCTCTTAACACAACATGATAATCTTGTCCCCAAGAAGCTCTACAAAATATTCCTCTACGATCAGCTTTGGTGCTTTTTGGTGCAGCTTTCATTTTAGAAGGATAGGCTAAGGCAATCGAAATAATGGACCTTGCTTTCGGTAATAACAAGTCAGGATTAGAACGTTTTTCGAGATCCGACTCTTCAAAACCTGATTGATATCCTAGTCCCTGCTGTACAGTTAATCGCTGTTTTAATTCATCAAAAACAGATGCACTTGCAAACCCAATTTTATCAATACCAATTTCTTTACTATATTGAATAATCTCTTCCTTAAGTTGATAATAGTCCACTCCCAAAGCCCCCTTCTTTAAAGGCCCTCTAAAATATATGGTAAGATAAATAAAATAGTATTTGGAGGGTTAAATTTATGGAAATTAATATAGATTCAGGTCTCAAACAGAAGATTGACAACTTTAAAATAGGTGCAATTTTATACGAAAATATAGAAGTGTCTCACTCACCTCAAATGTTACAAGGTCGCCTCAGACTATTTCAAGAATCCTTATTTTTTGAATATGCTGAAAAAAATGTTACAGATATTCCAAGTGTTAAAGAATGGCGAAATTCATTTAAGCTGGTTGGGGCTGATCCTGCTAGATACCGCCCTTCCAATGAAGCATTGCTTCGCCGCGTTCAAAAACAACAGTATATTAGTAGTATGCACTCAGCTGTTGACTTGAATAATTTCTTATCTCTACAATATCAAATTCCATTAGGCATCTATGATTATAACTTACTCAAAGGTAATATCTTAATAACAATTGGAACTGAATCTGATACATACTTGGCCGTAAATGAACGCGAAGTTAATTTTGAAAACAAGATTCTCTCAAAAGACTCTATAGGAGCTTTCGGAAGTCCATACGTTGATTCTAAGAGAACATCCGTTAACTTCGATACCAAGGACGCACTTCATCTAGTATACCTTCGACCTTCTATGAACAGTGAAGATGCGAAGGATTTATTAGCATCCTTAACAAAAATGTTTCTTCAAATACATGGTGGTGAAGCAACATATAAAGTTATCGAATAAAAAAATAAATAACGCAATGCCCCGTTTTACTAAGAAACGAAACACTGCGTTGATAATAGTATGTATGGAGCGGGTGAAGGGAATCGAACCCTCATCATCAGCTTGGAAGGCTGAGGTTTTACCACTAAACTACACCCGCATATATTGGTTGTTTTGTATTATACCAAGGTCTACGTTAAGAATCAATACTTTGAAAAAAATAGCGAAATTTGTCGAACAAGTAACAAAAATAAAAACAGGGATATCCTGTCATTTTAATACCAGTGGTCGGGATCGAACCGACACTCCAAAGGAACACGATTTTGAGTCGTGCGCGTCTGCCAATTCCGCCACACTGGCCTAATACATATGGTGCCGAGGACCGGAATCGAACCGGTACGGTAGTCACCTACCGCAGGATTTTAAGTCCTGTGCGTCTGCCAGTTCCGCCACCCCGGCTAAGAGGTATAAAAAAAGCATTTCTAGATAACAATTCAATAAATGAATTGGAGGCGACACCCGGATTTGAACCGGGGATAAAGGTTTTGCAGACCTCTGCCTTACCACTTGGCTATGCCGCCAACTAGAAAATGGAGCGGAAGACGAGGTTCGAACTCGCGACCCCCACCTTGGCAAGGTGGTGTTCTACCACTGAACTACTTCCGCATCATTTAATTATATTATACTCTAGCCTATGCTATTAAGGCAAAATTGTTTCTAAAAAAAGATTGGCTGGGCTAGCTGGATTTGAACCAACGCATGTCGCAGTCAAAGTGCGATGCCTTACCGCTTGGCTATAGCCCAATGAATAAGCTTCAAGAAAAAACTTCCTGAGTATGCTTCATGAATAATCGTCGACTACTAAGTAGACGTGATATCTTAGTAAAACCTAATATCATTATAGTAATTGAGTTTAATCCCTCATGCTTAATCAGAAATGAATCAAGATGTTAATACTAGAAATTAAAAATGGGGCGACTGATGGGAATCGAACCCACGAATGCCTGAACCACAATCAGGTGCGTTAACCACTTCGCCACAACCGCCACGAAATTTATATTGGCAGGGGCAGTAGGAATCGAACCCACACTGGAGGTTTTGGAGACCTCTGTTCTACCTTTAAACTATGCCCCTATGTTATATATAGATGGTGGAGGGGGGCAGATTCGAACTGCCGAACCCGAAGGAGCGGATTTACAGTCCGCCGCGTTTAGCCACTTCGCTACCCCTCCATATTAATAAAACAGTGCCGGCAAGAGGACTTGAACCCCCAACCTACTGATTACAAGTCAGTTGCTCTACCAGTTGAGCTACACCGGCTTAATAATATTAAATGGTGGCTCAGGACGGAATCGAACCGCCGACACAAGGATTTTCAGTCCTTTGCTCTACCGACTGAGCTACTGAGCCATTTATTAAAATCGAATAATACTTTGTTTTAAACTTGAAACCTTCGCCCAAATTTCAGGGAGCTTAACCAAGTAGCAGCTCAATTTGTGCGCTGATGCTTTGCTTTGTAGCTTACTCGAACGTGCTCTACCGACTGAGCTACTGAGCCATTTTTATAAATCGTAATTTAGTTTCTAAATAAAAAAATATGGCGGTCCCGACGGGAATCGAACCCGCGATCTCCTGCGTGACAAGCAGGCATGTTAACCGCTACACCACGGAACCGTAAATTTACGATAAGCTTCGATCTCTTCGTCAGCTTCACTCATTCAGATCCTCGTACAAACAACGTACGCTCCGGTCTTCACTCGTTTTGCTTCCTCGACCTTCTCGCTTCTCCTGAATTTTCATTTTTAATTGGTTGCGGGGGCAGGATTTGAACCTGCGACCTTCGGGTTATGAGCCCGACGAGCTACCGAACTGCTCCACCCCGCGATAATATTATTAAAATGGTGGAGGATGACGGGATCGAACCGCCGACCCTCTGCTTGTAAGGCAGATGCTCTCCCAGCTGAGCTAATCCTCCAAAGTACTTAATTCATATTAACATACATTGAATCTTTATAAAAGTTGGTGACCCATACGGGATTCGAACCCGTGTTACCGCCGTGAAAGGGCGGTGTCTTAACCGCTTGACCAATGGGCCATAAAATCAATCTATGAATAAAGTAGTGGCGGAGAGCAAGGGATTTGAACCCTTGAGACAGCGTTAACCGCCTACACGATTTCCAATCGTGCTCCTTCGGCCACTCGGACAGCTCTCCATAATGGCTCCGCAGGCAGGACTCGAACCTGCGACCGATCGGTTAACAGCCGATAGCTCTACCACTGAGCTACTGCGGAATAATATAAAATTGCCCGGCAATGTCCTACTCTCACAGGGGGAGACCCCCAACTACCATCGGCGCTGAAGAGCTTAACTTCCGTGTTCGGGATGGGAACGGGTGTGACCTCTTCGCCATCATCACCAGACATTATGACAAAAATAATTATACTATTTTCAGAGAAAATTTCAAGTGTAATTTTAAATTACCAAAAATTACATTCTCTCAAAACTAGACTTGCACAGGATGTGCTGACTTCTACGTTTGTCACAGGACGTGACGGTACTTAGTAGAAGCTCCTTTGAGTATATTCACTCAAAACTAGATAACAGGTTAAACAGAATTCACACGATTAACGTAATAATAA
>NZ_JBHLVO010000080.1:0-1741 GCF_042433335.1 Metabacillus herbersteinensis
TTTCCATAAACAAAAACTTGCGATAATTACCAACTCCACTTGGTCCTAAGAAAACAATGTTTTCTTTTCGCTCTAAGAAGCGAAGAGACGTAAAATCAAGGATTTGCTGTTTGTTTATCGATGGCTGAAAGTCGAAATCAAAATCCTTAACTTCTTTTAAATGTGGGAAAGCTGCGACTTTAACCATGGACGTAATCATATTCTTCTCTTTCATCTCAATCTCGTAACCTGTTAATTTAAGTAAGGTATCGACAAAAGATAATTGATTATGTGCCATATAATCAATCGTATCATCCAAATGAACCATCATCTGCTTCATTTTTAAATAGTCTAGATTCTGAACTAGTTTGATGTAACTGCTTTTCATTTCGATACACCTCCCCAATAGCCTCTAAGTTCTTCTTAGCTAACTCATCAATATTCACAGTACGAGGCAATCCTTTAGATAATGTATCTAGGTAATGTTCTGGCTTATAATTAATTTTTGTTTGACTTATATGATGTTCGACAAGTAAATTCATGTTATAATGCACGTATAAATGGTCATCGTACACTTGTAAACCTACGGTTTTCCCTTTGTATCCAGCTGGAACTGAATACTGGTTAGACTTGTAGGATATCATGTTGGAAGTATTGACTTTCACAAGCGTATGATTGATTTTGTAAAGATCTCTTAGTTGTTTCCGTGGTAAGGGGACTAAGTGATCTTTTTCTTTTTCTAAAGCTAAAACAGGTATTTTTCCAGTGCCCTGATGATAACTATTATTAATACGATTACATAGTTTTTGGACAAAATGATGGAGTTCCTCATAATTGAATTTCCCTTGATACGCATGAATCTCGTCTAGCAATTTCATCGGGGCCTCAACTTTAGCTTTTGTTCTTGGCCTCCCTGCGATACATGGTTTCACTTCAAAACCACAATCCTTTGAAAATTGTTCAAATCGCTTATTTACTACCCCCTTTTTATACTCTGTTCGAGCGTCATCCATTACGGTTTTCATATTGTCTGTCAAGATCGTTTTTGGAATTCCCCCAATCGCTTCAAAGCTCTCCATTAAAAACGACATTAAAACACTTTGTGATTTCGAAATTGAAAGATGATAGGTTCGAAATCTTGAGAATGATAGTAAGAGGACACAAACATTTATACTCACTATTTCTCCGTCTTTTGTGATGTAACGGATATCCTCTTTCCAATCCAACTGTGCTTGCTCAGCTGGTGGTGTTTCAAAACGGATAATAGGATTGTTTGGCTTACTTCCCTCATCAGAATCGAAATAATTTTGAAACTCAGGTCTTTTTGAAATGTAGGACCGAAAGGTGGATTGAGAACAATCTAAATGGTGATTATCGGTTAAATATTGCCACAAAACCCTTTTATAATAGAACCGCTGCTTGGATTCTTTTGAGAGAAGTAAAGAGATGGTTGGATAATATTCATCAATTTTAGATGAGCGTGTACGAGTGACTTTAGCAGTGATGCCTTTCAGGTATCTATCAATGGTTCTTCGATCTACTCCCATTTCACGTGCTAACATGCTTTTGTTAATTTTCATTTTTAGATTCTCCATTAGAATTTTTAATTTTGATAAGTCTGTAAGACTATTAACCTCAAGATTGGTAGTTACATCGACATTAAAATACATAATATTCACCTCTAGAATATTATGAAGGTATGTCACCGAATCTGTACATCCTTAAGCAATCATTTATGTACATTCTTATGCTAGCATTTATA
>NZ_JBHLVO010000081.1:0-1542 GCF_042433335.1 Metabacillus herbersteinensis
AATGCCTCGTTTTCATTCTGCAGAAAGTGCACCCTGGTCAGTACAGTCTTTAAGATTAACGTACGATTCGCATTTGCAGGACGAGGTGGATCACGCTAAACAACGAGGTCTAAAGCCTCCAGGAAATTATCGATCTTACCTCGACCCCAAAGGTAGTGGTTAGCTTTATTTAGTTATTTTACGCTACAAGAGTTACAAGTTGTTGATTCTTAAAACTATGATATCTTAGCTTTTTGTTTATTTCATGGTTAATTTGAAAATCTGGTTGGTTCGATATAAAAGGCTTTTTGTCACGTAACATAGCGAATGCAATTTTAAGGAATTTGTTCCCTAACGCAACATACAGTTTACGATAATGTTTGCCTTTTCCTTTCAGCCGTTCGTAAAAGGGCATTAAGTCCTTATTATGGACGGAGAGTGTATGGCCTATGTGGTAGAGAACGTGTCTTAGATGTGAGTTTCCTTGTTTTGAAATTTTTCCATAGTACCCGCCACTTCCACCAGATTGTTTAACAATTGGGTTTGTGCCAGCTTTTTTGATTAGTTGACTAGGATGATCATATTTCGAAATATCTCCTAGCTCACTATAAAATTCAGCTGCAGATACAACACCAATTCCAGGGACTGTTAATAAAAGTAGTCCATCCGTTTTAAGAAGGAGGGTTTCCATTTCTTTTTCTAGATTTTTGATGTTCTCATTGAAGATTTTGAGACTCTGAATTTTCATTTTTAAGATAAGTAGTTCAGGTGTTAACTCTTCTTTTGAACGAGAAAGTGAGTGATTAGCCGCAAAAAGTAACCTTTGGATCGTGGTATCTCGCATTTTTAAGTTATGTTGTCTGGAAAGCTTACGTATTTCCAATTCTCCTAGTTTTAGGATAGAAGAGGGGTGAGGATAGTGTTCCATAAAGAAAAGTGGAGTCTTTCCCCAAAAATCACTAAAGATCTTCTGTGTTTTCCGTTTTTTGTTATCCATAACAGCGTATCCTTGAAACTCACGCCAAATGTGATCCATCAGCACTCTAATTTCTACTTGTAAGGTAGAGCGTTTATTTACTTCACTACGCCTAGCTCTTGAAAGAGTTAGAAGTTGCCGTTGAGTACCTTCAGATAGAGTAAACTCAGTTCCTTTATTACGCATGATGGCGTGTGCTAAGGCAACAAGGTCTAAGTCATCTGTTTTACACCAACTTAGTGCACTAGAACGTTCCTCAAAGGTTGTGTAAGCATTGAAGATTTGGACTCCATACCCTTTGGTACCTAACTCGCGGACAATGTCTTCATAATAATGTCCTGTGGCCTCAACACCTAGAAAAATGCGTTGGGCGTTGGCTTTAGAAGAAGCATGTTTAATCTTAGTACAGAGCTCCGTAATACCGAGAGAATTAACGGAAAAGAAAAAGGGTTTCTCAATGACATCGCCAAAATAATTACAGATCAGGGCTTTCTGATGAAGCTTAGCTGCGTCAATCGCAACGATTAGCACTTCTTCTAGATTAATCCCACGTAGCTGATCACTAAATCGACTACCTTTTTTACCTT
>NZ_JBHLVO010000082.1:0-1514 GCF_042433335.1 Metabacillus herbersteinensis
TTTTGATTTTTTTATTGGATTTGAAGCAATTATAGAGAATAGTAGACCTCTCCGAGATCATCATTTAGGCCATTTTTGGACCTTGCCAAGTCCAGTTGGCCATTTTCTTTAAATTCATGGCAGCGAAAGTAAGCATCGCCTGCATCGACAATTTTTTAAGTCCCCTTAACGTTGTCCAACGCATACCATGCTTTTCTTTTGCATCTGCGAATACACGCTCAATCGTTTCTTTGCGTTTCGCATAAATTGGTTTTACATCTTGATGATGGCGAAGATGGTCTGCTTCTTCCAAGTATTCTTGCCAAATATGACGTGTCACCACTTTTTGATGATCTTTACTTTCGGTACATTGCGCTAAAAAAGGACACGTCGCGCAAATGTGTTTCGGTGATTTATACTCACGATACCCCTCTTTATTCGTTGTCGAATAGTTCAAGATTTCACCTGCGGGGCAAAGGTAACAGTCAAAGTATTCATCGTAAACATATTCATGTTTTCGGAAGAATCCTTCTTTCGTACGCGGTCGTGTGTATGGTAAGGCAGGTGTAATTTCATTTTCAAATAAGTAATTAGTAATCGCAGGCGTTTTATAAGCTGCATCTGCGGCAACAGCTTCAGGTTTTCCAACTTTTTCAATCACTTTTTCAACTAATGGCTCTAAGATATGACTGTCGTGTGTGTTACCTGGTGTTACAATCGTGCCAAGGACAAACCCGTTACGGTCTGAGGCCGCATGGAATGAATAGGCAAACTGTTTTGTGCGTTCGTCTTTAACGTAGTAACCACTCTCTGGATCGGTTGTGCTTTCTTTGATTTCTTTCGATTCTTCTTTATCGAATTTTTCTGGTGGGAACGGCTTTTTTTCGTGGTCTTCACGGTCTTGATTAATCTCTTCTTGAAGGCGTTCTTGATAAGCACGTGTTTCTTTGCGAACGACCTTCTTTTCGAATTTTCGCTTATTGGCACTCGCTTTCACATGTGTAGAATCAACGAAAACGTGCTCTGCACTAACTAACTTTTTCTCGGTGGCTGTCTTTAATATACGATAGAAGATATGTTCAAAAAGATCTGTATCTTTAAAGCGACGCTCGTAGTTTTTCCCGAACGTTGAGAAGTGAGGCACTTTATCATGGAAGCCGTACCCTAAGAACCAACGATAGGCCATGTTTGTTTCGATTTCTTCAATCGTCTTACGCATCGAGCGAATACCAAAGGCATATTGAATGAATGTAAGTTTAATCAAGATAACCGGATCAATACTTGGGCGACCTACTTCTGAATACATATCTTTCACCAAGTCATAAATAAAAGAGAAATCAATCGCCGACTCAATTTTACGAACCAAATGGTTCTCTGGCACAAGTTGATCTAAAGCGATCATTTCTATTTGATCTCGTTGAATGGAATTATGTTTCGAGAGCATCATTCATCACCTCAAGATTTTTATTACTTCTATTTTAATACAAAAAAGACTGTAGGCAAACTCGATAAAATCGAGTTTGTCTACAGTCTGA
>NZ_JBHLVO010000083.1:0-1454 GCF_042433335.1 Metabacillus herbersteinensis
CATGTGAAGCAAATGCATCGCGATCTAAGAATTCACGAAGTTCTTGTAGAGCACGTTCTTGTCTGATTGGAAGTGTAGTGTAATCAGTTTTACGAGCCCAATTTTTACGCTCTTCGGTTAAGTCCAATTTAGTACTTGCTTCAGCAGTTGCAGCGACAGGAGCGCTAAGTGCTTGGTGAACTTCTGCAAGCTTAACCATGAATGTTTTAACATCAGAAACGATACCTAAAGCAGTTGGTACAACTTTACCAATTTCTTTGTTATCAAGGTTTACGTGGATAATTTTCTTACCGTTTTGTGTGAATACTGCAACATTACCAGTAGAACGGTCAGCGAAACGTCCAGCAAGGTTGATTACTAAGTCAGCTTCAACAATTGTTTTGTTACCTAATGGAGTATCAAGCATTGTTCCCATACGTCCAGCGAATAATGGGTGATCGTTAGGGAATGTATCCATACCCATACCAGAAGTTACAACAGGGATTTGAAGCTCTTCAGCTAAAGCTTTTAATTCAGCTGTAGCGTTTGCAAGATTAACTCCACCACCAGAAAGTAATACTGGTCTTTTAGCATCTTTTAATAATTCTAACGTTTTTTCGATATCAGCGTCAGTAGCTTGTGGTAAGTTATCCACTGGAGTAGAAGCGATAAGTGCATCTATATCAACTTCGATTTCAACTTTTTGTTGATCAACTGGTAAATCAAGAAGAACTGGACCTCTTCTACCAGTAGTAGCTGTTACCCATGCTTCATGGATAAATTCTGCAGCTTTTGAACCATCAGTTAAACGGTATGAAGCTTTTGTTACAGGCTTAGCCATTTCAACAATAGGAGCTTCTTGGAATTGCATTGTTCCAATTAAACTATTTTTTTGTTGACCCGTAATAGCAATCATTGGAATAGAATCCATCCATGCGCTGTAAAGACCTGTTAAGAAGTTAGTTCCACCAGGACCTGAAGTCGCAGCACACACTCCAACTTCACCAGTTGCCCTTGAGTAACCGTCAGCCATGAAAGCACCCGTTTGCTCGTGACGAACAACATATGATTCGATTTTAGTTAATTCTTTTACTGCATCATAGAATGGTAAGATTGCAGCTCCTGGTACACCGTAAACGTGTTTTACCCCTCTTTTTTCTAAATACAATGCAATTAACTCTGCAGCTGTCATTTTTTGTTTAGCCATTTAAATCTCTCCCTTTTGATCTTTTAATATTTTCAAAGATTTGAGCAATCGATTTTTTTCTCCTACATTGCCCTGAAATACTATATAAGGTCACTTCTCTCATCAGACAAATCTTTTTTAATCCAGTCTATCCCCCAAACCGTAATGACAAAAATATCATGGACAGTTTGAACACCAGTTGGATCATCATCTAAAACGATAAACTTATGTTTTGTTTGTTTTAAATGATCTTTGATTTTAGCTCGTAGGCTATCATCGGATTTAGAGA
>NZ_JBHLVO010000084.1:0-1410 GCF_042433335.1 Metabacillus herbersteinensis
GCATCATTCATCACCTCAAGATTTTTATTACTTCTATTTTAATACAAAAAAGACTGTAGGCAAACTCGATAAAATCGAGTTTGTCTACAGTCTGAGAGCTAATAAATTTAGCTCTTTTTTACTTTACCTCTGAAGATTTTGCATCCCCGTTAGCTATTAACTCTCCTACTGTAACGTTCTTTAATCCCTTTTGTTTTAGTTGCTTCAGAATTTCTGGAAGAGCTTTATTCGTTTGCTTTGCAGAATCAGATGCATGTAATAAAACGATATCTCCACCTTTAGTGGAAGATGTTGAATTTTTAATGATCTTATTAACACCTGGATTCGTCCAGTCGTCAGAGTCAACGCTATAGTGAACAACTGTATAGCCATAAGTCTCTGCGATTTTTAGTACTTCTTTATTAAAGTTGCCTGTCGGTGGACGCAATAAAGTAATATCCTTAATTCCAAGTTGTTTAAACACATCTTGAGCCATCAATAAATCTTTTTTAATCATACTAGCTTCTAATTCTGTATAATTTTTGTATGCGAATCCCATACTTCCAATTTGATGACCATCTTTTATCATTCGTTTTACCAAATCGGGATGTCTTTCGGCCCAAGAAGCTGAAAGAAAGAAGGTGGTGTTCGTGATCCCTTGTTTTTTTAATGTGTCTAATATTGGTTCTGCCATTACGTCGCCCCAACTAATATCAAATGTTAAAGATACTTCAGTGTTCTTTGTGTCACCTCGATAAACCGCTTTTGGCCCATCCGAAGATGAGAAGACCGGCAAATGCACAACATTTTCTACATACAAAATTCCTGCTGTAAAAAATGCTGCAATTAATATAATTACTAACCTTTTAACTTTTTTAACGTGAAATACATAAAACTGATTCATAAAAACCCTCCTCGTCCAACATACTTCTGTGACAATTGTATGCTTGACCTTGTATGAAAATGATTAGAAAAGAAATAATGAAGTAAGAATAGAAGAAATGAGGAGTCTTCATTGAACTACTATTTACTTAACGAAAAAGAGGTTCATGAATTAGAGAGTATTTTAGTCAGAGAAATATCAGTGGTTTCTGATAAGATTTACAAACAAGATACAGGGCTAACTAGAAGGTCATATATAGAAAAGAGAGAAATCCTCCTTAGGGTTTATAAAACAATTTCAAAAAATCCTGTTTAGGGTATTGACCAATACTAATGTAAGATGATATATTATTATTCGTCGCTGTTAAGAGAGCGCATCTGCAAAAACAATTAGTCAAAAAAAGATGTTGACTATGATATTGGTATCTGTTATATTAATAAAGTCGCCTCTAAGCGAAGATGATCTTTGAAAACTAAACAAAACCAAGCGTGCCAACGTTGATTTAATCAACAAAGCAACAAAGTTTTTTCGCGCATTCGTGTGCAAAA
>NZ_JBHLVO010000085.1:0-1343 GCF_042433335.1 Metabacillus herbersteinensis
TTGTCTGGTGATGATGGCGAAGAGGTCACACCCGTTCCCATCCCGAACACGGAAGTTAAGCTCTTCAGCGCCGATGGTAGTTGGGGGTCTCCCCCTGTGAGAGTAGGACATTGCCGGGCAAGCAAGATCTTGGACAACACATTGCTTTAATATGTGTTGTCCCTTATTATGGAGGATTAGCTCAGCTGGGAGAGCATCTGCCTTACAAGCAGAGGGTCGGCGGTTCGATCCCGTCATCCTCCACCACTTTTTTGTATTTATAACGCCGGTGTAGCTCAACTGGTAGAGCAACTGACTTGTAATCAGTAGGTTGGGGGTTCAAGTCCTCTTGCCGGCACCACACATTTTTAAGATGAACCATTAGCTCAGTTGGTAGAGCACGAAGTGTTACTATAACGTACGAATCGAGTTACTTCTTGCATAACCTTTCTGAGATTTGGACGTCGAGACAACTAGAATAACTTTCATCTTTTTTATATTTTTAAGATGAGCCATTAGCTCAGTTGGTAGAGCATCTGACTTTTAATCAGAGGGTCGAAGGTTCGAATCCTTCATGGCTCACCATTTACATGCGGGTGTGGCGGAATGGCAGACGCGCTAGACTTAGGATCTAGTGTCCTTGTGACGTGGGGGTTCAAGTCCCTTCACCCGCACCATATTTTTTTCGTCAGTATTATGCGGAAGTAGTTCAGTGGTAGAACACCACCTTGCCAAGGTGGGGGTCGCGAGTTCGAACCTCGTCTTCCGCTCTTATTATGTGCCGGGGTGGCGGAACTGGCAGACGCACAGGACTTAAAATCCTGCGGTAGGTGACTACCGTACCGGTTCGATTCCGGTCCTCGGCACCATTTTATTTTAATATGCGCCCGTAGCTCAATTGGATAGAGCGTTTGACTACGGATCAAAAGGTTAGGGGTTCGACTCCTCTCGGGCGCGCCATAACGGGAAGTAGCTCAGCTTGGTAGAGCACTTGGTTTGGGACCAAGGGGTCGCAGGTTCGAATCCTGTCTTCCCGACCATTCTCTTTTACAATTTGGGGCCTTAGCTCAGCTGGGAGAGCGCCTGCCTTGCACGCAGGAGGTCAGCGGTTCGATCCCGCTAGGCTCCACCAAAAAAGTTCTTGACATATATTTAACTATCGTGTTATTATATGAAAGTTGCATTATGAATAATGATCTTTGAAAACTAAACAAAACCAAGCGTGCCAACGTTGATTTAATCAACAAAGCAACAAAGTTTTTTCGCACATTCGTGTGCAAAAGAAGAGCTAGTCAAACAATCTTATTGGAGAGTTTGATCCTGGCTCAGGACGAACGCTGGCGGCGTGCCTAATACATGCAAGT
>NZ_JBHLVO010000086.1:0-1280 GCF_042433335.1 Metabacillus herbersteinensis
CCTTTGCCTTTTTCACTTTCGACTTCAATTATTCCTTTAACTTTATTGATTGTACTGTAAACCATGAGCATGCCAAGACCTGTTCCTTCTTCTTTTGTAGAATAAAATGGCTTACCTAACCGTGAAACTTCTTCTTTTGTCATTCCAATTCCAGTATCTTGAATTTTGATAACGATGTTTTGCTTTTGTTCCGAAATATCAATGAATAGAGTACCGCCGTTTTCTTTCATCGCTTCGATTCCGTTTTTATATAAATTGATTAAACACTGCTGGATTTGGTTCCTATCATATCTTTTATTTAACGAGTTATTAAAAATAAATTGGACATCCACTTGATGCATGGTCGCATAAGGTATAAGAAGGTTTTTTGTATACTCTGTTTCAGCTTTTAAATTGGAATAAACCATATTTTCTGATTGTGGCTTGGCAAGAGAGAGAAAATCACTAACGATTTTTTCCGCTCGATTTAATTCTTGTAATGATAACTCAATATACCTTTTTTCCTCCAGAGTTATTGTCTTTGATTTATTTAAGAGTTGTAGAAACCCATTAGTAACGGTAAGTGGATTTCTTATTTCATGGGCAACACTAGCTGATAACTCACTGACGAGATTTAATCTTTCCGATTGTAAATACCTCTCACGATTTTTCATATTGGTAATTATTTGCTCTAATAAGATCATAATGATAATCATCATGCCAACGTGAGTGGTTAAAGCATGGAATGTTAGTAACCAGAACTCCTTATTTAACGTTTCAAAAAATAAACTTAGGGTTAATAGGTAAAGTCCTATAGTAAGAAAGGAAACAAATGCTGCACATAAAATTCTATTCTTAGAATTTAGTTGAATAAACTTTTTACTCAATATAGGTACTAAAATGAATATAACTGTTGAAAAAAGAAAAGATTGAAGAGTACCATCTCCACCTAAATAAAATCGATAGATATTTAATACTAAATAAAGAGGAAAAACATTTTTGTATCCTCCAAAAAGGGCAACGATTATAAAAGAGATGTATCGCAAATCAAAAATAAATCCAATTTCTAATTTAATAGGTACGGTCATGCAAAGAACCATCGTAACTGTTGATAGTAAAATAAGAACAATTTTATTATAGGAATGTGGCCTGTTTTCAAAGAAAATTAGAAATAATATGACTGGAAAAAGTAAAATTAGGAAATTCAATAGTAATGTTTCAAACAAGGTATAACGTCCTTTCGGCTGCCATTACTACTTAAGAAATTGATAGTACAGATACTATGTATCGGGTTTGTAGTA
>NZ_JBHLVO010000087.1:0-1176 GCF_042433335.1 Metabacillus herbersteinensis
AAAGTGGCCAAGGCAGATTTTCGAGGAGAATGGTTTTGATATTGAAGTCATTGGTATTGTCAGAGTACAAAGGGCTGCCTCCAGATGGCGTACTACTTATAATAAATCAGGAGTATTGGGACTTAGGGATACACGTAGTGATAATTCGGGGAGACCAACTCAGAAGGAGCTTTCTCTAGAAGAAAAGAATGCTAGATTAGAAGCACAAATTCAATTGTTGAGAGCTGAGAACGAGTTACTAAAAAAGTTAGACATGATGGAAAGGGGGCTGGAGAAAAACGAGTAAAAGTCTCTGCTGAACAGAGTTTTCTTTTAATACGTTCAGTAATAGAAAAGTACGAACTTAAAAATATGGTGAGGTACTTATGCGAAATTACGGGAGTTTCTCGCTCAGGTTTTTATAACTACTTTTCTTCTGAATCTCAGGAAAGAAGAGAACAAAGAGAAGAAAAAGACTTGATACTTAAAGGAAATATTTTAAAGGCTTTTCATTTTAAACGCCGCAAAAAAGGTGCACGCCAGATTAAGATGACGTTAGAAGGACAGTTACAAATTACATACAATTTGAAGCGAATCCGAAGAATTATGAAGAAGTACAAGATTGTATGTCCTACCAGAAGAGCTAACCCTTATAAGAAAATGTTGAAAGCCACTCAAGAACACACTGTACTGCCCAATTTATTAAACCGTGATTTTAAACAAGCAATTCCAGGAAAAGTACTACTCACTGATATTACATATTTATATTACGGTAATGGTTTAAAGGCATATTTATCCACCATTAACGATAGTTCAACGAATGAAATACTTGCATATACTGTGTCCAGTCGAATGACATTAGATATAGCTACTGATACATTAGAAAAGCTAATGAAGAATAAACGAGTAAAATTTTCAGAAGGAGCTTTTATTCACTCTGATCAAGGAGTCCATTATACTAGTCCAACCTTTCAAAAACACTTAAGAAAATTAGGTCTTGGACAATCAATGTCAAGAAGAGGAAACTGTTGGGATAACGCTCCCCAAGAGTCATTCTTTGGTCACTTCAAAGATGAAGCCTATATAAAACAGTGTAATACTTTGGAAGAACTTAAAAGAGAAATAATAAATTATATGACGTACTATAACAATTTCAGATATCAATGGAACTTAAAGAAGATGACTCCTGTTCAATAC
>NZ_JBHLVO010000088.1:0-1119 GCF_042433335.1 Metabacillus herbersteinensis
TGAAAAAGAGACTCTGTATTATTGGTAGTGGCGTAGCCGGACTGCATCTAGCTTATGCTCTAAAGGACGACTTTGATATTACAGTCATTGAACGTCAATCACCAGAACAGATTAGAAAAGGCCGAATCATGTCTACTCAGGTACATTTTGGATCAACAAGGACTCGTGAAAAATGCTTTAATGTGCCAAAATGGGAAGAACAAACTCTTATTGAAAGTATTCATATTACGATTGGAAATCAAAAACTATTTGTAGGAATGTTGCAAGAACCGGCATTATCTGTTGATCAACGTGTGTATTACTCGCATTCTATTAAAGATCTTGTAGAAAAAGGAGTTTCCTTCCGTCTAGAAAAGGTAGATAAAGAGAGTGTGGAAGTACTAATAGATGAGTTTGATTTAGTTATTGATTGTACTGGGAAAAATGGACCTCTTTTGCCGTTTCCGATTGAAGAGGATCTGTCTCCTTTTCAAACTCCTCAGCGAAAATGTATCGTTGGTTATTTCACAGGTATAAAAGCAAACACTCCTCTGGGAGTAAGCGTAACGGTTCTTCCTGAGTTGGGTGAAATGTTTGAAATACCCGCAATAACAGAACACGGTCCTGTTACCATCCTGTTCATTATGGCAATACCAAACAGTGATTTGGACGTATTTAAAGGAATAAAACATGCAGAAGAGTTTATTCTTAAAATGAGAAGTACAGTTCAACAGTTTTTCCCGGAAATTAATAATCGAATTGATGGAAATAATTTTGCTTTATGTGATGAAAATAGCTTTCTTCAAACTGCCTTAACCTCTGTTATTCGAAAGCCATATCTCATGGTTAAAAATAAGCTGGTAGTTGGCTGTGGAGATAGTGTATTTCTAAACGATCCTATTACGGGTCAAGGCTGTAATCTCTCTTCTTACTGTGCTGAACAATTGTATGAAACCCTTACCGAATACAAAAATTTTAAGTGGGACGTAGAAACAGGAGAGTCTTATTGGAATCGAACGAAACAATATGTAAAAGAAGTAACTGAATGGACAAATGCCATGACGAAACCATTACCTGAGCATGTTGTTCAATTGCTACTTCAGGGTGCACAGGACCAAGTAAAAGCAAACGAAATTGCTG
>NZ_JBHLVO010000089.1:0-941 GCF_042433335.1 Metabacillus herbersteinensis
AGAGGTTGGGTACTTTTTAGATACCCAACCTCTTTTTTGCCGATATAAAACCTTCTTAAGATATTCTCTAAATTCATCCCTGTTTAATAGTTTATAACAAAACTTCAAATCTCTTAAAAATCCACATTTGACTTGTAGCATTAAAACAAGCTTTATTTCTATTAGTGAATAAACTGTTAATAGTCAGACAAAAAGGGTGATGAACCATAATGCCTAAAGGTAAAGGTAAAGGTAAAGGTGGACAACAAGACAACGAAGGATTTCCGCGTGATTTTTTGGAGCAATTAAATCCAGGAAATTCTATAACTATCGTTTATGATGGCGGTGTATCGGTTACTGGAACATTCCAGCGTATTGAAAATAATACCGTTGTTGTTGCAACCGGACCAATACTTGCCCCTATAATAGTACGTATCAATATTGATCAAATTCATAGCGTCGCAAGTCCCCTTTAGTAATATTAGATAAAAACCCTTTATTTTGTTAGAAAGGAGCTAATATTTTGTGGTATTACCATCATTTAGTATAAAAGATACTCAAAAATATGGTAGAGGGATCTTTGCTATACGTGAGGTTGAAGTGGGGCAACTCATTGAGGTATCTCCAGTTATCGTTTCACCTAAAGAAGAATCGGAATATCTAGATAACACAATATTTTCCAATTACTGTTTTTATTGGGGAGAAAATTTGGAAGATAGGGCTATTGCGTTGGGATATGGATCTTTATTTAATCATTCATATACTCCAAATGCGATGTTTATTTGTAATGAGCATAATTTAACAATCCACTTTTATGCGAGAAGACATATCAAGTGTGATGAGGAGATCACTATAAATTACAATGGTGGCCCAAAAGATAAGTCTCCATTATGGTTTGATGTAATTGAGTAAATTTAATAACAAGCAGCAAAAAAGGATCTTCCAATCGAAGATTCTTTTTC
>NZ_JBHLVO010000009.1:0-165105 GCF_042433335.1 Metabacillus herbersteinensis
TGGACACCCTTGCCTTCGACTAATGGTTCGCATATCCCAACGCCCATAACGGACTTCCACCGTCTAGTTGATGAACATGCCTGGCACACAAAAAAAGCACAGCGCAATGACTAGTGCGCTGTGCTTTTTAATTCATCATAATTTATACATGCGGCTCAATCAAGCCATATTTGCCATCTTTGCGTCGGTAGACTACGTTGGTATTGTTCGTTTCAGAATTTGTGAAGACGAAAAAGCTGTGGCCTAACATATTCATTTGAAGAATTGCTTCTTCATTATCCATAGGCTTTAGATTAAAACGCTTCATACGCACGAGTTCTAGTGCATCTTCCTCGTCTTCTACCGTTGGTTGCGTCTGAACTGCTGCTGTTCCTTCTGCAACACTTCCATTGCTAAACATAAACTTAGGTGATCCTTGTTCACGAAACTTGCGGTTTACCTTTGTTTTATGTTTTCGAATTTGTCTCTCGAGTTTATTCGTAACAAGATCAATGGCTGCGTACATATCCTCATTATGTTCCTCTGCACGCAATACCAATTCTGTCATTGGAATCGTAACTTCGATTTTTGAATCTTGTTCATTGTAATACTTTAGGTTTACATTTACATTTGCTTCAACTGAATCCTCAAAATACCTTTCAAGTTTACCAATTTTCTTCTCCGTAAACTCTCTTAGTGCTGGAGTTACCTCAATGTTCTCGCCTCTGACGTTATACCTCATTATTGAACTCCTCCTTACTTAAGGATATGTAAACTTAATTCTACCTTTCCCTACTAGATTCCTGCACAAACGTAAATTTAGTGTGAAGTTTTTGTGAAATTTTTAAGATTTTGTAAAGGTGCATGGTTTAGTTCTAAGATGATACTTGAGTCAGTATATGCGCGGGAGTGAGGTTACATGCGTTTTTTGGTCTCCAATTGTAACCTTTTGAGGGCGGGTTTATAAATGAAGCTCGCCTTAGCAGTTAAAGGCGAGCTTTTTTTCAATGAGTAATATATGGTTGCATGCGTGATTGAACTGCTTCTTTCCATGCTAAGAAAGAGGGTGTTAGTTGATTTTTCACAAACGCATGATACTCTTCAGGATTTGTAAAAATAGACTCTATGCCTTCTAATGTCTTGATTACAGAGTCAAATTTGGCGATTTCTTTTGATAATTCATCGTTCGCTTCTACCACTGAAAGAATTGAAGGATTTGATGAGTCAATATGATAAAAGGCAGAGATGATGTCTGAAAAGATTCGTTCGCTCTCTGTGAATTGTAAGTTCTGAAAACTATCAATAACATAATCAAAGCCTTCTTCAATTGAATTTAGCAAATGAAAATAATATGAAAGTAGCTCATGTTGATCTGAAGTTAATGTTTGCATAGTGGCCACCTACTTTCGTTTATCGTAAAACCTACCGTCTACGGTTGCATTCTGATAGGGGTTTACATATTTATTTGCCGATGATTTTGTGTTTTTAAGCTGTGTTATGTCTTTTTTGACTTGATCTTTAAGGGCAAAAAATTGTTTTGTAATCAGTTCATTCCATGAGATAACTTGTTTCATCTGTTGTTCTTCCTCTTTAGTATAAGGAGGCTTTAGCTGATGTACTAATTCTTCTCGCTTATCTAAATGAGATGTTATCGAGTCAATGATTTTATCACGTTTTTCCCTTTTCGAATCTGTTTCGACTAACTTTACAAGCTTTTCGGTGATTTGATAAACCGCTTGAACAGCGCTCACTACGCTTGTCCACCTTTACCGTGTTGCTGTTGACGAGCAACTTGGATAACTTGTTTCCATGTATCACGGAAGTCTACTACATGACCTTCTACTTCTTTTAGAATAGCAAGGTCATTTTTCATGTTCGCTTCCAGAAGACGGTGATTCATGTATTCATACATCACGGCCATATTTTTAGAAATTTCTTGGTCTGGGTTTAATGTAATCATTAATTCCGTTATGATCTTTTGAGCCTTTTGTAGATTTAGGTTTTTTTCTTCTATATTAGAATTCTCAATTGCTTTATGAGCTTGTTTAATAAACTTCAGACATCCGTTATAAAGCATCAACGTTAATTCGCCTGGAGAAGCTGTGCTGACTGAGTTTTGTTGATACGCTTGATAAGGGTTGTTGATTGCCATGGTTTACACTCCTTTTTTATTAAAATTAGTATCCGCTGCTGAATTGTTGAGTGATATATGCAGATTGTTGGTTGGCTTTCTGAATCGCTTTTTCCATTTCAGTAAATTGGCGCCAGTAACGGTCTTCTAATTGCAGTAGACGGTCCTGAAAAGCATCGATTCGGTTATCAACATCGTCAAGGTTTCGACCAATTGTAAAGGATTGATTAGTAGTTAGAGTGTTGCCTGCTTTTTCTTCAATAGAGTCAATTGTACCTTTAATTGTGCCTCGGATACGTCTAGCAATTCCTTTTGTTTCTTGGTTGTCACCGTCAGCATTAAATAATTCATAAAGCGCATTTGGATTTTCTTGAATTTTTTCTCGCAAGGTCGCTTCGTCAAGGATCAGTTTTCCCTTGTCTAGGTAGTTGGATGAGGTTTTAATTCCTATGGCTGATAACTGAGTAAAACCTGAGAGATTGTCTGTCCCATTAACTGGTGAATAAAAATCGGATCTCATTTTATTCAACCCGCTTGAAAGAACAGAATCATTTTTAAGAAGTCCGCTATGTGCCTTTTCTTCCCACTTCTCAATTTGATCTTCTGTCATCGCTTCTTTTTCTTCATCGGTTAGTGGTTGAAAGTCTCGGTAACGTGTTTCGGAGATTTCTCCATTAATTTTTCCGATTACCTCATTGTATTTGTCGACAAACTTAACGATTGTGTCGAGGATACCATCGACGTCTGTGGAACTAGAGATTGTAACTGGATCAGTTGTTACGTTTTTTGCAGTGTACTCTATTCCGTTAATTGTGAAGATGTTCGACTTTTTTTCCATTTGAAAGCCGTTTACTTTTATAACTGCGTCTAAACCATCAGTTGAAGCTAATAGCTTGTTTCCGTCCCATTTATTAGTATCAGTAAACCCTAACTTTTCCTGAAGAAAAGACTTTGTCACTGAATCATTAACGGTAAGTTCGCCACCCGTTCCAGTTGCATTCGATGTAAAAACGATTGTGTCTGTGTAAGCTGCACCATCCCAGATTTTTTCCTTCATTGCTGTAACACCTAATGATGATGTATTCAACTTAGCAATTACGTTGTCGATCGTATCAGTTGCAGAAATAGAAATTTCAACTTGTCTAGTAGCCGTTGCACCAGGGTCTTTCACTGTAAAAGAGAGTTCAGCTGCACCTGCAGTATAAGGAAGAACAGCAGCAGATTTCCATGAAGCAGATTTTGCAAGTCTATCAACCTCAATATTCGTGGTGATATTGCTCCCCGCATTAATCGCTTTTGCACTAACAGCAGATTCATTGGAACTTGTCACACTTTTCTTTAAAAAGGACGCTTCCCTACTAATCCCATTTTTATCAAGAAACATCAAGTCGTCTAATTCCTGAAGGATCTTATTCATGCCGCGATAATCATCTCTCTGCCATTCTAGCGTTTGCTTCTTTTTTGTCATTTTATCCATTGGTATACGTTCAGCTTTCATCATTTCAGATACCAAAGAATCTATATCCATACCACTCGCTAATCCGCCTATTCTCATCGCTCAATCTCCTCCTTCAATTTAGATTTTTTTATCAACAATAAATCCTAGAAATTCAGTCATGGTTGCATACATATCTAGCCATTTCTTTGACGGAATTTCACGAACAATCTCATTTGTATGGTTATCTACGATGGTTACGTAGTATTCGTTTAGTTTTTCATGGAGTTCAAATTTAAGATGAGTATTAGAAGGTTCAAGAAACTCATTCATACTGTTTACTACTTTCTCTAACTTTTCCTTAGATGCTGTTTCTTTTATTACTGGAGGTGCTTGATTTACTTCAATTGTTTCTCTATTGCCATTTAGTTTTGTTGGATCAGTGCTGTGAATTGCAGGCTGCGAGGTGATTTTTTCAACAGACATGCGGGACACTCCTCTGGGTTATGTTCTAATCTTTTTATCGGCAACTCTAATTAAAAGTTTAATATTTACTATTAATTAATATAGTTGTAACCAATAGAGAACATACGTTTTGTATAGTTAACTTAGGAGGTGACAAAAGTGAAAGAACTTGAGAAGTTAAATCTAATCCAAAGAAGCATTTTGCTAGCTAGTATATTAGGGGATGGAGAAATTACAAAAATATATAGAATTCCAGAAGAAAAAACAATAGTTATAGAGAACATTATGGAATACAACAAAAAGGGTATCGTGAATGGAAAGTTGAAAGTCTCCCCGAATTGTTATACATAACGAGTAAAAGTAACACGGTCAGATCAAAATCGCAGTGTTTATTTACTAATCTCTACCCTTACTTTTACTGCACAGATGGTAAAAAACACATACCTTTAGAGTTACTATTGAAGCATTGTACATCACTCTACTTTTTGATGGTCCTATATTTAGATGACGGTTCTTTATTAATTAGTAGGAGGGTAAATCATCGAAAGAAGATAGTGTATATCTCCCCCTCAATAGCTTTTTATTTACAATGTTATACTAAGAAAGAATTAGAAGAACTTAAAGTCTTTATCTTAACAGTGTTCAATATTCCTCTTTCAATTAATAAAAGAAACGATGGTGAAGGATTTATATTAAAAATGACTAAATCAAAGGATGTCTATAAATTTCTAAATGATATAAATAAGCGAATTAACTCAATTGAGTGTATGAAGTATAAGATGGATTGGAACTATCGATTAAATATCGAGATTGAGAAATTTAATATAACTCATCACGGATATCAAGTGATACAATCGGATTCCTCAAGGTTTAAAAAATACACTGAAGAAGAACTTACTACTATCATTAGTTTAAAAACGAATGGAAAATCAGATAGTGAAATTGCAATTACAATTGGAAGAACTTATTGGTCAGTCGTATATAAAATAAGAGAACTAAGAAATAATGGCCTTCTCAAATGAGAAGGCCATTATTCTAATTATTATTAACGTAGAAGTTGTAAAACCCCTTGTGGTTGTTGGTTCGCTTGCTTTGCGACTATGTCTTTCGATCATAGAATAGACTATATCTTCACCCTATGAGACTCCGAATCTATTCGACAAAATCCGGGAGGTGACAGGCACCTATAGGGGCCGGGCACTTCGAACAGCTTTTGCTGCCCTACGAGATTCATAGTCATAGCTTTCGCCTTAGACCGTATTCTCTAGTCGTTGAACCTTCCCCAGAGTTTCCTCACAGGAGCTTGGCTGCTGATTATCCATTGTTTCATTCTCATCATTTTCAGACCATCACGCTTACCGTTTCCAGTTACGTTGTGGTTGATAAGGCTTTAGGAAGTTCCAGCAATTCACCCAGTTATACTCTTATCCGTTACCAGATAAGACGCCCTTAATCATTATCTCAAGAGTTGTAAAACTCCTTGAGGCAACTGATTAGATTGAGCCAACATTGCTTGTGCTGCTTGAGAAAGAATAGAGTTCTTTGTTTGTGTCATCATTTCTTTCGCCATCGTGCGAACATTTACTTTCATAAATGACCAGACTATATCTTCACCCTCTAATAATCTAGTAGGGGTCGGGCACTTCGGATTCACAATGCTGATGTACATTGTTTCACCTACGGATTTCATCATCATAGCTTTCGCCTTAGATGGTATATCCTAGTCGTTGAACCTTCTCCACTCTTTCGAGACAGGAGCTTGGCTGCTGATTGCCCAATCTTTTCTTTTTTCAGGCCTTCACGTTTGTCGTTTCCAACTACGTTGTGGCAAGAAAAGCTCTAAGGGGTTTCCAGCAATTCACCCGATAATACTCACTAGCCGTTACCAGCTAGGACGACTGTGCTTGTCACTGCTTAGGCAGCTAAAGCATAATCTACGTCACGGATACGTGATTCAGATGCTGTTAAGTTTTCTGATGAAGTATTTAAATTATTAATTGTATGCTCTAATCTATTTTGGTATGCACCTAGTTTAGAACGCTCTGCAGAAACACTTTGGATTGATGCATCTAGTTTAGTGATAGCATTTTGAGCACCAGTTTTATTTGAAACATCTACAGTGTTGATAGATAATGCAGTAGTATCCATATCATTAATAGCTAATTTAACTGTTTGCCCCTCATTAGCACCAATTTGGAACTCTAAAGAATTATCATCAATTTTAACATCAGCATCTTTTACAGCAGTAGCAGCTAAAGAAGAATTAAAAGAGAATTCTAGTCCACCAACACTTGCTTTACCAGTTGTGTCATTTGTTATTGTTGTCGTACCAACCACATTATTTGCACTATCAGATACAGTAAATGTTGCTGTTTGACCAACTGTGAATTTTAAAGTACCTGCACCAGTTGTTCCAGCGCTGGAATCAGTTACAGTAAAATCGAAACCTCCAAGTGTAGCTGTAGTTGCTGACTTATCTAATGTATTAGTAGCAAGTTGTTTACCATCTGCATCTTTTAAAACATAATCTAATTTTGTTGAATCAGTTGCATTAACAGTTGATTCTAATGTGTATTCACCCATTTCAACAGTGCTACCAGTAGTAATTGCTATGGCTGATACATCTGTCGTGTCAGACACTTGTGTAAATACCTCAGTAGCTCCAGCTGTCAGTGCTACTTTGTATGTGTCTTCCTTTAAATTATCATTTATTACTGTAACACCTGTAATCTTTGTATTAGCAAAGCTTGTAGCCGAATTTGCAGTTTTTGAAGCACTTCCGTCTAAGAGACTCTTAGTGTTGAATTCAGTTGTTTCTGAGATACGGTCTATTTCAGATTTTAACTGTGCAACTTCTTTTTGCATTTCAGTTCTATCAGCATCTGTCGCTGTGTCGTTTGAAGATTGAACCGCTAGTTCACGCATACGTTGAAGAATATCATGTGTTTCGTTCAATGCACCTTCAGCCGTCTGAATCAATGAAATGCCATCTTGAGAGTTACGAGAAGCTTGATCTAATCCACGAATTTGACCACGCATTTTTTCAGAGATTGCTAGACCTGCTGCATCGTCACCAGCACGGTTGATACGAAGCCCTGAAGCTAGTTTTTCCATTGATTTAGATTGTGCATTAGATGCACTTGATAACTGACGAAAAGCAACCTCAAAAATCAAAAATCAAAAATCTACCTAATCGAGAAACCCATGTGACTCAAGGATCCTGTCTAAGCCCGATTTCACGCCTCTTTCCTCCTTTTCCAATCACCGTCAATTGATTCGTCAGGAAGTCAATGTCTACTATCTTGATTCCAACCAATTCACTAACCCTTACACCTGTATAGAGCAACAAATAGACAATCAGCTTGTTACGAGTACTAACCTTGTTTCTGTTTTCAACATAGAAAAGCAATTGTTCCACCTGTTCATCCGAAAGAGCATCCACATTGTCCTCACTTCCAGAAGCAATTTTAATTCTATCCCGCTTCAACTGAATGAATGACTCGCATACAATTTCTTTGGTTCTTAGAAAATCGTTGTAAACTTTTAGGCTATTAATCTTTTTGTTGATGGTTGAAACGGTATAGTCCTCCTTCATCAGATGTTCCTTATACCGCACAAAGGAGAAACGGGATAGGACTGGAACATCCTTCAATTTCTCTTGCAAATATGATTGAAATCCTTTGACATCATTCACATAGGACTCGATTGTTTTGGCTGCTTTCCCCTCTGTAAAGAGCCATTGCTCAAACTCTGCTATCTCCAAGAATGATTCACCTCCAAAATGAAAAAAGACTATTGATGTATGCATTTATACACCAATAGCCTTTTACATTTTCCTTGTATTCATTTTTCCAGTCCCTTTCTTATCCGCTCACGACAGTTATATAATAATGTCGGCAGTTTTTTCTTACAGAAATCATTCAAGTTCTTTGCCACTCATCCATTCTTCGAAACTGAATATACGTCCCATAAGTTTTGTCGTGAGTTTGCAGGAAGAAATGTCGTGAATCCCGCTTGAATGATTCAATCAACCATGAAAATAGTCCAAATGATTTTTTAGTCTACATACATTTCATAAGCAATTTGTTCCCCATTCTTTATCCATACTTCGTACAGATTCTTTCTCGTTTCCTCCTTAAGTACATAACCAGCAATCCACTCGTACCCTTTATCATCTACATACGAAATTGCTTCAATAAGCAATGGGTTGGGTAGCTTTTCTAAGTGTTCAGCTGGGATGAGCAAATCATCTATTTCTTCATGATAGAAATCATGGGCTTCGTAGCCTACATCCTCTCTTTTGACTTCAATGTTAAATGTCTTTTTCATTGTTCCTACAAACCAGTCTAAATATATCATCTTTTGTCCTCCTTCAATTGAAAAAGGACTTCCCTCAAAGAGAGAAGCCCCATTTTGACGAACACCATGTACATGAATGCTCAATATTATGATATATGCTTGATTTTCCCATTAGCTAGACTAAATGTAGAAATGTTTTTTACATGAAATTTGGCACTTCGAATAGCATTTGCTGCCCTACGAGATTAATATTAACAGTTTTCCTACCTTAACCAGTCATTGGAACTTCCTCAGAGTTTCCTTACAGGAGCCGATTATTACTCTAAATCTTTTACGTACTCTTTTAATTTGATAATTAGGCTACTCCTAATTTCCGTATTAACATTCTTATTTAGTTGAACTAAATCAGGGAAAATTCCATTTTCATTTACAATAACCCTTACGACCCCTTTTGCCAAATCGCCATGCATATCATTTGAAATAAAATACTCGATATTATAACCTATAGAACCCGAAACGGGATGGTCAATTAGTTCTTCCTTTTTGAGAAGCTCAAATGTAAAATTTGTCATTATCAAATTCCTTTCTATTATACATAATGAAAAATACAATAAGAAAAGACTCTAGCAAAGAAGCCAGAGTCCCTTTCAAATAATCTAAAATTAACGAAGAAGTTGTAATACTCCTTGTGGTTGTTGGTTCGCTTGCTTTGCGACTGTACCTTTCAGTTACAGAATAGACTATATCTTCATCCATATTTTCCATGGAGCTGGGCACTTCGAACAGCTTTTGCTGCCCTACGAGATTCATAGTCATAGCTTTCGCCTTAGACCGTGTTCTCTAGTCGTTGAACCTTCTCCAGAGTTTCCTCACAGGAGCTTGGCTGCTGATTATCCATTGTTTCATCTTCATCATTTTCAGACCTTCACGCTGACCGTCTCCAGTTACGTTGTGGTTGATGAAGCTTTAGGAAGTTCCAGCAATTCACCCAGTTATACTCTAGCTCGTTACCAAGCTAGACGCCCTCTATCAAACTACCTTAGAAGTTGTAAAACTCCTTGAGGCATTTGATTGGATTGAGCCAACATTGCTTGTGCTGCTTGAGAAAGAATTGAATTCTTAGTTTGAGTCATCATTTCTTTCGCCATGTCAACGTCACGTACACGAGATTCAGCAGCAGTTAAGTTTTCAGAAGAAGTATTCAAGTTATTAATTGTATGCTCTAAACGGTTTTGGTATGCCCCAAGTTTTGAACGCTCTGCCGATACAGTTTCAATTGCTGTATTGATTGTTGAAATAGCTGTATTTGCTCCACTCGTTGTTTTAACATCTAGATTGTTTATTCCTAATGCACTAGAACGCATATCCTGAACAGCAACATTCATCGTTTGCCCTTCATTTGCTCCAATTTGGAAACTTAGAACGTTATCATCATTTACCGAAACAGTTGTTGCAGTTGTGCCTGCAAGCTCAAATTTCAAGCCCTCAGCTGCACCATCTTTATAAGTGACAGTATTACCCTTTACTTCAAAGTTAGATGCTGTTCCAAGACCCGAGATCGCTACGCTGTTCTCATCAATACCAGTAGCTGTAAATGTAGCATCCGCTCCTGTAACAGTTGCACTATATGTTCCGCCAAAAATCTCAGTCGCCCCTGTAACAGCAACAGCGCCAGCAGAACCTGCTTGAGTTGCTGTGAAAGACCAAGTGATGTCATCTGCAGTACCATCTGCTGCTGATGTAATTGCGAAATCAGCAGTTACACCTGTTTGACCAGAAGAAGCATTAATTTCATTTTTAATATCATCAATTGTTTTTGAGCTATCAAAGCTAAATGTTTTCCCATTTACTGTAATTGATGCAGTTCCGTTAGCTGCAGCTAAACTTGAAAGTGTTCTTGTTCCATCAAGAGTACCACTTGCAGCTAAGTTGTCCCCTAGAGAAATTGTACTTGAATCGACATTTGTTGTAGTCGCTAAAGCTGTTGCAGTAATGGTATAAGTACCTGATGTTGTATCAGAACCTGCAGTAACGTTCTTTACGTTTGCTAGATCAGAAGAATAAGCATTTACTCCAACTTCGCCATTTAATAATTTTTTAGTGTTAAACTCTGTTGTGTTACCGATTCTATCAATTTCAGAATTCAACTGATCAATTTCCTTTTGAATCTCACTTCTATCTGATGATGTGTTAGTGTCGTTGGATGATTGAACAGCTAATTCACGCATACGCTGAAGGATATCATGAGTTTCATTTAAAGCACCTTCAGCTGTTTGGATTAATGAGATCCCATCCTGCGCATTTTTAGAACCCATATCTAATCCACGAATTTGTCCACGCATTTTTTCAGAAATTGCTAGACCAGCAGCATCATCACCAGCACGGTTAATACGAAGACCTGAAGATAATTTCTCCATTGATTTTGATTGGTTTGCAGATGCACTTGATAACTGACGATGTGTGTTCAACGCCGCAATATTATGATTAATTCTCATTGTAATATTTCCTCCTTGAATTTAAGTTTAATTCACATCCATGTGAATTTACTATTTATGAACATCTCTTACTGTCGGCCGCCAGCAAGCTTGTCCCTTACACTATTAATATCGACCTTGTAAGAAATTGTTTAATAGTTTTAAAGATATATTTTTAAAAAGTTTTCTATCGATTTTTTTTGAATTCGTATTGTTGAAGCATAAAAACCCAAACAAAAAAACCTCAAGCTCATCACTCAAGGTCAAAGGACTTATTCCTAATTAAATCTAAAATATTCACCGAAGTGGAAGCAGCTTCATTATTCGACTCTTGAATGGAAAGATAAACTTCCTTCCGATGAATCTCTACATTTTTAGGGGCTTTTATCCCCAGCTTTATTTGATCGCCCTGTACCGATAAAACTGTAATCTCAATCTCATCACCAATTTGAATTGATTCATTCGTTTTTCTCGTTAAAACTAACACGCTTCCACCTCCTATATGTTAGTAAGAATTTTATGCTTCGTTCTTAATGATGGGTTATTTATTATTATTTGCTTTGCCTTTTTCGTTTTTGAATTCACAATAATTGGGGCTTGTAAGTTCGCAGTTGATTCTTCAAAGGTTTCTTTTAAGGTTAAAATTGTCCAAACCACAACATCTTCTTCCTTTTCAAGAGATAGCAATTCTTTATCAGCTTCCCCTAAATCAAACTCATAGTCTTTAAAGAATAAAAATGGATTTACAACGACGAATCCAAGTTCTGATGTCTTCTTTGATTGTAGGATAGAAAATGGTGATCCTTCCTCTAAAGATAATAAAACAAATTCCTTTTCGTCTAAGAATCCTGGAATTCCATGTCCAAAATGCAACACATCATTTTCTGCAACCTCTATCTCACCATGGTACTTTGTTTTCAATAGCATAAGTCACCATCCTTCTTTTCTTATTATGCCTTCATATCTATGGTTTCAAAATCAATTTTAAGATCATTTCTTCTTTCAAGCTGGATATCAACGTTTCCTGGATGGTAGTCTAGGATTGGCTTGTTAATTTCTACTTCAATCTTTGGCTTATTATTCTGAACATCAACATTCACCTTTGCAGGTTGATAATTTATCTTCACACTTCCAGCAGAGGGAATAAATCCGATATTAAATTCATACATAGGCTTCTCACTCTTTCTTTTCGCCTGTTGCGGAATCGGATTTCCACCGTCTTCTATTTTCATTAACTCTTCGCCTTCTTGTGCCCGTCTAGCAATACCCGCCAATAAATCCTTTCGTCCTTGCCCAGCCGCTTCTTCGATTCTACGAGAGATGTGCTTTAAATCCATGTCTGCCCATGCTTCCGTTTGATCGATAGTTAATATCGAGGGAATCGTTTCGATTGTAAGCTCTGCTTTTGGCTGTTGAATAGATAGTCCAGCTTTCGGCTGCTGAATTTCTACCCTCGCATTATTAGTTTTGATTCCAATCTGAGCTGTGGTGCTCTCTAACCTAATTTGTGGTACTTGCATCTTTTCTCACTCCTAGTAAATAAGCTATCTTAATAAAAAGATAGCTTATCTCAAAAAGTCTATTAACGTAGGTTGAATAATCTTCGAACTCACTGCTAATGAAGCACGGTGCACACTTTCTTGAATAGTCAGATCCGTAATAACGCGTTCAATATCTGCATCCTCATTATCAGAGAGAATTCGATTTGCGATGATTTCTTGGTCAGCAATACGAGAATCAATTAATTCCAAACGGTTGTATCGTGCACCCAGCTCAGATCTTTCAGAGGACATCGTGTCAAAATGAATGTCTAGTTGACCTAGAAGTTCATCTGAGTTTTCTAGTTTCCCATTATTCAATCCACTTTCAATCGCTTCTAACGTCGCAAAGAAGTCTTCGCCAAACACCTTATCAGCATTTGCATTTACCTTAAGTTGAACACCTTTAGAAACTTCAACATTAAAAGCTGAAGTAGTCATATTAGAAAAATCTAGTGTTCCATCTGCATTTTTAGTTATCGGTGCTTTGTCCGTTTGCGTCCCATTAAAGATATATCGTCCTGCCACTTGTGTATTAGCAACTCCAACTAAATCTTCTTTCAACTGACCAATCTCAACTCCAATTGCTTTCAAATCTTCAGGACTATTAGTACCGTTCTTCCCTTGAAGAGTAAGCTCACGCACACGCTGAAGAATTTGCGTCGTATGCTCAATCCCACCCTCAGAATTCTCCATCCATTGGTAAGCCTCTGAAAGATTTCGCTTATACTGCTCAACCTCTGTCAAATTTGTACGATAATGCATTCCCTTCATCGCAATAACTGGATCATCCGAAGGTCTACTAATTTTTTTACCAGTTGCTAGTTGGTCCTGATATTTACCCATATTCTTATAACTATTACTTAAATGACGTAAAGAGTTACTAGCTAACATCCCTTGTGTTACACGCATTTGCTATTCACCTACCTATCTCCCTGAAAGTCCCATACCATTTATAATTTTATCTAGAATTTCATCTTGCATCGTAATCATTCGTGCGGATGCGTTGTATGCATGTTGGAACTGAATCATGTTTGTCATTTCTTCGTCTAGTGAAACGGCGCTGACTGATTGTCTTCTTTGATCAACTGCATCTTTTAAAACTCCACTATTTGTTGTTAATCTCTCAGCTTCTTGTGCGTCGACGGCCATTCCACCGATTACACTTTCGTAGAAGTTTTGGAAGGTTGTTGTGTTTCCACCAATATTTAGTGAGTTATTCTTGACGTCTGCTAGGCGAATTGCATTTTGGCTATCACCAACATGAACTTGATTGTCTGAGTTAGGCATAGCTGCAGCAATGTGGTCTGTTGAGTCTTGAATGGCTTTTGATACTTGAATGAGTGCGGATGCACCTTTTGAATCTAGTAAAGACGTACCTTCTCCGAATGAAAAGAAATCTTTGGGAGTATGAGTTGCATCATTTGTATTAGGATCTCCATCAGGATCTAAATCTTCCATACTCCAACCTTCACGATGGACACTGTTTAACTTTGTCGCAAAGTCGAAAGCAAGAGTATCTATGTCAGCCAACATATCGGGATACAAGCCTTTTTCAAAAACAGTGCCATCTGAACTTGTGTAAGTGTACCCATACGAATCTATTAAGCTACTCAATTCTCCTGAACTATTGAAATCTAAAATATCTATTTTCTTAGTACCTAGTTGAACCGATTCTACAAGACCATTTTCGGCGTTATATTCTACAGCAAATGAATTTGTTCTCTGTTGTTTTGCATCAACAAGTGTACCTATGGATCTCCCGTTATCATCGACAAGCTCAACCGAATATGTGCCTTCTGCAATCTTTAATGCATTCCCACCCGAAGGATGAGTTGTGACTTTTATATTTGCTAGTGATGAAAGTTGATCAACTAAGCGATCTCTCTCGTCGTACAAATCATTAGGTAAGTAACCATGTGGTTCTATTTCAGAGATTTGTTTGTTTATGTTATTAATTTGATTAGCCAGTGAATTCATCGCTTTTACCGACACATCTAGCTCACTCTTCAAATCTCCCTGAACTGACTTTAATGAATTGGACAGATAATTAAACGTCTCCGCAACCGCAATCCCACGTTCACGGACAACTGAACGTGCACCAGCATTTGTTGGGTTTGTTGCCAAATCCTGAAACGACTGCCAGAAACGATCTAATGTTTTTGATAATCCTGTATCAGATGGCTCATTCATGATTTCTTCCATTTTTTGAAGGGCTTCTGCTCTCGATTCCCAGTATCCTAGTTTATTGTTCTCGCTACGGTACTGAACATCTAGAAAACTTTCACGTACACGCTGTACACTGCCCGCTTCTACACCTGTTCCCATTTGCCCTGGAATGTTCGGCCGGTTCATAGATACAGCTGGATATGGTTCGGTCTGTTCAAAATTCACACGCTGACGAGTGTAGCCAGGTGTGTTGGCGTTTGCGATGTTGTGGCCTGTTGTGTGTAGGGCACTTTGTTGGGCGAACATTCCTCTTTTGGCAACTTCTAAGCCATGAAAAGTTGATCTCATCTATTTATTCCTCCGTACGTTAGGCTTTAGAATCAAAAATGGAGCGGCGATTTGTTGCCGTTCCTTTACTTTGATCTGGGCGGTTATAGTTTTGTGCGTTTTCCTGTGGCATCAGCATGTCTAGTGAAATCGATACAAACTGTAGTGATTGCTGTGTTAGCTGTTGGTTTAACTGATTGACCGCTTTCAGCTTGTCCATTATGCTTTGAAATTCGTGGTGTATCGTTTGAAGCCTTTCTTTTGCTAATCCGTCTGCTTGGTCGATGCAAGCACGTAATGTTAGTTCTTGCTCACGATTAAGATACTCCGCAGTTATTAAAATTCGTTCAGCCTCGATTTGTTTAATGGCTTGGACTAATTTTTGCTCCTGTTTGAGTATCTCTCTTAGTTCATCTATAAGGTCTTTTTTTAGGATTTCAGACTTTTGGAGGGCTACTTTATATAATTGCTCATGAAGTGATAATAGCTTTTCTAATGTAGTAATTAATTTATCCGCTAACACAAAGTACCCTCCGTCCTACTAATTATTTTTGATAGAAGTTTAGTAATCCTTTCGCAACTGCTTTAGGATCTACTGTATACGTACCGTTCTCAATTTGAGATTTAATCTCATTAATTTTTTCCTGACGTGCTTTTGAGACTTCATTTGTTTGAAGATCTTTAGCTGCAGAGGAAATCTCAACTTTGTCTTGTTTTGCTGTTGTTTTACTAAGCTCAGCGCTTTTCTCAAGATTTTTTTTATATGGATTCATTCCAACTGAATTAAAGTTATTTATTTTCATTGTAAACCCTCTCTTTCAAAGTGCATACGTACAACTGATTACCATTTATCCCATTCTTAACGGACAGTAAAACCTAAACCGCAAAATTCAAATGATACAAAGAAGATAGCAGGGGGTAACTGTCCGTAAAAATCCGATTAAGTTTCGCTAACCATCAGTGGAGGATGAAGAACTCTCCACTGACGGAAGTCTCACTTTATATCGTCAGCGTACACTTTATGTTTAGCAATTATTCACCATTTAGGCTTTGAGGCATAGAAAGTTGCCCGTTTTTCTTCTGCTTTGTTTCTTTCTCTAATACTTTGTTCCTGGTCTAGTTGGTGAATCTGAGACTTAATATCTGTCTCACAGTTGTCGCATAGTTTCCCCTCACGAATACTAGCACCACATTTCCCACAAGGGTAACTCAAGTTAGGAAAATTTGAAATTTGAATTCGTCCATTACGAATAAATTTTAGGATTAGTTCTTCTTCGACGCCTGTAGTCTCGATAACTTCATGTAATTGTGCCGTCCGATTTTCCCTTTTACGTAAAAATTTATAGACTGCTTCATAAGAATTTTCTTCTTTTTTATAACAAGCTTCGCAAACGCTACGAAACTGAGTTTTTACAAAAATGGCGTTGCAATTCGGGCAATTCGATAGTTCTCCCATCATGGATCATTCTCCTGTCAATATACTATAAACTATATATCGGCACTTTTTTAGAAACTTTTAGCCCCTGATGAGTGTTAATGAAGAGACTTTTGCGGCGCCATTATTCAAGAGAACTTTTGCTGCATGACGAAGCGTTGTACCAGTAGTGTAGATATCATCTACTAAAAGAATATTTTTCTCTAGGATTTCGGTTGCACTTTCGGTGGTGAATACATTTGAGGATTGAAGTCTTTCCTGTCTTGACTTTTTGGATTGTTTTTCGTGGTGTGTTCGTTGGAGAAGATCCTTTGTAGGAATAGGTAGTTGTTCCGCTAACAGTCTCGCCTGATTAAATCCGCGCTCGTAGAGACGATCAGCGCTTAGCGGAATCGGTACGATACCGTCTATTTCAGCAGAAAACTGTTTTTGGTAGACTGCACGCATTTCTTCTTTAAATATTTTTACTAATTCTGCGTCTCCTCGAAACTTAAAGGCAGCCAACACTTCTTTCATAAAATCAGTGTACTCAAAGATTGAGTGGTTTTTGATGAGCACACCTCGCCAAGCCTCACTTGTCTCCCATCGTTCACAGTCAAAGCAAACTTGCTCTGTTTCTTGAGGCCGGCTACATACAGAACACCTTTTACCATCAATCTTTGTTAGTTTATTCATGCATTCTTCGCAGGTAGATGTTGCTTTTTCTAAAAAAAGAATGCTTCTCCATGAAGACTTAGTATTAATTTCGTTATGACAAATCAGACAATGTATGGTTGTCCACCTCTTTTTTCCTAGCCATGACCTCACATAGAGGGTTATCAGAAACAATTTTCGCACATTCTGCCAGTTTAACAATCAGTGATGTCATTTCTTGTTTATCAATAAAACTCGCCTTTACATAGGCAATTTTCTCAATGTTTGATACATATCTTGGTTGCACTTTGTTTAGTACAAGTGCCAGCACATCTATTTTGCAGCGGTCACACATACAATTCATCTGTAAGCGGTCCTTGTATTCCTCTAATAGATCCTTCATAATCTGTTCCATCGCGTTGATGACCAAGTTCATTTCCCCTATTGTGAGTTAGTAAATATAGTATGACATATCTTATCGATAGTGGAAATATTTAGATAATTAATTAGTTAAAAAGGCACCCTCTTTTGCAATCTCATTCATCTTCTCAATATGTTTCTTTGCTTCAACCATTGCTTTCGTCTTTCCATAGTGAAAATAAATAATCCTACCCGTTGGAAAAAGAGCGTCCCGACCGACTCGCCCTGAAATTTGAACGAGTGCGCTCTCTGTAAAAATATCATCCTCTGCGCCCAAAATACCAACATCACAATTTGAAATCGTCACTCCTCGTTCTAAAATTGTCGTGGTGATTAAGATCGGGATCTTACCTTCTCGAAAACGTTGTACTTTGTCTTTTCGATCAGGATCTTCTGAGTGCACACCTTCAATTTTTATATCTTGATTTTTACAGATCCCGACAACTTTTTCAAGTACTAATATGCTCGGAATAAATAAAAAGGCCTGTTTTTTTGCTGTTAAGTGTTCGTTGATCCAATTTAGGAGAATGTTAGGGAGAGCGCCTTGATTTACCCTCTTTTTCCAGTCACCACACCATGTGTAAGATGGCACCGGGAGAGGATGTCCGTGGAAGCGTGCTGGGATTTTAACAGCAGTACGTTTCTTTTGTTCGACTTCTTTCTTCCATTGTTTAGACGGAGTAGCTGATAAGTAAATGAGTGAGCTTTGAGGCTTTCGGGCTTTTCGAACGGCATATTTGAGTGACTCATCGTAAGAATAGGGAAATGCATCTACTTCATCAATGATCATGGTGTCAAATGCTTCTTTGAAACGTAATAACTGATGTGTTGTGGAGATATAGAGGGAAGCTTGGTTACTCTTTTCTTCACTTCCACCATATAAGGCAGCTATTTCTATAGTAGGAAAAACTTTTTTCAATCTTGGTGCTAGCTCTAAAACGACATCCGTTCGTGGTGTCGCAATGCAGATTTTTCTGTTTGTTTGGAGTCCCTGTTCAATTCCATTAAACAAGACCTCGGTTTTTCCAGCTCCACAAACCGCCCATACTAACAGTTCATCACCTTTTTCTATCGCCTGAACGACTTTTTCGGAGGCTTGTTGTTGTCCTTTAGAAAGTCTACCGTTCCATGCTAATATTCTTTTAGAAGTTGTTGTCCTCTCGGTTTCTGGCCCAACCCACCTAAAAAGAGGTGTACACTCGCTCACACGCCCCATCATGATACATTTTCGGCAATAATGACAGTCTTCTCCACAGCGGGCACATCTAAAAGAAGCTATGAGATTTTTATCTTGGTTTGAACAACGATTACATTTGAACTTATCGTCTTCTTTAACAAGTCCATGATTCAAGCTTATAAACCCGTTCTTAATATGCTCTTGCAACGTTTCAATAGGAAAGTGAAGTTCGTCCGCCAGCAATTCCTTTCCGCTTAGGAATTGCTGTAGTTCTATGGAGTATGCATAAGCATGGTTTAGAGGTGTAAGTGGAAGATTAGCTATTCTAGAAATAGGTTGTCCTTCTTGATGAGATTTCGTAGGTAGTAACAGTGGTTTTTTATCAATAAATCTCATACGTAATAATTATAGTCGTGATCGGTTATTTTTCTGTATCTTTTCTCAACACTTATAGCTGTTCTTTTTAATTCCACACCAATATCTCGAAATCTCAACCCATTAAATCGTAGCTCCAGCAATTTCTTATCTTCAAGAGTTGTCCAGTGACGATACGATCTTTTACGATTATCCTCTATGTAGGTTTCATCGTTCAAATCTTGCATATCTAATTTGATCAACAGTCATCCTCCTTTAACTTAAAGTCGTACAGCAACTATTATGGAATAACCTCCAAAATATGTCTAGTTGTTATCAACAATATAAGCATAAAGCACTACACCTTTTGATGCAGTGCACACAACCCTCTATCTTTTGTACCATCCTAATCCCATCGCACCTTCACCTAAATGCGTTCCAATCACAGGACCGAAATAACTGGTCATAAACTCCACATGTGGGTACTTTTTTTCCAAATCTCTTTTCATTTCTTCTGCTTCTTCAGGACGATTCGCATGAATAACTACGGCACGCATAGGTGCTCCTTCACTAGCCACTTCATTAAAAAGCTCATAAAGACGGTTTACTGCCTTTTTCCGGGTACGAATTTTTTCAAACGGAACAATCATTTTATCAACAAAATGAAGAATCGGCTTTACTTGAAGCAAGCTCCCAATCAGTGCTTGTGCTCCACTCAATCGTCCACCACGCTGCAAATGGGACAAATCATCGACCATAAAATAAGCAGAGTTGGACTTTTTCACTTCTTTTAATCGAGCGATAATTTCTTCAGGTGATTTTTGAGCGCGTGCCATTTCAGCTGCTTCAAGTGCATAAAACCCTTGAACCATACAACTTATCTCAGAATCAAAAGCGTAAACTTTAATATTTTCAACCATATTTCCCGCTGCCACTGCCCCGTTATAGGTACCGCTAATTCCGCTCGAAAGGTGGATCGTTACAACTGCATCATAATCTTTTGCCAGTTTTTCAAACGTTTCTAAAAACATTCCTACAGAAGGCTGCGAAGTTGTCGGGAGCTCTCCTTTGCTACGCACCTCTTCATAAAACTGATTTGCAGTAATCTCAACCTCCTCTTGATAGGTTTCTTGTCCAAAAATAACGCTCAATGGAATCATATGTATATCTAGCTGTTCGCGTAATGCTTTAGGGATGTAGGCGGTACTATCAGTTAAAATAGCCGTTTTCATTTTGTCGTTCCTTCCTTTAATACGGATATTCCTTATTGTACTATTAATATTAGAGGATAATGTATTAAATTTCATTAAAAAAGCGCAAGCGCCTTGTTCAGCCCCGACAAGCATAAGGCGATTCTAAATAGAAGGCGTTCTTTGCCTTCAATTTAGAATTGACTTATGACCTCGAGGCAGTCAAAAGCGCGACGTCCTGTCGCATTGATTGCACTAGCACGTCCTTGTGCGTCGGGGCTAGGCGCTGGAGCTGGATTCAGAAACACAGATTAAGTATCAAATTATATACTTTCTGATACGATATAAAAAAAAGGTAGGTCCCATGTCTGGAACCTACCTTTTCGTTTAAAATGTCTAGCGAATTTCAACCCAACCATTTTTAATCGCAACAACAACTGCTTGCGTACGGTCGTTCACGTTCATTTTTTGTAAAATATTACTCACATGATTCTTAACTGTTTTTTCACTAATAAATAACGACTCTCCGATACCTCGGTTGCTTTTTCCGTCTGCTAGCAATTGCAGCACTTCACATTCACGTCGAGTTAATATATGTAATGGTCGACGAATTTCTGTTTGAATGTGCTGTGTAGCATTAGCTTGTCCACTTGTAGCTAAGCGGCGAAATTCGTTTACTAAGTTATGTGTCACTTTTGGATGTAAGTAAGACCCGCCATCTGAAACAACTTTTACTGCTTCAATTAACGTATCTGCATCCATTTCTTTTAATAAGTACCCACGAGCACCTGTTTTTAGTGCGTGTGTTACGTAATTTTCATCATCATGAATCGATAAAATAATAACCTTTGTTTCTGGATTTGCATCAATTAACAGTTTTGTTGCTTCCACACCGTTCATATTCGGCATATTTATATCCATTATAACGACATCAGGCTTGTTTGCTTCAACGATTGCTAACGCCTCTGAACCGTCATCGCCTTCAGCTACAACTTCAAAGCTTGGTTCAAAATCTAAAATGCGTTTTACACCTTCACGAAATAACTGGTGATCATCAATAATTACAATATTCGTTTTCATGGTTACGCCTCCCCAATTGTATTTTGTCTGTTTTTCGTTCATTTGGTCAATATGTCTTTTGTCATAAGAAAAACAAGGATTTGCAATGTCAATTAGCCTATATTATAAGGAACTGAAATCATAATAAATGTACCCAGACCCACTTTGGAGTCAATCGTCATTTTACCTTCTAGTAATTCTACACGTTCTTTCATGCCAATAAGTCCAAAAGACTTTTTATCTTTATTTTCCTTCATCTCTTTTAAATTAAACCCTTTGCCATTATCTTTTATTAGAAGGGTAATCCTATCTTTCATCGCTTCCACTTTCACAGATATCTCAGTTGCTTCTGCATGTTTCAGTGCATTAGTGACAGCTTCTTGCGCTAAGCGAAATAACGCGACTTCAAACCTTGAGGGTAGGCGGTGGTCTTCTCCTTCTCCCACGCTGTGAAAATGAATACGTGTTTTTCCATTATATTCTTCGATCGTGTTCATATATTTTCTGAGGGTAGGTATGAGACCTAAGTCATCCAACGCCATTGGCCTTAAGTCATAGATGATCCGTCTAACCTCGTAAAGCGCATTGCGAACATTTTGACGAAGGCTGCGAATTTCGCTAAAGCCCTCCTCCGAACCACGTTCTCTAAAAATTCGTTCTATCAATTCAGATCGCATCATCACATTTGCGAGCATTTGTGCTGGGCCATCATGAATCTCACGAGAAACACGCTTGCGTTCCTCTTCTTGTGCTTCAATAATACGCAACCCAAAATCTTGCTTTTGCTGAGCATCTTCTAATAGTAGACCAACTTGACGTAAATCGCGGTTTAAATAATTGAGCACAACCGTAATTTGACCCACCAGGGACTCAGAACGTTCAATGATCTCTTGTAACCCTAGCAGACGCCTCTCCAGGTCATCACGACGGTCTCTTAACTGTTTCTCGCGTTGTTGCATCATTGAGAGCTCTACTTGAAGCTTATGTGCCTTCTCGTAAGCCTCGCGAATCTCATCCTCATTAAACTGTTTAAAATGTTTACTTACCTCTGAAAGTCGATTTCGTGCAAACCGAGCATGCACTTCTAATTTATCGCCTTCATCTATCACATCATTAACTTGAATTTTAATATCCTTAAGTTCTTCCACTAGCGTTTCGTATTGATGACGGGACTGTTCACCAATAATGAAAATTTCATCCTTACTGCCATCAACTGCATTAATCATTTTATCTAAAATTTCATCAAGTAACGCACTATCAATTTTGGAGTTCACTTGTTTCCCTCCGTAACATATCTGTCATACTTTTTGCAAAATATAAATTTTAATTGAAGTAAAAAATTTGTCGTTTTATAATAGTAGAATGCGCAATTTGTTTTATTATGGCTGATTGCGTATATACAAAGCTCACCCACGCGCTTTTATCTTGGAGGTGTACAAGCATGCTTCCTTACTATTATACCGTAAAAGGCTATGGAGAGCATGAAATAATCATTCAAAAATCACGTTTTATTTGTTATACAAATCGGGCCACAACTGAAGAAGAAGCTCAGAGTTTTATTCAAACGATTAAAAAGAAACATTACGATGCAAACCACAACTGTTCCGCCTATCTTATAGGTGAAACGAACAACATTCAAAAAGCAAACGATGACGGAGAACCAAGTGGTACTGCTGGTGTACCGATGCTGGAAGTACTCAAAAAACGAAACTTAAAAGACACTGTAGTAGTTGTTACCCGTTACTTTGGTGGTATTAAACTTGGTGCCGGCGGTCTTATCCGAGCTTACGGAAGTTCTACCTCTGAAGGATTAAACGAAACGGGTATTGTTAAATGCACACTAATGCGAGTTATGCACACAAAAATTGATTATACATGGTTGGGAAAAGTGGAAAATGAATTACGATCTTCCGCTTATTCTTTGAAGGAAATTCATTATTTAAACGACGTTGAAGTGGAAGTATTTGTAGAAGAGGGTAGTAAGCAAGGCTTCATTGAGTGGATGACAGAATTAACCAATGGGAAATGTGAGATTTTTGCGGGGAATGTGAGATATTTAGAAGAAGACCTAGGATGAAGAGGAGAATTGTAGTGAAAAAAAATAGCAGAAGAGAACATAGAAAGAAAAAAAAATCAGGTAAAAAATTCATAAGAAAAATGTTACTACTCTTATTCCTTGTTGCTTTGGCTTATATAGGATATTTGGCTTTCACTACATTTCAAGCAGCGAATAACTCTTATGAAGAACTCGAAAATCGTGACGGAAAATCAAAATTACGAGAACAGGAAGTGGATATTAGTAAAGATCCGTTTTCCGTTTTATTAATTGGAGTAGAAAACTACTCTAGTGGAAAAAATTCATACGGCCGCTCTGATACACTTATGGTTGCGACATTTAATCCGTCTGATTCTACAATGAAATTACTTAGTATACCTAGAGATACTAGAGTATATGTTGAAGAGCGAGGAAAAAAAGATAAAATTAACCACGCATTTGCCTTTGGTGGCAAAGAATCAACTATTGAGACAATAGAAGACTTCTTAGACATTCCAATTGACTATTATGCAACAATCAACTTTAAAAGTTTTGTTAATATCATCGATATCTTAGATGGAGTAACAGTGGACGTTCCGTTTGACTTCTCGGATTATAAGGGTGGGGATTGGGAAACAAAGTATTACTTTGAAAAAGGCGAGATGAATCTTACAGGAGATGAAGCTTTAACTTACGCAAGAATGAGAAAGAAGGATCCTTTAGGTGATAGAGGTAGAAACGAACGCCAAAAGCAAATTGTTGAAGGTGTAATAGATAAAATAAATACTCCTTCTTCTTTGTTTAAAATTGATGATATTACAAAAGAAATCGGAAAAAACGTAGAAACAAACTTAAGGGTTAGCTATTTATTAGCATTACAAGATAAGTATTCTTCTTTCTCTTCAGAAAATATTAAATCACTTACTCTTGAGGGAGAAGATGAATATATTGATGGAATTTATTATTTAGTTCCTGATGAGGAATCTGTTAGAGAGTTGTCTGAAGAATTAAGGCAACATCTTAATCATGGTTCATCTAATGAAAATTCTTTAGATGAAACTAATTAATTAACAATCAGGAAAAGGAACTGCTTTTAGCAGTTTCTTTTTTTGAATAAAAATTTATAGGATAATATTACCTCTTTTATTATAATACTTACAAATTTCGATATTTATTGCTATTTTTCGTAATATTTGTGATAGAATTGTAACGTTATATTTTATAATTAGGAGGAATTACAAATTGTTGAAGAAAAAAATTATCCCTATTACTCTTGTATTTGGACTAGGATTTGCTGTCTCTTCTGTTTCTCTTCCCGTAAGTAAAGCAAGTGCAGATGCTGTTTTGGCTAGTGTCGAGTGGGTTTTATCGAAAATAAACCCTCTTGAAGATAGAGTTGCGAGCTTGGAAGCACAGATTCAACAATTATCAGATGGTGACAATAGTGGCGGTTCCCTTACACCTATTCAAGATAAATCAACACTAACGATAACTTCACCAACCATTGTTAAAAGTGGTGCTGGAAGTCATTATTCTACAATGTTAAATGCTCCACAAAATACTATTCTAACTTTCTATCAAGACTTTACCAATTCTATTACAGGAGAAAAGTGGTACCTTGTAAGACTCTCAAATAATAGATTAGGAGCTATACTTGCTAATAAAGCACAGGTGTCTGTTACTCCGTATTCAGGTTCATATACAAAAGTTGTTATGAATCAAAATGCTCCAATAAGAAGAGGAGCTTCATCTTCTTATGAAGTTTATTACACTGCGGCAAGAGATAGCGTTGTAAACTACCACAGTACGTACACAAATTCTATTTCAGGCGAAAAATGGTATCTTGTAAACTTAAGTTCAGGAAAAGTTGGTGCTGTTTCTGCTAAACATGCAGAGGTGATTAAATAGTGCTAAAAAAGCTATTAGCATTGTCGTCACTTTGTTTTTCAGTTCTATTGTTCGTTGATGTAGCAAAAGCTGATGTACAAGATGTTCCACATTTAAATGCAGTATCTGTAGAGATATATAATAAAGATGCTGTTACGTTAAATCTTAACGGTTTATATTTTATTAACAATAAATCAACCAATGAATCTATCTTGGTTAAACCTCAATCTAATTTATCATTAAATAAAAATTCAGGAATAATCTCAGCTTCTTTTGGTGCATTTAATTTATCTTCTAATACTCAATTTAGTATAAACGAGGTTTCCTTAATTAATTCAGTAACTAATAAGTTAATTGTTTTTACTGGAACTGTTGGAGCAAAAACAGCTGCCAATTCATCAAACCCTGACGTAGTAAAGTACTACAATGGGGAAGCTGCTGAGTATATGGGTACCTATGGTAGTGATTGGTATATTATTAAGTCAATTAAAGGTGCTTACGCTGGCAAGAACTTGGCGATCCCTAAGAACAGCAATGTTGCAATTATGGATGTTCCTAGTACGAATCTGCTTAAGGTTGATAATAACAAACAATATCGAGGAAATATTCACTTTAATATTAACTCACAAGTTATCAACACATTATCAATTGAAAATTATTTAAAAGGTGTTGTACCAAATGAAATGCCTGCAAGTTGGCATCCCGAGGCATTAAAATCGCAAGCAATTGCAGCTAGAAGTTATGCTCATGTAAAGAGTAGAAGGGGAATTTTAACAAGAACAGTTTCGAGCCAAGTATATAATGGTTATACTTCTGAGGATTCCAGAAGCAATAAAGCAATTGATGATACAGCTGGAAAAGTCGTAAAAAGCGGAAACTCTGTTATAGAAACATTCTTCCATTCGACTTCTGGTGGTCGAACTGCAAATGTCGGTGACGTTTGGAATAGTAACCAATCTTCATTTCCTTATTTGGTTACTAGAGAAGATAAATTTGAAAATTCTCCTCACAGTACATGGGTTAATTCATTTCGTTCTCGAACAATTCTAAATACATTTGGCTATGATAATGCAACAGTGTTATATGATATACAAATTGGCGAAAAAGGAGCTAATGGAGAAGTCGGTGCAGTTACTTTAGTAACTTCCAAAGGTACCAAGACAATCGAAGGAAATGAATTAACAATTAGAAAATTGTTTCCGATTGAAGGTTTTTACGGTATGTTAAAAAGTAATTGGTTTGATTTGGCTTTTACTAAGCAATATCAAGTGCAAACAAATAATGGAATAACAGATCAATTCGCTGTAAATGGACAAACAGTCCAGCTAGCAAACATAACTCAACCTTTAGTAAGTGATCAAGTCAGCATTCAAACATTAGAAGGTGTAATAACAAAAGATACTGATCCTGCTTCCATAACTCTTGAAGGTAAAGGGTGGGGACATCGAATCGGAATGAGCCAATATGGGGCAAAAGGATATGCAGAAAACGGTTGGACATATGATCAGATATTAAAGCATTATTTCTTTGGAACAACAATTGGATCTTTATAGAAAAAAGGCTAAATCCTCAAGGATTTAGCCTTTTTTCTAAGTTTTAGACAAATACTCTTTAAATCCACTTAATAAGTCATTCTTAATCCTTATTAATAGTAGACTCCCTAAAAATAAAACCGTTATTAATAACCAAAAAGGATTAAATAAAAAGTCTACAAATCCTCCAACCACAACCCTGGGAATATTAACAGTAAAAAAAACAAAAATCGTAATGACAACTGGATCCTTAGGTAACCTTATAAAAATGATGTACAAGACTTGAATGAAGACACCTAGGTATAGAGTTCCGATAAATATACCTAAGTAACCGAAATTAGCAAAAGCTTCACCAGCAAATAATGTATTTAAAACTCCAGCAGTACCCTCTTCTACCTTTTCAGGAAAATAATGCCCCATTACAACCCTGGCTGAACGAACCTGTTCTAAATCATATAAATTTAACACCATATTAGGTAAACTTTTTCCATTAAGGAAATCTATTTGTTGGCCAAATAAATCCATGTGAAGATAAAATGGAGATATTTGAGAAAGGATAATCCTTCCTAATGGTCCACTATTATAGCTTAAAAACTGTGTTGCAGATGTTACATTTTGAACAAATATATATAATATAACAATGAAGGCAACAGCAGCAGTCCCAATCAACAAAACTAATTTAAAGTTTAACTTAACTTTACCTATATATATATTCACAAGTAAAAACATGAGGAGATAGAAGAACACCGGAGCTTTTTGTAAGTCATAAATAGAAACAAATAGACTTGCTCCAAATAATAAGATAAATAGTATCCTCCACCGCTTCTGATTCGTCACGTATGTGTAAATATATGCAATAAGTGAAAGTATGGGAGTTAACCCTAGAGCAAAGATATTTTTTATGAGGACATTTCCTTTAAATTGGTGAGAAGCTTCTATCCTTAATTCTCCTAAGTTTGTTGCTCCTTTAAATAACTCAATTACAGGAATTTGTTCTAAACTTACTAACATATAACCAATGGATAACAGTGAAATTACGGATAACCCAAATAATAAGTAAAAAAAGTCATTAGATTTATTAAATAGTAGATTTACCGGCTTTTTCATATAATGTTTAAATTCATCATCTGCCCTAAATCCAAATAAATTGGAAATCATCAGCATTGTGAGCGGCATAGCTAGCATGATATAGCATATCCAGTAAAAACCAATATATCTATACTCCTGATTAGACAACCTAGCTATCATATAGTTATCATCAATATTTAATGCTATTAATAATGCACCGATGAAGCTAGACAAAAGTAACGAATAATAAAACAATATAGATATCATATTGGGTCTTAGAAGTGACAAAGAGCCAGATACCTTTCGGAACATATATGTGGATAAGCATAATGTGATAATCCAAATAACCAAGTAAACCAAAATTATCTTCCCCTAGTAAAGTTTAGTACTGTCTTACCAAAGCCAGTTAGAAGTAGGACAATAAAAAAGAATATCCATGAAATAAATATATAATACGAATTGAAATTATACATATATATTATAACAATAGATCCTGTTGAGATTACCCCACCAATAAATGGTATTAATAATTTTTTCAAAGAAACAGGTATATAGTATACAGACTGACTTTTAATAAATATTAGAACATTAACTAGAACATAGGAAATAACTAATGCAAGTACTGCCCCCCAAATTGAAAACAAAGGGATAAGTGATATGTTTAGTATCACAGAAACAACTGCCGATATACCCACATAAATTGAAATAACAGCGGTTTTTTCTTCTAAAAATAACCCTACAGATACTATTAAGTAGTAGAAGCTTAAAAACGATCCTAAGCTAAGCATGGCAATATAATTTGCTGCTTCCATATAAATCATATCTGGAACCATAAATTTCAAAAGAAATGGTGCTAGAGAAGCTATGCTAATTAATCCTAGCATACCAATTATTAATATTATGTAGAATATATTAGCATATATCTTCTTTGCATTGGGTTGATCTTTTATAGACATGGAATATGGACGCCAAGCCATTTGTACACTTGATGTTAGTAATGTTATGACGGTGGCAAATTTAATAGCGACCCCAAAAATCCCAACACTTTCTAGCGATTCAAACATAGATAAAAATATACGGTTGGAAAACGTAATAATCCAGAATGCAATAGAAGCAGGAACGAGGGGGGCTCCATACCTAAGTAATTTTATCAATTGATCTTTTCTGAATTTAAAGGACAAGAAATTGAATAACGGTCTTATTAAAAAGACAAGAACGACTAGACCACTGATTAGCCGTCCTATATAAATTGATTCAACCTTCAAATTTAAAAATTTAAGTAATACGTATGATGATAATGCCACCAATAACAATTTAAATACAGTCAAACCTGCAACTTTTTTACTCTTAAAGTTAAATCGATCAAACGTTAATAATAAGGTAATGACAGCCTCTGATATCAGTACTGTTCCAGCAATAAGCACAACAGAATAATAGTCCCTACTACCTAAAAAAACTTCAGCAAAGTATGGGCCCATTACTATAAAGATTAGGAAAAAAACCATAGCAATAACAAGTCTAAAAGAGAGCGCCGTTTTAAAGAATTGTTCCTTATCTTTCTCTTCTTTCTCTTTATAGAAATAATAAGCTAAGGCATTGTCTGTCCCGAATATAATGACGAAAGTTAGAATGGAAACTATTGACTCAATTAACTCGAATGCGCCCATTTCTGATGGATTTAAATATGTCGTATAAATGGGGAGCATCAGAAAAGCTATCAACTTCGTTCCAACATTCATTAAAGCATAAAGGAGGGAATCCCCTCCTAATCGCTTAAGTTGTTTTAACACTTTGTTCCGCTCCTAAAGAGAAATCAATTATAATTTAGTATACTTTTCTGGCTTTGGATAACCCTTCATACCATTTCTAGTATCGAATAAAACTCTTGCAGAAGTTCCAATTAGATTGTAATCAAAGTTACTGTGATCTGTTGTTAACAAGACAACATCCGCCTGTTCAATTAATTCCTTAGAAAGAGCATGAGTTTCAATAACTTCACCATTTAATTTAAATTTAGGGACGTAAGGATCTACAACCACCACATCGGCACCTTCTTTATATAGCTTAGTTAAGATTGGAAGAACAGGTGACTCTCGCATGTCATCAATATCCTTTTTATAGGCTACTCCTAAGATGACTACTTTAGAGCCTCGTAATGCTTTTCCGTCATCATTTAAGATGTGCATTAATCTCTCAACAACAAAGTCAGGCATTGAGTTATTGATTTCTCCGGCCAACTCTATAAGTCGGGTATGGTAATTATATTCTCTTGCTTTATAGGTTAAGTAAAAAGGATCTATTGGAATACAGTGTCCTCCAAGACCAGGACCTGGGTAGAATGCCATAAATCCATAAGGCTTCGTTTTTGCAGCATCAATAACTTCCCAAACATCGATGCCCATTTTTTCACATAAGATTGCCATTTCATTAGCAAGTGCTATATTAATATGTCTAAATGTATTTTCAAATATTTTCTCCATTTCAGCTACCGCTGGGCTAGAAACTTCATGAACATCGCCTTCAAGCACAGCACGATACAAAGCAGCAGCTACTTTAGTACAACTTTCCGTGATCCCTCCAACCACTTTGGGAGTATTTTTAGTATTATATTGTTTATTACCAGGATCAACACGTTCTGGTGAATAAGCGATAAAAACATTTTCTCCACATTTTAATCCAGTATTCTCTAGTTCGGGTAAAACAATTTCCACAGTAGTCCCAGGATATGTTGTAGACTCTAGTACGACAAGCATTCCCTCATGTGCATATTTTGCAATTTCCCTTGTAGAACTCTCTACGTATGATGTATCAGGTTGTTGATAAACATTTAATGGTGTTGGTACGCAGATAGCTACCGCATCAACTTCACTAATACGGGCATAATCAGTTGTAGCAACGAGCTTATTAGTTAAAACTAGCTCTTTCAATTCTTGATCTACAACGTCACCGATGTAGTTAATTCCTTGATTTACTTGATCTACTCGACTTTGTTGAACATCGAAGCCAATTACAGTAAAACCAGCTTTTGCTTTTTCTACAGCAAGTGGTAAGCCAACATAACCTAATCCAACTACACCAATAACTGCATTCTTACTCTCTATTTTTGACAATAATTTTTCTAATTGATTCATTCATATTCTCCTTATAACAAGATTTTTTTTCCAGTTTCAGCTGACTCTAATATGGCTAAAATTAATTTAACAGGCGCAAGCCCGTCGTTTCCTGACACAACTGGCTCATGATTGTTTTTAATTGCATCTACCATATCTTCAATAATCCACTGGTGCCCTGGCTTTCCGAATGGGTCTAGTTCAACCTCTTTAACAACTTTAATTCTATCTTCGTCAGTTTGACCCTCAATGTCCCAAGTTTCTATATAGTTTGCTGTTCTTCCACTTATCTTCACTGATGCCTTTTCTCCAAAAATCGCCAATGACTCTTCCAGGTTTTTTGGGTAGATCGTAGTTGCTGCTTCAATAATCCCTAAAGCGCCATTTTTAAATTGAAGAACCGCTGCCGCTACATCCTCTGCTTCAATTTTGCGTAGTCTAGTAGTCGCCATTGCTTGAACAGATTCTACTGGTCCCATAAGCCAAAGCATTAAATCAATATCATGTATTGCTTGGTTCATTAAAACCCCACCATCGAACTCTTTCGTACCTCTCCATGGTGCTTGATCGTAGTAAGCTTGATTTCGGTTCCACCTTACCGTTGCATTTGCATGGCTCAGAGTACCAAATTTCCCCTCTTCAATTTGTTTTTGAAGCATGACAATTGCAGGTCGAAATCTATTTGGATGCACAACAGCGAGCTTAACACCGTTTTCCTTCGCAGACTGAATCATCTTTTCACAATCTTCTAATTTGAGCGCCATAGGCTTTTCAACAATGATATGTTTTTTATACTGTGCACAAAGAGTTGTTAAGCTTGCATGTGCTCCAGATGGAACACATATGTTTACAACATCTAGCTCCGGCAATGTCTCTAACATCTCTTTTAAATCGGTATATGTTTTACAGATGCCTGAAAATTCCTCTAGACGAGCGGGGTTTGTATCACAAATTGCTAGTAAACTCGCTTCTGGTATTGCTTGTATAGCCTCTATATGCTTCTTTGAAATGTGGCCGATACCAACAATTGCAAAATTAATCATTTTGTTTATACCTCCTTGCATCTAAGATATATTTCCATAATGTTAATAAAACAAATGAAAGAAATACGCCTGCTATAAATGCAATAATAAGATTAGATTTCACATATGTATCTTTTTCAAGTACTGATGTAGTTAATAATTGTGGTTCTTCATAATTGGATAGCTCTTTTTCCAATACTTCAATTTCCGCTGCATTTTCTAAAGACTCTTCTTCTTCTTTACTTATTAGGTAAAGAGCTAATTCTACACTCTCATCTTTTTCAGAACCCCAATCTTTAGCAAATTCCATGGTGTTTTCTTTTACTTTTGCAACCTCCTTTAAGGTACGGAGCTGTACTTCTATACTCTTTAATTCTTCATTAGCAGCTTTAATTATTTTCTTATTATAAGCATCAGTAAATTTACCTAGCACATCATTAACTTTCTGCTTGTCTAATCCATTAACATGGAGGGTAATAAGATTTGGTACTGCAGTAACATTAAAATTTTGATCCGTCTCGATATCTTTAAGTAAGACGGCTTGTACTAGATGAGGTTTACCAAGAGAATCCTTTTCTACCCCTCCTGTATAGAATGTTGACTGCCCATTGTAAGATGGCTCTGACAATGAGTTGAAAACGAGAGCAACTATGATCATTATTGCTGGGAGTGGTAGAAGCCATAATTTCTTTATCCATAAAAAATGTAGGTAATCATAAAAAACAAATCGTTCTTTCAACCGAAGATACCTCCTTATAACATAGTGCAACCCCCAATGTCTCGGGGGTTAAATGTTATTTAATAAAGAATTCAATGATTTTTTCTACTACATATTTTTGCTGTTCTGGTTTAATTTCTGGGAACATTGGAAGTGATATTGCCTCATTTGCAGCTTTTTCTGAAAGAGGGAAATCTCCTTCATTATATCCAAGTTCTTTAAAAACAGGCTGTACATGCAATGGTAATGGATAATATATCATTGTTTGTACCCCTACTTCATTTAAGTACTGTTGAAGTTCATCTCTTTTATCAACACGGATTGTATATTGATGAAAGACATGGAAGTTTTCTTCACGTTCAATTGGAGTAACTATTTGATCTCCTAGAGCTTCTTTAATCATTTTCGTATAGTTATCGGCAGCTTGTCTTCTTTGTTCTATCCAAGTTCCTAGCTTTTTAAATTTAATATTTAATATAGCTGCTTGCATTTCATCTAAGCGGCTGTTGTACCCAAGAACATGGTGGTAATACTTCGGTTTACTACCATGAACACGAATAACACTCATCTTTTCAGCTATATCTGGATTGTTCGTAACAACCATTCCTGCATCACCGTATGCACCTAAATTCTTGGTAGGGAAGAAGCTGTAACATGCGGTATCGCCTAACTCTCCAACCATTCTTCCTTTGTATTTTGCTCCTATTGCTTGAGCAGCATCCTCAATTATAGCCAAGTTATGTTTTGCAGCAATTTCTCTAATTGGATCCATGTCGGCAGTTTGTCCGTAAAGGTGTACTGGAATAATAGCTTTTGTTTTATCAGTAATAGCAGCTTCTATAGCCTTTGGGTCAATATTAAAAGTATCTTCTTCAATGTCAACAAATACTGGAGTTGCCCCAGCTCTAGCAATTGCTCCTGCCGTTGCAAAAAATGTGAAAGGAGTTGTAATAACTTCATCACCTTGTCCTACACCGCAAGCTTGTAAAGAAATATGTAATGCATCACTTCCGTTTGCAACCCCAACTCCGTATTCAACATTTGAAAGTTTAGCAATGTCTGCCTCGAATTTTTTTACATTTTCACCTAGAATAAATCTTGAAGAGCTCATAACTTCATCTAGTACTGTAAGAACTTCTTCCTTAATATTTGAATATTGCTCAGATAAATCAAGCATAGGAACTTTCACGTTAATCGTCTCCTTAAAAAATATTTCTAAACTATAGTATCATATATATTATATAGATTATAGTGTAGAATTTAGCAACTATTTGTTACGTTTTGTTATATTTTCGGTTTAAAAAATGGATAATCTTATTAAAATTGTAATTATAAAAATAATGACTAATAAAAATAACTAATAATGAAAACAGTAAAGTTCCCCAAAGAATTGCTTTTGAGAAGATAATTGCAACAATACCAAATGTGGCCGAAAGCATATACATAAGCAATACAGCTTTTCTGTGTGATAAACCAAACTTAATTAACTGATGATGCAGATGCTCTTTATCGGGCGCCATAACGGATTGATGCTTTTTTAGTCTTCTGAAAATAGCTAAAAAGGTATCCATTAATGGTAATCCCAAGATGATTACTGGTAAAAATAAACTTGAAACTGTAACTGTTTTGTAAAGTCCCATTAATGATATAACCGAAACCATAAACCCTAAGAATAATGACCCAGAGTCACCTAAGAAGATTCTAGCTGGAAAAAAATTATGATATAGAAATCCTAAAATACTTCCCAATAGAACAAAACTGAGCATTAGTATGGTATCTTGTTGATTAATAATCGCGAGGATGACAAATACAAAGACAATAATAAAAGAAATACCAGAGGCTAAACCATCAAGTCCATCAATCAAGTTAATTGAATTCGTTATCCCGATTATCCAAAGTACTGTTATAGGGATAATTGAAACTGATAAGTCAACTGTTCCAATAAAAGGTAGATATAGAAAATCAACCGATACATGCCCATAAACAACCACTAATGCAGCGACAAATTGAATAATTAATTTTTGATAAGGCTTTAAAATGTAAATATCATCCAATATCCCTAATATAACAATTAATGTTGCCCCTAATATAACTTGTATGTTGCTCATAATGGGAAAACCAATAACAATAAGCCCTATTATGAAGGCTAAATATACCCCTAATCCACCTAATCTCGGCATTGGTTTAACATGGACTTTTCTGTGATCTGGAATATCAACAGCATTAAGTTTTAAGGCTAATTTACTAATAAGTGGTGTAATAATTAAACAAAAGACATAGGAAACTAAAAATCCCATAATATTTATTAGCATATAATCATACCCCTTATAGTTTGCAACTTAATCCTAGTATGGATAAACAATGCCAAAACTATTTAGAGTAAATAAAAAAACTGCCTTAACGGCAGTTTTTAAAATTCTCTCTTCACAATTCTTCTATATAAATTAAGCATGGGTCTGTAATTACTTCCAATCAAACCAATAGCCTCTGCGATTAATTCCAGAAAGATTAGAAGTGCAAAAGTAATGATGAGAGCTCCCCACAAAGTCGCTGTTGAAAAGATTAGTGCACTAACACTAAATAAAGCTCCAAGACCATACATTAATAAAACGGCTCTCTTATGAGTAAGACCAATTGATATTAATCTGTGATGTAGATGTCCTTTATCAGGAGCTGAAATTGGCTTTTTATTTATCCACCTTCTTAGGATAGCAAAGATGGTATCGAAGATTGGGACACCTAAAATTAAAATTGGGACTACAAAACTAAATAGTGTAACACTTTTGTAAAGCCCTAAGAGTGACAATATTGAGATACTGTATCCTAAAAATAGCGCACCTGTATCTCCCATGAATATTTTAGCGGGATTAAAGTTATAATATAAGAAGCCTAGCGTGCTACCTAAGATAATAAGTGATAAAGTTAATATAAGCATTTTCCCATTCATCATAGCCATAATTGCAATTGTAGTAATAGCTATTGTAGAAATTCCAGCAGCAAGACCATCAAGGCCATCTATTAGATTAATTGCATTTGTGATTGCAATGATCCAAAGTATAGTAACTGGGTAAGAGAGGACACCCAAATCATATACTCCTACAAATGGAATTTCTATAATAGACACTGTCAGACCACTCGCAACAACTATCACGGCGGCACTTAATTGTCCCAAGAGTTTTAATTTAGCTGATAATTCATATTTATCATCAAGAATACCTGTCATTATGATAATCATACTACCAATAATGATCGCAGTTAATTTTTCATTGTATAGTTCAGCAGTAATGTACCCTACAATTACACCTATGAAGATAGCCAATCCACCAAGCCTTGGCATTACTGAATGATGTACTTTCCTAGAATTAGGTTCATCAGTTGCACCAATTCTTATTGCAAATTTAATGACCAAGGGAGTAACGATCAGTACAGTTATTAGTGATGCGAAAAACGCAAGAATAACTGATCCATTTAACATGTTTATTTCTCCTCTTCCCTCGTTTTTATCTTCTTCTAGTCCAAAAACAGTTTACTATGTAATTTTATCGATGTAAATGGTTTTTATTTTAATTCCCTTTTACTTTTATAACAATCTCATAACACATTAAGGGAAATAATTGAACTATGCATAGCTAGACTTTAACTTGAAGAGCAAAAATTGTATATCCTTCTAATAGTAATGACACCTTGTTTGTAACTAAAACACCTGCATAATCAAAGAGTATGATTAGCAGGTGTAATTATAGAATCACCTTAATTTCTTGCTTCTTCACTCTACTCCTTAATCACCCTTCCGCTTCCAAAGAAGGTTTCCATCTATTTTCACCCAACCTTTTTTTCCGCTATATTCTACAGCCACCCAGCCATTCCATGTTTTATAAGCATAAACATTTGCGCCAACTGGAACGTTTGTTGTAACTACAGCGCCCTCAAATGGGTAATTTAAAACCTGACTATCTGTTGTAACATCATAATAATCATTAATTTGAACAGGATTAAAATTTCTTTCAATATCCTCATTGGTCAACCATAACTTACCAACATCTGTTTGAATTGCAAACCACTCTTCGTTCTGCGCAACCAATCTAATAGGTTGAGGTCGTAATTTAATAGGACTCACATACTTTTCATTCGGTCTCTCATACAAATCCTTTTCCTTTATACTTAGTGCTAGCTCATTTAATGTTAACTGCCTTGTCTCGTTTAAAGGATGATCCCAAAGTAAGTTTCCATCAATTTTCACCCAACCCTTATGATCGCCATGTTTAACAGCTACCCAGTTTTTCCATACCTTATAAGCCTGAACAACTTCACCTGTAGGAATACTCTGTTTAACTGTTGATGTATCAAAAGGATAATCCTGCTGATTTACATTTTTAACTACATTGTAAAATGAATTAATAGTAATTGGCTTATAGCTTCTTTCCACATTAGCTTTTGTAATCCAACGTAATCCTATATCAGTTTGAATTCCATAATAATTTTCATATTCGTAAAGGACATTTATTGGCTGTGGTCTTAACTTAATACTTGTAACTTTTTTAGAAGAAGGACTTGAAAATAAAACCTTCTCTTCTGTAGCTAACATAAGTTCATTCACTTGAATAGGTTTTCCCGAAATATAATTTTTATCTAATCCATATACCCATACATTTCCATAGGCAGGATGAAGTATTCTGAACCAACCATCTTTAGCAGCATTTATATGTAGTGTCCCTGGTGACAATTTTAGATTTGTCAAATGTTTATTTTCCGGCCGATTATAGATTGGCCATTCATCAAATGAGGTAATAACCCAATCTACTATTCTTAAACTTGAGTCCCATAGTCTACTACCCTCTTTTGCTAGATATAATCCAACACTTTGGTTTCTTCTCCACTCTTCGGGTAGTACAGATAGTGGCGGGTTTGTTTCCTTTACATAGTAACTGATTTCTGGAGTATAACCTGGTTTTTTAAATTCAGACACAAACCAATCTTTATAACCTCCGCCGCCTGAATTTAAATTTGGTGCTACTAAAGAGTAGTCTGTGATATCAGATAATACTTTTGCAATATTATGGTCTCGCGAATAGTTTGAACCCGTTTGGCTGTAATGCCAGTATAAAATACGACCGCTGGAATGATAAGCAACAGCAATCTCAGGAGAAATCTCTCTTGTAAACTGGGCGATTGCATTGGCTTCTGGTGCCTCCAAAGCAAATCTACCACTATAGTTTTGATAGGATGGTTTCGTAGGGGCTCTAGTCCCGTCCCATCCTGAAGGATACTGCCTATTTAAGTCGATTCCCTGAGCATTTGCCTTCCAACGTAAAAAATTCATGCTTCCACCATTCATCCTTAACAGTGAAGAATGCGCCCAACTAGGAAAAGCTTTTAATCCTTTTTGTTGGAGAGTCACACCATCAGGATTAACCATAGGTACAAACCAAATAGATGTTTTATCCAAGTACTTTTGTGCTGGGAGATTTCCAAATGAGCCATTTTTCTGGTAAGCACTTGCATATTGATCAATCATTTCCATCACAAGGTTTGTTGTAGGCCATTCACGAGCATGATGTGAAGCGTTAATATGTATAATTGCGTCTCCACGTCCTAATTTAATTGCCCAAATATCTCTCCCAAAAGGTGTTTTACCAATGGATTTATATGTAATTAAATGAGGATATTTTTGCTTAAGCTTTACAATGTCTTGTGTAAGAACCTCATAAGTATAAACTCCTGATGTTTTTAATACTGGTGCTGATGATGACTTTTTCGTGAAAAAAGTAAATGATAAACTAATAAATAGAAGACAAATAATTACATACTTAATACCCTTTTTCAACTTGCTCCTCCTCTTAAATTATACCTTTATAAAATTATTTTCAATTAATAAACTACTAGAATATGTCTATTATAGTAGACTCTTAAAATAAAAGGAATAATTGTCGATTATATTATCGACAATTTTCGTAACATTTTTAATACATTTTATAGTTAAATTTTCCTATTTTCTAATAAATATTTAAATTCATACATTTATACATTCATATATGATATAAATTAACTGTAGTTTTTTAGCGAAATTTGAAAGGAAGTGTAAATTAAGGGTGTTTACTAAGAATAAAGAACTAGTTTTTTTCATGGTTATGGTGTTTGGGCTTACACTATCTTTTGCAGCCAATGCAAAAGCAGAACCCGCAGCAACATATGCAAAAATTATAGAGGATGTTGTAATTGTTCAAGATTCTCCTACCCCTGGTTCAACTGAAATAGGGAAAGTGTATAAAAATCAGTTCTTCCCTATATTGAATACGATAGATGGTTTTATTGAGATACAGTTGAACCCAGAGCAAAAAGGCTGGATTGATTCAAATAAAACCCAGATACAACAACATTATGAAGCATTAATTCTTTCAAATGTTCAACAAGTTTATGAGAGTCCAAGTCTGAGAGCAGTAAAGCTTGAGACATTTTCTAAGGATTTGAAAATCGTTGTATTAAAAGAAGTAAATGGGTGGTTAGAAGTACAAGGTCCGCAGTCTCGTGGGTGGATCTATGGAGGTATACTTCCAGTTGATGAAAATATAGTAGTTTCAAACGTTACGATTTACGATAAGCCTAGTACAAGAGCAAGCCATATTGGGAGTTTGAGTGATGGAGACCAAATAAAAATATCAAAAGAGATTAATGGGTGGTATTCAATCACAGCAGGCTCAACAAATGGGTGGGTCTTTTCTGGTCACTTATTAGAGGAAGTTCCGGCTCCAGTTAATAACTTAGCTATTTCTTCAATTGTATTACCAAAAACACTTGATGTGTATGAAAAACCAAGTCTAAGAGCAACCCATATAGACACTATTATTAAAAATAACCCGGTTTCTATTCAAAAAGAAATAAACGGTTGGTACGAAATTCAATATTCGAACGGTAGGGGTTGGGTTTACCAGGGCCTACTAAAAAATATCCAAGTTGTGGTTGCCGATCATGTGAATATTTATGAAAAGCCAAGCACTAGAGCTAATGTGGTTAAAAATCTTACAAAGAATAATGAAATAAATATAACCAGTGAAATTAATGGGTGGTATGGTGTAACAATTGAAGGGAAAACTGGCTGGGTTTATAAAACTCACATAACAAATGGTAGTCCAAAAATTAACGCACTAAACCAAAAAGCAATTGTGCTGAATAAGGAATTAACTGCTTATGATAACCCTAGCCTTAGAGCCAAGCAAATATTCAAATTAAACAAGGATGCACCAATTACGCTTATACAAGAAATTAATGGGTGGTATAAGATACAATCACAAACAGGTGAGGGATGGGTTTATAAAGGAATCTTAATCTCTACTAAGACTGTTAATGCCAATTCTGTATCTATTTATTTAGAACCAAGCATTAGAAGCACCGTAACAACTACGATAGAAAAGGATGATTCAATATCAATCATGAATGAGATTAATGGTTGGTATTTTGTCAATTCAAGAGAGAAGCAAGGATGGATTTATTACACACATCTTACAGAGGGTAGCCCTGCCGTACCAAAACCTCTAAATATCGAAGCAATCGTTTTGGACAATACATTAACTGAATACACTAAACCTAGTTTAAAGGCAGATAAAGTTGGCCTCATTGACAAAAATACACCTGTACTAATTCTAAAAGAAATAAATGGCTGGTACGAGATTAAACATAATAATTATACTAGTTGGATCTATCAGGGCTTGTTACGATCAACCCTGCTTACCCCCTCAACAAACCTAACGGTCTATGATGGTCCTAGTACAAGAGTAAACATAATTGACACAATTGAAATCGTCACTCCAATTAGAATTCTTGAAGAAAACAACGGATGGTATTTTATAAGTTATAGCCAGGATAAACAGGGTTGGGTTTATAATACTCATCTTAAAAGCGGGAGCCCTGCAATCAAGAAGATTAGTGCCGTTGTGGTCTCTAGCGACACACCGGTCTATTACAATCCAGACACAGAAAGTAAAGTTGTAAACCATTTATATTCAGAAGTAAAGATTGATATTATCAGAGAAATAGAGAGTTATTACTATATCATTACGTCAGATAAACTCACAGGGTGGGTTTCAAAAAACGCTGTTCTACCTTTAATAGGAAAGGTAACACCACTAGCAGGAAAGACAATTGTTCTTGATCCAGGTCATGGAGGAATAGATAGTGGGGCAGTAGGAAGATATCTTGGAACTTATGAGAAAGACTTAAATTTAAAAACGGCAAAATTATTAGAAGCAAAGCTAATGAAGTATGGTGTTAAGGTAATATTGACGAGGTCCAATGATCGAGCTCTATCCTTACCTCAAAGAGCAGATATAAGCAATACAAATGCTACAGACGCATTCATCAGCATACATTATAATTCTAGTGTTTACACAACTCCTAGAGGTATTGAGGCACTATACTACAGCCAAGATAAAGACTATGCTCTTGCATCATTTGTTCAACAAGAAATGATTAAAAAGACCAATTTCACTGACCGTAAAGTAAAGTTTCAAAATTTACACGTGACTAGAGAAAATAAAAAGCCTAGCATTTTAGTAGAATTAGGTTTCTTATCAAATGCAGTTGAGGAATCCGTAATAAGAACCGACAGTTATCAAGAGAACGTTACCGATGGGATTGTTAATGGGTTACTTCTATACTTTGACCGTTAAATTCCATCATAAAAAAGAACTCGTCAACAATGACGAGTTCTTTTTTCATGAAACATTGTGACTTTTAGTTGGTATATTAAACGGACGGGACTTTTGACCATTAACTTTTGGAACCGTAATAATATATTGATTAAATGGAAGAAATTGTACTAGTTTAATAATTAAAATTGAACCTAGTAATACAACTACGAATATCAATGGAAAGTACAAGGTTCTCCAGTACTCTTCGGGTAAAAGCTTAGTGAGACTGTAGATAACTAACGGGTGTACTAAGTAAATCCCCATTGATAAAGAGCCTAGCAAAGTTAAAGCTTTTCTTATAATTTTTATACGATCAAGGTAATCTCCTAGCCCAATAAATGAAATTGATAATATTGGAATGTTAATAAAATTCATCATGCGGTTTGAAGCAACAGAACCATATACTTTATACTCAATATATCCACCAATTACCACAATAATTAGAAGTAAAAACATCATTTTAGTATTTTTCTTTGCAAAAGTGTGAATCTCTGCCCAGAAATATGCTAAAAATCCACCAAATATAAAAAAGTAAATCCATCTAAATAAAAGGGCACGGTCCCCTAGAAATAAATTCCATGATTCCGTTAGGTTAGCAGGTAGGGAAAAGTATTTCAAAAAATATACATTCAAAATTAAACTAGTTAAAAGTAATAGAAACCACCCAATCTTTGTTCTAATTAATTGGATTAGTGGAAAGATCAAATAGAATTGTAAAACAAGTGACATGAAATAAAGATGATAAAATGAATCTCCTAGGAAAAACCTAACAATAATATGCTCTCTCATAAATGGATTTGCACTCTCAAAATAATACATGATTAGTAAATAAAAAATACTCCATATCAAAAATGGAAGTCCTATTTTTGTCAGGCGAGAGCTTAAGAATTTTTTAAATTGAAACCCCTTGTTGTTAACTTGATTGAATAATAGAAAACCACTCATTAAAGCAAATATCGGTGTTCCAAAGCGCCCAATTTGATTCACAAAAAATGTATAATCATTAAATTGTCCTTGCTGATAAAAATAAATTCCTGAAACGTGAACTAGTACAACTAAAAGACAAGCAATCGCTCGTAAGTAATGTATTTCAAATATATATTTCCTTTTTGTTTCGTTCAAGACCGTCTTCACTTCCTTTTAATATACTCAAATATAATAAATGGAACTTGGACATTATAACAAGATTCGACAATTTGTACAATGAGTGTATTTTTAGAAATAATCCTATAAAAAAAACGCATGTATACTACATATGCGTTTGAGATTCTTAATTATTGATTTTTTAATAGTTGATCTTCTGGCACTTTCCTTATTGTTCTTGCAGGACTACCTATTACAAGGTCTTCACTTTGAACATCTTTCGTTACAAGACTTCCTGCACCAATGGCAGCATCTTCTTCTATCGTTTTGCCTGGGAGTATCGTGGTATTTGCCCCAACTCTACCACCCTTTTTAATGGTTACGCCCTTAAATTTATCGTATCTTTCTTTTGATCTGGCCATGTAGTTGTCGTTTGTTGTAACAACACATGGTGCTATAAAAACGTAATCCTCAATAGTAGAATATGCTGTAATATAACAATTTGTTTCTAGTTTACATTTAAGACCAATTGAACAATCATTTTCAATTGCGACGCCTCTACCTACAATTGTCTTTTCACCAACTGTTACTCTTTCACGAATCGTAGCAAGGTCAGCAACAAAAACATCTTCGCCAATCTCAGCATTAGCATAAATAATAGCAGAAGTTCCAATGGTAGAACCCGATCCAATGCTAGCAGGTGGTAAGGTTTTCACATCAGGTAAGATGGAGTTTTTCGCTCTAGTTGGTTGTTTTCCAATAACTGCATTATCCTGAATTAAAACATGACTACCAATCTTTGTCCCTGCGTAGATTATTACATTATTTCCAATTGTTACATTTTCTCCAAACGTAACATCTTCTTTAATAACGACATTTTGTCCGATGTTTTGGGGAGCCATTTATTCTCACTCTCTTTCATTTGAATATTGTTTTACATCTTCATTCATGGCCTGAAGTAGCACATTCGCTAACTGATCCCATGAGTGGTACTGTTCAACATATTTTCTTCCATTCTTACCTTTTTGCTTTATCTCATCTCTTGAATTAAAGGAAAGCAACAGTTTCTCTGAAAGCTCTACAGCATCTAACACCTTATAACCAGCATTCGCTTTCTCTACAATCGTATCCGGTATATTACATTTAATGATAGTAGGTAGTTCAGCTGCCATATAATCATAGACCTTATTTAAACTCATACCCCATTTGTATAGGTCTGCATCCCACATAGAAATTAATCCTACATCTGCTTCTTTTAAAAGAGAAGGAATCATTTCCTTTGGAATAGGGTCTATAAATGTAACATTCGTTAATAATTCGTCCAAGGCTCTTTTATGCAAACGTTCCTTTTCAACCCCTGCACCAACGAATAAGAAATGTATATCTTTATTCTTCTCTTTGGTTAATTTAGCTGCATCTAATAACACATCTAGATTATTAGCTAGACCATGGGCTCCTGTATAAACACCAATAAACTTCCCTTTTAATATTTGTAACGCTTCCGATATGTCATTTGTTAAAGGAATACGCTCATCATATCTTTCTAAATCAGCGCCATTTGGAACATATAAAACCTTATCAGTACTGATACCTCTACTTTTCACATATAGATGGGCCCTGTCAAATAAGACGATGATTCTCTTAGCCTTCTTATAAAGGAATAGTTCGAGCTGATACAATATTTTCACAATGAAGCTACCAGGTTTAAATTTCCCTAAATGAACAAGAGTTTCGGGCCATAAATCCCTTTCCTCAAAATAAAATAGTGATTTTCTCATCTTCGATACAGCATAACCCAAGAAGGCTGCAAAGGGGTGGACAATAGTACCCATTACGATATCAGGGTTATCAGTCACTTTACGAGATGCAAAAAACCCCCTTACTGTATAGCTTAGAATATTTAAAACACGGTTTATATTATTTCCTTCATACGGGGTTGTTCGAACCCAAACATATCGAATGCCATCATACTCTTCAATCTTGTAGAAACCTTTTTCATCCTGCTTAAAATGACGCTCTTTCCGTGAACGATGATCATATGATGAAGCAAAGATGGTAACTTGATGACCATGTCTTACTAATCTTTTTGCCAGGTCATAATCTCTAGTGATTCCACTAGAGCCGGGAGGGATAGCATAATGATTAAAAATCCAAAATTTCATAAAAACAACCCTTTGTAATCAGATTATTTAAGCAATGCTTTTACTACGTTTAACTCTTTAAGAGTTGTATTTTCTAGAGAAAATTTTTGTTTTAGCTCTTTTGTTGTTTCTATAGGCTTAATTTCAGTTAGGACACTATGTAAATCAATATTTACATTTTCGTTGTTCATAAAGAACACATTATCAAAAGACCCTAGCATTTCTTTACATATAGGAAGATCAGATGTAACAATCGGCATCCCATAGGTCGCTATTTCACACATCATAACTCCCTGTGCATCCAACCTTGTTGGCATAACTGCACAATGATAGTGATTTAGCAGTTCTGCAAGATCGTTTGGAGTTAAAAATTCTTGGAAAACCTCAATATTTTCCGGCTTTTCCCGATACTCAAAATATTTCCCTTTGCCGTATATATGAAAAGTCAAATCCGGGTGTTTTTCGGCTAACTTTACAACTAGATCCACACCATACTTAGATGTATCTAAAGGACGAATTGTAATAAAATCAGCTCTCTTATTATCAATTGGTAGGTATGTCTTCTCCAAGAAAACTTGATTCATTGTGTTAGAGATAATGTAGGAGTTTTTATCAAGTATTGATTCTGGTATTTTTATATTCTCAAGAAAAACATCTTTCATCCATTCACTAACGAAAATAATTTTTAACTTATTTTGATTGAATAACTTTGTAATAAACCCTTTTAAATAAGTCAATTTTAGACTGTCGTATAGATTATTCGCCACATTTTTCATTGAACTTGTTTGAATAAAGTCATATTGTTGAGGATAATACTTTGACTTCTTCATAACTTCGTGACCGTGAATAAAGAATAATACTTGACGATAGACTATTTTTTTATTTAAAAGAAAACGAATATGATTCCTTAGATTCGGTGCATGGCTAATAACTAGATGAATATTGTCACCGTTATACTGATTAAAAAAATCATCATAACTTAATACATTTATTCCTTCATATGTATAACTTTCTTTTGTATTAAATGACAATACATTCACTTCAACTTGGTCACGTATATATTCAAGATTCCTCGTGTGCACATAATTCATGGCATATTTATTACTTTCACTAGGATAATCTTGCACCAACACTAACAATTGCAAGACTAATCACTCCTTAGGATTTTAGTTAATTCGTTAAGGTTTCATGTACAGTAAGTGCTCGATGATACCAAAGATGCTTCTCTTTAAGCGCAAGTATAGCATGGTGTTTGAGTTCATCCCTCTTTTTCGGATCTAACATTTCTTGAAGAGCATTATAAATTGACTTTTCATTACTTTCAACAATAATTCCAAAGTTCCCATCATTCACTAGATCCATTTGAGCATTACAATTTGTCGCTATCATTGGGAGTCCATAAGAAAGATATTCGAACATTTTAACCGCGACTGCAAAGTCATTATATACATCTTTTTTTATAGGAACAATTCCAAAGTCAGCTTTCCTATATAGCGGCATCAGCTCTTCACCAGAAGCATGAATCAATTGAATCCACGAACTATTAATATACGGCTCCATTAGGTGAGTGAATTTAGCAAGTTCCTCTTTACGGCAAACGAATGTAAGCGTAATTTGAGTTTCCTCTTTATTCAATTTTTGAAATGCGTTTAGCATTTCATAAACACCATATCGCGGATGTATACCCCCAACATAAATCGCTCTTGGCTGTTCATCTAATAAAGGGCCATCAGGTCGTATGAAATCTATTCCTCCTGGTGGAAGTGCCACTACTCTTTCATCAGGAAACTGAATATATTCATTCATATATTGGCTAGGTAGATAATAGATATCAGAGTATTTTTTAAATAAGGAAAGTTCGGCTTTAAACAGAAATTGCATACCTTGCTTAACCCCTTGTCTTACTGTATAAAGATCATTAAACTTCCAATAAGCATCTCTGTAAAAAATACCAAGAGGAATATTGTGGCTTTTCAAGTACTTAAAAAATTTAATTTCCAAGAAAGGTTTTCTCGGAATATGATCTTTATCGGTCAACCACATAGGGATTGTTGCATTTTCCATATAACAATACAAAATATCGGTTGGGTTTACTTCATTGTATAATTGAGTTAATAATTTTTCTCTTTGTATCGAGTCTCCAAATATTTCAATTATTTCTAAACTTTCTTTTACTCCTAATTCCTGAAAAGCTTCTAGCATTTTTCGAGGTCTTACTGCAGAGCCACTTGTCAGCTCGCGCATGCTATATGGATAATAAACGATTACTTTTTTCATGGAAATCTTCCTTTAGATAATTTTTCATATCAGTACTATATTACTTTTCAATGATACTCTTGTAAACAAGAGAATAGGGACTGATCTAAAAGTACTTTCACTTCTTTTAGTCCAGTCCCCCCTTATTCTTTCTAAACCCTAAATGAATCAGGCTTATTATCTCTAATATGAAAATAATGAAGTATTGCCTCTACGATACGCGTTGATGCTTTTCCATCACCATATGGATTTGATGCTTTCGCCATCTTTTCATATTCCACAGGGTCAGTTAATAAAGTATTTGCTAGATGATAAATGGTTTCCTCTTCTATTCCAGCAAGCTTTAATGTCCCTGCATCAATTCCTTCAGGTCTTTCAGTCGTATCTCTTAAAACTAGTACTGGGACCCCTAATGAAGGAGCTTCTTCTTGCACTCCACCTGAATCTGTTAGAATTAGAAATGCCTTTGATGCAAAGTTATGAAAATCGTATACATCCAAAGGCTCTATCAGATGAATTCTTGGATCTTTACCCAAAATCTCATCTGCAACTTCACGAACCGCAGGATTTAGATGAACAGGATATACGACTTGGATATCCTGTTGTTCAGTCACCAATCGTTTAATTGCCTTAAACATATTTCTCATAGGTTGACCAAGATTTTCTCGACGGTGTGCTGTTAATAGGATCATCCTATCCGAACCAATCTTTTCAAGTACTTCATGGGTATATCCGCTATGGATTGTTGTTTTTAATGCATCTATTGCAGTATTACCAGTTATGTAAATCGTTTCTGAATCTTTATTTTCTGCGACTAAATTATCAAAAGACTTCTGAGTTGGTGCAAAATGAAGATCTGAAATTACACCTGTCATTTGTCGATTCATTTCCTCCGGATAGGGTGAGTGCTTATTCCAAGTTCGCAATCCCGCCTCCACATGACCAACGGAAATTTGATTGTAGAGTGCAGATAGGCTTGCTACAAAGGTAGTCGTCGTATCACCATGTACTAGAACGAGATCTGGTTTCACTTTTTTCATAATATCATCCAAGCCCTCTAATGCACGAACAGTCACTCCTGTAAGTGTCTGACGGTCCTTCATAATGTTTAAGTCATAGTCAGGCTTTATTTTAAAAATGTCCAAAACTTGATCCAGCATTTGTCTATGCTGAGCAGTAACTGTAACATATGATTCAATCTGTTGAGAGTTTTTTTTAAGTTCAAGTACAAGTGGAGCCATCTTGATCGCTTCTGGCCTTGTACCAAAAATGGTCATTACTTTAATTTTTTTCATATTCTCACCCACATCAATTTTTTACTATATACCAAGGATAATGAAAATAATTATATTATACAAGTGTAACTATGAACTTAATGTATTCCATAGCTAATTTTTCATTCATATATAGTATTAATCCCTATTTTTTATAGCTTCAATCATGAAATTGCTTTTTCCCTCTTAAATATAGAAGTGATAGGAACATTCTACTATAAAAAGACCTTGGTAGAAAGCCAAGGTCCGAGAAACTTAACTATTAATAATTAATGGATTAACCGCTTGACGTCCCACAGAGTAGTAAGAAATTCCACTATTTTTAGCTTTGTGCAGATCATAACAATTTCGCCCATCGAATATAATTGGCGTTTCCATAATTTCTACATACTTCTCAATAGGGAATTCTTTCACTTCATCCCACTCAGTAATTATAAATGCCAAAGTAGCGTCTGTTAATGCTTCTCTGATATCATTTGTAAAGAAAACTCCTTGCTTATATAAATCTTTAGCCTTTAGATGTGCGACTGGATCATAAGCTACAATAATTGCTTGCTCCTTATTTAATTCATTAATAATAGTTAACGAAGCGGCCTCACGGATATCATCTGTATTAGGTTTAAATGCAACACCTAAAACGGCCACTTTCTTCCCTTTAAAAGAATCAACAACCTCTCTCGCCTTCTGAAGGAGAAGCAGCGGCTGGTTATTATTGACTTCAATGACTGATTCAAGTAAGTCAAATTTGTGTTTTACATTACCTGCAAGCTGTACAAGTGCTTTTGTATCCTTAGGAAAACATGAACCTCCGTAACCAACACCCGCTTGAAGAAACTTTGGACCAATACGGTTGTCCAACCCTATTCCCGTTGATACATCTTCTATGTTTGCTCCAACCTTTTCACAAATATTTGCGATCTCGTTAATAAAGCTTATTTTGGTTGCTAAGAATGCATTTGAAGCGTACTTGATCATCTCTGCACTTTCTATATCCGTGTGGAGAATAGGGATATTGAGTGGAGAGTATAGCTCCTCTATGACAGAAGCTGCCAACTTGGATTCACTACCGATAATAATCCGATCTCCGTGGAATGTATCTTTGATTGCGGATCCTTCTCTTAGGAATTCGGGATTTGAGACGAGATCAAACTTCGTACCATTCTGTAGATCTTCTTCAATCCATTTCTTTATTTTTTGATTTGTGCCTACTGGGACGGTACTTTTTGTAACAATTATCAATTCTTTTTGTTTACCATATTTAGTAATATCCTTGGCTACCATTTTAACGTATGATAAATCTGCTGAACCATCTTCTTCTTCAGGCGTTCCAACTGCAATGATAACTATTTCTGGATAAGCATAAGCACAATCTCGATTAGATGTAAAATTAAGTCTCATTCTATCTAAATTACTAACGATAAGTGCATCTATGCCCGGTTCATAGATTGGTGACTTCCCAGCCTTTAAACCTTCTACCTTTTCCTCATTGATATCAAAGCAAGTGACATGATGACCAATTTCAGCTAACATAACACCAGTTACTAATCCAACATAGCCAGTTCCTGCAACCGTTATCTTCAAGTCTACTCCTCCTACAAAGCTTAGTGACCAATACGCTCTTGGTTCGTAATGACTTGTTCTAAATAAGATAATAATTCGTCTTTCAAATCTGCCCGTTGAAGAGAAAAATCAATTGTCGCCTTAATGAAACCTAGTTTATCGCCAACATCATATCGTTTACCATCAAAATGATAAGCAAGAACTCTCTGTTTCATTGAGAGCTCCTTTAAAGCATCAGTTAACTGAATTTCTCCGCCAGATCCTGGTTTAAGACTTGCCAAAATATCTAAAATATCTGGACTCAAGATATATCTCCCCATAATGGCGCTATTGGAAGGTGCTTCTTCTGGTTTTGGCTTTTCCACCATGTCATTTACATGAAACACATCTTTTGCTAGTTCTTCATCGCAGTAACTAACAATCCCATACTTAGATACTTCTGATGTACTCACCTTTTGAACACCTACCACAGTACTTTGATGCTCTTCATATACATTAATTAGTTGCTTTAAACAAGGGACTGAATTAGATTGGACAATATCATCACCAAGCATTACTGCAAAGGGTTCATCTCCAATGAAACGGCGTGCACAGTAAATTGCATGTCCTAGGCCTTTTGGTTCCTTTTGCCTTATATAATGTATATTTGCAAGTTCAGATATCTTTTGAACTTCTTTAAGAATATCCCATTTCTCCTTACTAGCCAGTGTTTCTTCAAGCTCATATGATTTATCAAAGTGATCTTCAATGGCCCTTTTTCCTCGTCCACTAACAATCAGTATATCTTCAATTCCAGAAGCTACAGCTTCCTCAATAATATATTGAATAGTAGGTTTATCAACAATTGGTAACATTTCCTTCGGTTGTGCTTTGGTTGCGGGAAGAAATCTAGTTCCTAGTCCAGCAGCAGGTATAATTGCTTTTTTAATTTGCATAAGTGCTCCCCCTTTAATGTAAGCCTTCCCTGACTAATTCTTATTCGTCAAACTGAAGGTTTTATAATAGAGTCATGGCTATATGATTAAGAATGTGGGAATAACATTTCATTGCCATTGAAAAGAAATATTGGGGTAAATACCATTTACTTTCTATATACCTACTTATATTCATTTTAACTTAATATATATATAGAAAAGTTAAGCTATCGTAAATTTTTTATAAAATCGTTTGAAACAATAAATTTAATAATGGCAATTAGTAAATTTTTTAATTACAAGATCTTATTAGTTACCCCCAACAAAATATTCACCTAAATACCCCGCCCAAACTTCATTCCCGAGTTGACTAGGTTTATTTCTTTCTTCCGTTACTAATCCTCTTAATTCCTCGTTGTCTATTTCCGGCCAATTTTCCCAATGATTCAAATATATTAAATCATTTTGTTCGGCGTGTTCCCTTAGCTTTTCGACCTCTTTCGGATAAAACTTAGCGTTATAGAGCGGATGAGGAGGTTGGATAAGGATTGTAACATTTTCATTTCTAGCGCTCCATGATTCTAGAATTATATCGATATTTTCAAGGGTATTGTCTGTCCCAACTAACTGACTATTATCTTTTAACATTGCTGGTTCATATAGAATGATATCTGCTTGAAGTTCATTGACTACCTCATATAGTTCTTCATTCACAGTATCACTAGTCGTTTTTCCCTCTTCTGAAAGAACAGTTACCTCAAATGTATCCTTACCATAGGTACTATTTAGCTCTTGCTTTAAAAGATCTGGCCAAGCACCTGGGTCCTTGGATGTAGATTCTGATCCGTAGATAACTAGATGAAGAGGCTTCTTTTTTTCATAGGAACTTTTTATCTTATTTTGTATTTCTTTAGGTAAATTGCTCATATATAATTCTATTTCTTCAAAACCTTTATTCTTTTCTTCTGTTTTATCAATTTCAACCTCAGTTTTTCCACTTGTTGCGGCCTTTTCGCCCTCTGCAGAAATTTTGCTTTTCCAATGAAAATTACCTAATACGATTGTACCCGCACAGAGAATAATTGTTAGCAAAACTAATAGATTTTTCAAAACCATTTCCTCCAATAATCGACATAAATCTCCTAATAGGATTATACACTAAAATTGGAATAGGTTTAAAAAATTTCCATAGTGAAAGCCCATTATATAGGTGTTTTTCCTCAAAAAAAGGAGTATAGGTCCTCTCTTTATAAAAAATTAACACTTTATAAAGAACAAAACCATTTCATTTCGTTCTATATTAAACTACAATAGTATTACACATACATATTATTACTTTTTTGGAGGTGAATAGTCATGCCCCTTCTTCAACAGAAAGAAATATTTACACCTTTAAGGTTTATCGGAATTGGGTTCTTCAAGTGTAGAGATGATCAAACACTGTATTTTAAAATCGGGAATAAACCATGGAAGAAAATGATTTCCATTTAAGCATCTTTGTTGAGATGCTTTTTTTTGCTATTTTTCTATAAAAAATAGAGAAGACACCCATTCGGCACCTTCTCCATACTTCTTCTTTAAATTTTACTCATTTTTCTACTTCGTATTACATATATGCTTACCCCAATTAAGATAAGCACCACACCAATGAGCAATAGATTATAAAAGTCCGTGGCAGTACTTGGCAGGTTGTAAGCACTTGTATTTTTAATAGGAGTCTTCCCATCTTCATTAGTAGGATTGTCATCTCCAAATGTTACTTCTGGAGGGTCTTTCTCGTCATTTTCAGATGGTGTTTTTCCTTCATCCACATTCGGCTGATCTACATCGAGTACAAAGTTTAATGGATTGTTCATAAAATCTTCAGATTCCAAAACTTCAAATTCAATTACAAACTCTTCTCCACCCTCAGTGTACACATAAAGCTGATAATTCCCTGTTTGAAGTTTAAATACATCTAATGGCTCTTCCCCGCTAAAATCAACAAGACGTCCATCTTCTTTAGACAAGCCAGATAAAAAAATTTGCTCGTTCCCCTCATCTGCCCCTATTAATTCAAATTCAGCAGCTGACTCTGGGTTTCCTTTCTGATCCTGTAAAAAGATACTCACATCTTTAAACACGGTGTCAGCTGCAAGTGTTGTCACCTCAGTTGATACAAAGCCAAAATGCTCTTCGCTTTCGCCTTCATTAGACAAATTTCTACAAAAGTTGAAACTTTTTATTAGATCTAACGTCTAATACATTATTGGAAACAAATATTTACAAAATAAGTATTGTTTCTTTAGGACTAAGTAAATATAATCATATAGACTACATTTCAAATAAAAGGATGGAAAAAATGAGAGCAACTAAAAATAAAAAGAACAAAAAGTGGTTATGGATCACGTTAAGTATTATCGGTGTACTGGTTCTATCTACTGGTGGCTATGCCCTTTATTTATATACCTCTGCTGCAAATACAATCGCAAGCATACAAGAAGACATTGGACGCGATAAATCTGAGAAGCGCCCAGAAAAGGTTGTACACGAAGAAAAGGATCCAATATCGATTCTTTTGATGGGCGTTGATGAGCGCGAAGGTGATCGAGGACGTTCTGATTCACTTATTTTAATGACTGTAAACCCTACTAAACAAACAACACAAATGGTAAGTATCCCTCGTGACACGAGAACCGAAATCGTTGGAAAAGGTATTCAAGATAAAATAAACCATGCTTATGCATTTGGTGGCACTGAAATGGCGATTGAAACAGTTGAAAACTTCCTTGATATTCCTGTTGATTACTTTGTTAAAATTAACATGGAGAGCTTCAAGGATACAGTTGATTCTGTTGGTGGAATTGAAGTGAACAACAACTTAGCATTTTCTTATGGCGGGCACGATTTTCCCGAAGGGCCTGTTTTCCTTGATGGAGAAAAAGCTTTAAACTTCACTAGAATGCGCTATGAAGATCCACGTGGTGACTTTGGTCGTCAAGAGCGTCAACGCCAAGTCATTGAAGGGGTCATTCAAAAAGGGGCAAACATTTCTTCAATTACAAAATTCGGAGATATGTTCAATGTTGTAAGGGATAATGTTAAAACCAACTTATCATTGGATGAGATGTGGTCTGTACAAGCAAATTATAAAGAAGCTAGTAAGAATCTTGAGCAATTCCAAATTAAAGGGACTGGCGATAAGATTGACGGAATCTACTATTATATAGTAGCTGAAGAAGAACGCCTTGCCCTTTCTAATCAATTAAAAGAGCATCTTGAAATGAAAGAGAATACTGCAAGTAATTAAATGGTAAAAGCCGAGAAACAAGGAACACTGTTTCTCGGCTTTTTTAATCGATCTAAAACTTTATTTTTTTAGCAGGTAAAGAATTAATGATTACTGTTAATTCAATATCTTCCTGCGATTTGAGAATCTTAATTAGTGCAGAAATGTATCTACCGAACCTGTTACATACCTTTCGCTTTGATCAGCAACAAACCCATACATCTTTTGTTCTCCCAGCTTTGCTTCGTTGACCATATAGTTATAAATCAACTCAGAAGCAAGCGACTTTCTCGTATAAAGTTGTTCAGGATGGAGTGGACAATAGATTTCCTGATAGTTTGTTAGGATCACGATACTTCCATCCTTATATTCTTGTATATCTCTTATATGATCGACAGAAAACCAGACGCACTCTTGATGATCAATTGAGTGGGTTGGAAATAGACATATTCGATATCTGGTTGATAAGCATAGTGGGAGCATACGTCGATTCTTTAACACCTTTTTTGCTGCATCTAACTTTCCTGTGAGACTACTTCCAAGCTTGTCACAGTTGTCCGACAACACAGTTTTTAAAGGTTTTGCTATTTGGAGTGTGCGGTATTGTTCGTGTACTAAAGTGTTCCACTCTCCTGTTTCATTAAATAGACTATGTAGACTCATCGTTTCAGCTTTAATTACATATTCGTTTTCTAAGTACATTCCTATCACTCCTTGTAAAGTTTGGTGCTACAATTAACTATTCACTAGCTCACAAATAAACTTAAAAGTACTTGCTATCTAGATGTGTCCAACAGAAAATTTTTCGCATTTAAACTGACAAAGATTTACACCTCCAATAAGGAATCTGCATTCGCTAAGGGAAAGATATAAGGAAAATTAACTACAAGTGGTATTCCAGAGATATAAAGTCGAAGTTTGTCATGGAGTTTAACACGAGTTTTATTATATCGAAAGTCTTGCTAGAAAAGTATAATTTTAGTAAAAATTAACTGTTAATTTACAATGTAATACAATTAACACATACTAAATACCTATCTACTAATATTTCTTTATACCTCGTTAAACAAAAGTTTGTTAACTTCTAATGATTCTATTTTATCTACGGCATTCGATAGTTAATGCCAAATTGAAAAGAGACACTAACAACTAGTATCTCTCCTCTCAATTAGCCTATATAGTTATTACCCCCAAAAAACGGTTAGGAGATGTTTGTATGGGTGGATATTATGCGCAAATTACTTGATGAGAGAAGTTAAGGAGCAGTGATCGTGGATTCTTGATGATTTTTAAATTTTATAGTTCAAATGGTTTCTTAATCACTGCAATTTCTCTTTCATTTCGAACAGTCTTTTCCCATGTATGTTCGTGGTCTGCTTCCAATGCTTGAAACCGACTCAGAACCTCAACATGACGCTTTTCGTTTTCATTGCGCATAAGCTTTAGTTCTTCCTTTATCGATGATTGTTCGCCTCTCATCAACGATTGTTCTTCTTTCATCATTGATTGCTCTTCTCTCATCGTTAATTGTTCGTCCCTTATCAACGATTGTTCTTCTTTCATCGTTAATTGTTCATCTGCTTTTTGCTCGCTCCTCACGCTACCGACCATTGAGATAAGCTTCGCCAACATTTCTTCCATACGATTTAATTGGTTTTCTTCCATTTAATTTGTCACCTCCTTCTACATTATTTTACAACTTTTTACATTTAAAGACTATAAATTTTTCTCACTAAATTTTGCAATTATATCTAGCTGATCTAATAAAAAAAGGAGCTATTGCTTCATAAGAAACAATAGCTCTTAGCTCTTTATACTAATCATCATTCTTTTTATTTTGGTAAAATTATATACTTCTTCTTCTTTGATACACATTTACTAGTAAACCACCGATGATTAACAAAATACCACCTAATAGCCAATTGTAAAGGTTCGTAGCGGTTGAAGGTAGACTACCTCCAATGCTTGACTTTTCAGGTTCTTCTTTATTAGCTGCTTTTGAAATAGATTTTTCTGATACAGGATCATTATTGTTTGTTGGTGTATCAGGTAATTGATCTTTAACTGGATTTTCGGTATCTTGACCGCCTTGATTATTTGTCGGGTTATCAGGTCTGCTTGGTGATTCTGGTGATTCTGGTTTTTCTGGCTTAGTTCCTTCTCCGTTATTATCTGGATCTGGGATAGTAGGGTTCACTTTTTCACCCTTGGTAAACGTCCAGATGTTTGAAACCGTGCTACCTGTGTAACCGTCCTCAGCAACTGCATACCAAGAATAGGTTTTGTTTTCTTCTAAGCCTTTCCATACCGTTTCTGCAATTTCACCACTTTGTACGTTCTTGTCTTTACCGATTACTGTGTCTGTATAGATATTTACTGAAAAATAGTCAGTTGCGACTCTTTTATCGACTGGTTGTAGGTCAAGTTCTATGACAAATTCATCCTTTCCGGGATATACATCGGGATCATAATAGTTGTAATCATCAAGATATGGTGAATACGTATTTACCATGATTTTATTATTATCTTGGTCAAAATGCAGTAATTTCATATAGCCTTGTCCACCTTCTGGACCCGCTTGATAATCGGCAAGCATTTGGTAGACTTTACGATCTGGTGTACCATCTTGATTGTCGTCAATTTCATCGACTAGTGTTTGTGCTTCATGATAGTGTCCACTTAGTACTGCAATAACATTTTCATTTGGAACAACAATTTCGTTAAAAAGCTGTTCACCAAGTGGGTGCCTTGTTCCTGTTGATAAAAGATATTCATGGAAATTTAATATTGCCTTTCGGTCAGGATGGGCAGCTAACACATCATTTACCCATGCGATTCCTTCAGCGGTAACGCCCCAACCAAGATAGACCATTATATAGTCATTTCCACCTGCGGAAATTAAATCATAATGTCCTCGGTTGTTAAGATATGATTCGCCATAGTAGGGCTTACTTTGAAAGCGATCTTCACCAAAATACTGATAGTAATTGGTATAATCATTCGTAATTTGATTAACATCATGGTTACCAGCTAATACACCATATGGAATTTCATTGTCATCAAGAACTTTCATATAGTTATCAGCATTTTGCCATTGAAATTCCTCAGTCGATTTATTGACTAAATCACCTGTATGCATGACATATTTAATTTTTAGCTCTTCTTGCTTTTCTGCAATCCACTGAGTTTGACGGTCATAAATGTATGGAAAGCTTTCAGAGTAGTATTGGGTATCTGACATCCACACAAACGTGTAGTCATACTCATCAGGTGAGCTTGGAATTTCATCTTGAACTAAAACATTGATTTTTGAATCCTTCATAAATTCATTAACAGCAACTTCTCCTGTTAAATCGAAATCTTCTTTACCGGCAATTTTATAGTCTATCAGTGACCAGTCATTGGTTGTGTGATTCCAAGCATACATGGACACTTTTCTACCTTCTAACGAGTTACCACTCCACACCAATTCAACACGATCATTTTCATCAACAGAAGGATCTACTGTTACATCAAATCGATGATATGGGAATTGTGTACTAGAGTCCGTAATTAAATAGTTTTCATCTTGTTTTGAAACAAGGGAAATATCATCAGAAGTAAATGCCGCTTCCCCCTCTGGAGCCATTGTTCTTGGTGGTTCTGTATCAGATGCATTTTTAAACGCTTTTACCTGGTTGCTTTGACTGACATCATACTGATATCCCTGATAGAAGGTTACATCCACTTCATCTTTTGTGGGATCTGTTACCTTTACCTTGAGAGTCGGGTCACCTTTAACTGGCATCTGTGTATCATCACTTGGTGAAACAACTTCAGGTTTGCTCGGGTTTTCATTCACAACTGAAAAGTGAACGATTGTTTCTGCCCTATTCCCCACTTTATCTATCGCTATTACAGTTAGTTTATGTTCACCTGAGGATAGTTTCCCTGACGATGTCGCGTATGGTACCTCGATTTCTTGATCATCTAAGATAATCTGAACATCTTCAACACCAGCAATTTGATCAGAAATATCGACATCGATATCAAATGCACCTTTATATTCTTTACCTTCAATAATAGTTGTTTCGATAACTGGTGCGGTATTGTCAACAAGAATTGTAGAACTTACCTCTTCATCAGAATCTTTTACCTTAATAATATGTTCTCCATCCGAAACAGATGTTGTATTCCATTTATACGTTTTTGATTTTGCATATTTATCTGTAATGTCAAACTTAAAATCTACAAATGGATTGTCATCATGCATAGCTAATACTTTAGATGAATCACTATATGATGGGTCTTTTATAACTGTTCCATCTGCTAGAACTAACCGTACATTACGAAGATCATAGTTATCACGATTTTCTGCTGATTCTAAATCAAAAGGTGAAGCTTTATTTCCTGACCGAATCGTGATCGTATTTTCACCTAATTGTAATCGCTCTGGCTCAATTGGAATGCTAAAAGTTTTCCAGCTTGAAAGCCAGTCATCATCCATCAGATAAAGGACTTCATCCCCTATCGTCACAGCATTTTTGAAGTAGGTATTAAGTCCATTTACTTCAAAAGCAAAGTAAGCAACCTGCTCAACGGAATGATACAGTCCTTCAGTTAACTCTGTATCATCTACATACAAGTTAACATTTTCAGGTGAATCTGATTGAGATGTTCCTTTAAGTGCTTTTTCACCAGTTAAAATGTCATTATCTTTTACATTTAAACGCAGACTTGAAGTATCTATATCACTTGTAATCTTAATTTGATAGGTCTCACTTCTTACTTCATTCGTACCATCTGAAGCGACAAAGTAGTACTCTACCTGTTCATTTCCAATCAAGTCAGGTGAAGGAATTGTATGGTGATAGAGAAGATCGTCATAATCTTCTTTCACAATCACATCTTTATACTCTGTTTGATTATCAATTTTATAAAAAAAGCGAACTGTTTTAACTTCTTTATCATCTTTGATATTTGCAACAAGGTTAATATTATCTTTCTGATTAATCTCACTCACATTTGTTAAATTTTCAATTGTTGGAGCAACAGTATCTTCCTCAATATGAACTGGCTGTCCTGGAACTTGGAACGATTCAACAGCACCTGGAGTCGCATCTTCAACTCCAATCTTGATCAGTTGTGTGGATTTATCTACTGGATATTTGTAAACAATTCCTTTGTCTTGAAAAGAATCATCAACATTTGTTTCATCATTGTAGTAAGAGACTGAAATTTCTTTCCCTGTATTCGTTGCAACGACTAGTCCACGCATGCTGCCATTTGCCATTCCGGCACTATAAATTTTAACAATATCCTGGTTTTCTACTAAGCTTGTTCGATAATGCGCATTAAAATCTGCGACTGTCTGACTTTCATTCTGTCCATTAATAATCCAGAACACCAGTGTTTCTCCGGCAGGAATTAGGACATCATCAGGTACGGATGCCCAAATAACATCTGAACTTGGATCTGATCCATATCTGTAATTCATTTTATAATCTTTAAAGTTCATTGCTTTGTCCGTATTGTTATAGATTTCTATGAACTCATAACCGTCTGCAGTACCTACATTTGTGGAATCTGGCACTACCTCTGTTACAAGAAATTGGGGTATCTTTTCGTAATTAACGTCTATTTTCTCAACAACAATCGTGTATTCTTCTGTTTTATCGCTATTCGTACCATCTGTCGCCTCGATATAGTAAATAAGATCTGATTGGACGCTTGTACTCGGAATCTCCGCAGAATAAATAGATGGGTCCTCTGCACTTGGATTCATTGATAACGAGGTAAACGTATCTGCACCTTCTTCTTTAAAGTAAAGCGTTACTAATGGAACAGCCAGATTGTCTGTAATTGTAGCCTCAACCTTTACTGGTGAAACCGAGTTGCTGTCTGTAATAGGAGCGTGTGTAATTTTTGGTGCTTCTGTGTCTTCCACTTCGTCTGGTAGTGTTACCGGTGTTGTTGGCACTTGAACAGGCTCAACCTCCCCTGGAGAAGGAGCAGCTAATCCCTTGTATTTCGCCATTTCCGTTCCTGATGATGGAAACTTATAGTGAATATCAGCTCCATTGTTATCATTATCTTCTCCAAGATAAGTGGCAGAGATTACTTCCTTTCCCTCATTACTTTTTAGTACAATGGCACGATTTCCACCATTAGAGAATCCAGGGAATCCATCCTTAAATTCAACAACTTGATTGCTAGTTAAGTTCTTTCCAAAGTTGGCATTAAAATCGGCTAATGCTCGATCACCGTTATTGAACCACAAAACCGTTGTTTCTTGTGGTTCAAGTGTATCAGCTGGAACTTGGAAAATTCTTTCTTCTCCTGTATCTGTATACCGGTAGATGAATGAATAATTCGTTAGAGATAAAGGCTGATTCGTATTGTTATAGAGTTCAATAAACTCATAATAATCCGTACCACCGCCTTGTGAATTTGGAGAAAGCTCAGTGATTAAAAGTGGTAACTCGCTGAATGTTTCTTCTTGTGTATTTTCTATAGTAACCGTTACTACTTCACCACTAGATGGATGAGTTGATCGGTTATTTTTATCCGTTACTTCAATATAATAGTGCACGCTTTCTGAAGTTAATGCATCGTTAGTTATCGTAGCTTCATAGCTCGTACCAGATAATTGATTCATAGGAAGTGCTACGAACTCTGAATCAGTCTCTGTATTGTAATAAAGTGTTGCTTTTATATCGTCATGATCGTCCGAGAGAGTTGCTTGAATCTTTAAGTCCTCTCCAGCTTTAATCGATGTTACAGGTGTATGTTCAATGATGGGTGCGTTATTCTCAGGCATTGCAACAGGTTCACTTGGAACTTGAGCCGCTTCTACTGTTCCAAGAGTCGGCGCAGCTTTATTTTCATGCTTGACCATTTCAATGCCACCTATAGGAGATGAGTAGTGGACTACTAAACCCTCGCCAATATCTTCTCCTAAATAACTTGCCATAACAATTTCACTATTTTTGTCACTTATGACCACACCTCTGTCACCGCCATTGGCGAAACCAGGTGCGCCACTATATTCAACAATTTCGTCAGCTGGTAGATTTACTCCATGATGACTATTAAATTCTTCAAATGTCTTATTTTTTAGGTTTAGCCAAAAGATAATTGTTTCTTTCGATCCTAGTGTAACAGGTTCAAATTCCATTTCGACGTCTTGTTTGCCACTTCCATCTAAATAACGTAGAGCAAAAGTGTAATGATCTAATACGACCGGCTTATCTGAGTTATTATAAACCTCAAAGTATTCAAATTGTTCAGTACCAGTATTATCTGGCATGATTTCAGTAATGAGTAACTCTGGTAAATTAGCCATTTGTGCTTCTGTCATTTCTGTAGTTGGTTCGGCTTCAACAACTGGTTCGGCTGTTTCTGCTTGTGGAGCAGTCTCTTCGACAACCGGAGTCTCAGTTTTGGGTTCTACTGACTGTGTTACAGGATCTGTAGATTCTACCTCAGTGGAAGGGTTTCCAGAAGACTGCTCAGTTTCTGTTGTTGGTAATTTCTCCTCTGTTGGGGCTGTTTGTGTATCGCTTGTATTTTGTTGATTATCAGTTGGTGGTACTTCTGATGTACTTTCCTGTGTTTCTACTACTTCTTGTTGAGCCGGCACGGCATTTTCTTCAGGAACTGAAGTCGTTTCCTGATCCCCTTCAACTGTTGTCGTTGAAGTAGATGTTGATGGCTCTTGGTTTATCTCTGCATATGTAACTTTTGATGGAATGAGAGATAGGAAGTTAGTAAGAACGAGAGTGAGGATTAATAGATAGATAAGTGCGGATTTTAACTTTTTTTGTCTCATAATGTCCTCCAATGTCTATTTTTCAGCACCTCCTTAGTGTAAATAATAATTGTTAGACAAATGTTAATTTTGTGTAAAATTTGTAATCATATGTCGATAAACCGCATAAATTCACATGTTTTTGTCATATGAGCACACCTTACAGTACAGTAAATTAATAAGTAATCGAAAAAAACACTAGGAAATTACTATTCCTTAGTGTTTTTTGTAAAATTTATTACAATTTGTAAATTAAGGTGAACTCTACCGTAAGAAACACCAGCTTAGTTATACTCCCAAACAACCTTCCACTCATCTTTATATTTAATCACATATACTTCCTGTTTGATCGTAAATGTGCCGAATTTACTTTTGAAGTTCTGTTCAACGATAACGGAGTATGGATCTTTGAACTCTGGTCCATCCTTTGACATTTTCCATTTTTTAAGTTTTTTACTGTCACCTAGTTCAAACTTGAAGGTTGAAACAGCGTAATGTCCCATATAGATATGCGATCTTTCTGTCACAAAAGCATTCTTTGAGAATTTATCCTTCATTATAGGGTGAAACAAATCCCATGCACTTCCAAAATCCCCTTCTTGCTCATACTTATAAAATGATTCGACAACATCTTTTGGTGCTGATTGATTAAAAAATAAGGATAAAGACCAAATTAAAAATCCTAAGAAGATTAGACTAACAAAGATAATTGGTATTGTTCTTTCTTTTCTTCGTCGCAAGTAACTCACCCTTTTTCTGCAATCACTAGTATTGATTGATTTCAAATCTTCAATTATTTGAAAAATATACTATTGCATGTCTACTCGATTTTATGATCACTTTGCGACAAATATTCAGTTCCCCATCTCACTACTTGACGAATAATTAATTAACATTTACCATATTCTTGTTCTATAAGGTTTAACACATTTGGAGGGAATAAAATGGAATTATCTTTTGGTTTAATATTATCCATTGTAATAGCAGTATATTTAGCAATCGATGCACCAAAGCACGGTAAAAATCCATGGTTATGGGGAATCTTAGGTTTTATTTTCGGACCACTTGTATTAGGGATTTACTTGATCAAAACTGGAAGGAAATTACTTGGGTGGATTATTGTCGGTATTGCTATTCTGTTCTTTATTCTAATTATTTTACTTGTCGTGATTGGTGGGGCTCTATTGTGGAGTGGTTTTTCATAATTGATAGTAGATTGAAGAGACACCAGTTTAATAATTGGTGTCTTTTTTGTCTTACTCTTTGATGGTAGTGGAGGAGAGCAGAAGCAAAGAACCGTCCCTTTGCTTTCTTCTATCGTTCAATAACCCTTTATTCGACAATACATCCTTGCGTGGTGGTACCGAGTACAAAAATAAAAGTTATTAAAAACCAAAAGAAGTAATGCTCTCCCTTAGGCTAGAGCATTACTTCTTTTCTTGTTGTGAAACATTGTGTGAAACAAGAAAATCCAGATGGTGACCAGTCACGCAGAACTATTTGAATCCTTTGTCTTTGTCCTTATCTTTACCTAGCTTTCCCCCATCCCCACTTACCTTAATAACAACCGTCGTTAAAGGATCCAGTGTGACCTTGCTAGCAGTTAGTTCAAAGCCTGTTCTTTCTGAAACTTTTTTTACGCCTGCTTCATCTTGGTCTACTAGAACATTGGCTTTCGTTAAGTCGTTTTTCAATGTTACCGTTCTAGCTTGTTTATCTGCGTTTACAAATACGTGATATACGTCGCCATTTGTTGCTTTGTTTTGATAGGCAACTAGTAAATCTTGAGCTTTTATCTCAGGTGCACCTAGCATTGTTACATTTTCATCGACTAATTCTTTTGAACCTAGTCGGAAAGCGTCAGTTGAACGACGTAATTCGATTAATCCTTCTGTGTATTCTCTTGTCACATTGTTGACTGGGTATACCTTTTTATTTGTTGCTTTTTCCCAATCTAATCTGTTGATGATGTCAGAAGAATCGTAAGAATCATGGATAAAGTATGGGAATTTGAATGGTTTTCCGTCCTTATCTGTCATGTAAGTTGACTTATAAGGTGCCGTATCCGTTTCCTCTCTCCACTGTTTGGTACGTCCATATTCTTGACCTGCGTGAATGAACGCTGTACCTTGTGATGTTAAGATCATTGCATTCCCAATTCGGATGCGCTTATGGATCTCGAGGTTGTTTTCTGGAATATCTGGATCCTTCTTAATTGATTGTGCAATTACATCGTATAATGTTAAATTATCATGTGCCGCGATATATTGAACAACATCGCCTGGTTGATCAGCTACAAAGTTATGTGGCTGCCCTTTAATGTTATCTAGAATTTGCTGAGTGTTTCTTGCTCCATCAGTAAGGAATCTTGGTTGACCTTCACTGCCGAATCCTGATTTTAGTTCATTACGAATTTCATCAGAGAAGCTCCCAACCGCTTCTGTATCCTGCATCCAATCTTGGTCAGCTGCTTGAACTGGCTCACCTTCATCTCCGGCAAATGTTCTCCAGCCTTCCCCAATCATCACGATGTTTGGATTTAATTTCTTCGCTTTGTCAAAAGCATTTTGAATACTTTCTGCATCATGGTCTCCCATCATGTCAAAGCGGAAGCCGTCTACTTTGTATTCACCCACCCAATGAAGAATCGAGTCTTCTAGTACTCTTCTTGACATTTTATGAGTGGTACCTAAACGTCCACCACCAAAGCTTGATCTTGGGGTGCCGTCTGCATCCATAAAATGATAATAGTTTGGTACTAAGTCTTCGAAGATCGATACTTGTGCCGTATGGTTGTAAACAACATCAAGCACTACCCCCATGTCGCGCTTATGAATTTCTTTTATTAATTTTTTGAACTCTTTTATTCTCAATTCTGGATCATTTGGATTTTCCGAGTACATACCAGATAGTGAGAAATAGCTATGTGGGTCATATCCCCAATTGTAGTTCGTTTCTGTAGAAGCATACTCTAGCATTCTTTCATTGTTTTTCAACTCGTCAGCAAAGAAGTAGCTCATCACTGGTAAAAGTTGAATATGTGTGACACCTAAATCTTCAATATAATCTAGCTTTTCAACAAATGCGGCAAAGGTACCGAATTGTGATTTTAAATCTTCTGCAATCGTAGGATCTGACGTAAAGTCACGAACATGTGCCTCGTAAATAATCGCGTCTTCACGTTTTTCAAAGCCTGGAATATCGGCATAATCAAGCTTTGGTCCAATCGAAGAAATATCAACGATTGCTGCCTTACCGACCGGGTCTCCTGCTTCGTTGTTCCATGCTGCCATCGATTTTGCGTAAGGATCTAGCGCAAGCTTCGTCTCATCTCCATGGGTAATTTCATAATGATAATAGTAACCTTTTAATTTCTTTACTCCTGTGTTGTTTTTAGACAGTGTTTGGGTCCAAACTCCACGGTCGCCTTTTTTCATCTTAATCGTGTCTACAACTTTGTTTTGGTCTTTCTTATCATACAATACAACAGAAACCGCATCCGCTTTTGGAGACCATACCTTTAAGGTAGCGGAACCATCCTTATTTAGCTTAGCTCCTAGCTCTCCGTCATAGCCGTACATTTCATCGATTAATTTCCAGCCAGATTTTACTGTAATCGTGCGCTCACCATAGGTTATCGTGTAAGGTATTTTTTCTAAATCAAATGTTCCGTGGATTTGGACGCGTTCTTCCCCTTCCACCGTTACATCTGTAAATGCTACCTCGTTACCATCAACGTCTTTTATCGTTATCTGTTGTGCTAATTTTTCTACATCTAATCCTTCTGTTTTAGAGAAACGAAGGTTGATGAGTTGATCGGAAAGTACTTCTCCTGATAGTAATGCAGTCTTTCCAGTCCCATATGGATCTGTGTAGACCTTATCGTCGCCTTCTTTTAAAAATAGTGTCTTATATTGATCCAACATTTCAAATGACATATCGCCTGTTTGTTGTCCGCTTTGCTTATTAACAAAAAGGAGATTCAACGTTTTTGCGTTTTCTTTAAGTTTAATGTCATAGTAAGAACCAAACTTGCCTATTCCGGCTGCATCTGTTGCACCGTTTGGCCAACCATCAGATGGAGCTGCAACATCTCCCCAATTCCACATTCCCCAGTCTTGATAATCCTTATTTTCTCTTTCATAATAAACTCGTACCGTATTTTCCGGTAATGTAGTAGGTTCGTATAAAAATACTTGATCAGAACCTTGTTTTATCCATATTTCATTAAGATTAGGTGAAAATAATTCTACTGCTTTATCGCCACCGTCTTTGTCACCATTGGTTGTGTTTAAAACTAAAAAGCCAAGTTCTTTTGCATCTGTCTTTAATTCAACATCAATGTAACTACCGTAGCTTGTTACCTGATCTGCATTAAAAGGTGTCCCACCTGTTGGCCAATTTTCAGAAGGAGTTGCAACGTCTCCCCATAGCCATACCCCTAAATTTTCATAACTGTTGTCTGTTCTTTGGTAGTGAATACGAAGTGTATTCTCTCCGATTTCACATGTATCTCCGGGCTCTTCCACAGGTACTGTTCCTTCTTCAACTGTAAGTAGCGTGGTTCCGCCATCTTCCATAGCTGGAATCTTAATCTTTACTTTCCCATCAGCTGAAGTTGTATACGTTTTGTCTCCATAGTGGTCTGTTACAACAGCATCAGCCGATTCGAAGTCTAGTACGACTTCTTTTTCAGCGTTAGCAGTGTTTAATCCGATGAAAGCTTCTTCATCGTTATAGCTACGTGAGAAGACCAGATACTCATCACTGTCAGAACCCGCTACTTTTGTGCGATCTCCTTTAGTAAAAATATCCGTGTATTCATTTCTAAATGCTAATAGTTTTTGATAATGAGAGAGCACTTCATTGCCTTCAACTTGGTCCCAAGGAAGGTTTGGTCGGTTATCGTAGATTGGGTAATTATTTTTACCTGGTAAACCAAGCTCTTCCCCGTAATAGATAACTGGCTGACCCTTAGCCGTCATTTGTAATGAGGCTGCCACTTGATATTTTCCTAGATCACCTTCTACCGCTTCTAAAAATCGATCTTCATCATGGCTTCCTAAAAATTGTCCTAGTGTGGCATCGTTCGATAAATTTTTATTACGATTTTCTAGCTTTGATTGTGCTGTATCAATCTTTCCATCTACTAAATCCTTAGCAATATTTTTAAAATCAAAATCTAGTAACGAATCCATCATTCCAGTATTTAAGTAGCCCTGGTCATCGTTAATACTCGCTCCCCAAGACTCACCGATTAGCTTAAATTCTGGATTCACTTTAGTTAACTCATTTTTAAATTTCATCCAGGTTGTGTCTTCTACATGCTTCACCGTATCGACACGGAAATAATCAATCGAATTGCCATTAGCTGTTTTAGACTTTTCAATCCAATCTACTTGCCATTGGACGATTTGGTCACGAACCGCTGAATCTTCGGTGATTAAATCAGGTAAACCCGATAATTCTCCGCGGACCGTATCCGTACCACCGTCACGAAGCATACCGTCAAAGCGTGCACGATCCTCATCTGATGGAAAATTAGCGATCCCGCTGCCAGTATCACTTGCTTTTAATCCATATCCCGTATGATTTAGCACAACGTCTACCATGATTTTTATGCCACGATCATGTGCCTTATCAATTAGTTCATGGAAATCGGCCATCGAACCAAAGTGTGGGTTCAATTCACCAAAATTGTTTGCCCAATATCCATGATACCCATAATAGGGAGTGTCAGGATTTTCATTTCTTACATCGTATTTAATATTGTCTACGATTGGATTAATCCAAATGGTATTAATACCTAGCTTATCAAGATAGTCTATTTTTTGCGTAATTCCTTTAAAGTCTCCACCTTGGTATGTTCCCATTTTTGATTGGTCATAGCCAATTTTGTAAGGGTCATTATTCGAGTCGTCACCATCAAAGAATCGGTCGGTAAGCATAAAGTAAACGACTGCTTCATCCCAGTCAAAGTCCTCTTCCTCACCAGTGAATGTACGCGCTTTAACCTCGAGCTTGACTTCCCCGTCATGACGGTTCCCAAATTCATCAATCACCACAATTGGTAAGACTTTTGTTCCAGCTGTTACACTTTGATCAACAGCTACAGTAAGTTCATTCAGTTTTGGATCAACGATGACTTTTTCTTTTCCACCAATAGCTGTTAAGTCTAAGTATATTTCGCGAGTAGTTGTTTCTGTTTCTGATCCAAGGTCCACCGTCACAACTGCATTTTCATTGTAGTTCACTGCAGTAGGCTGCACGGTGCCTGAAACCTGAATATCTGATACTAAATACGTTACACTAGATTTTCCGTCCACTGTGTTGTAAGGGTCGGTTACTTCCTTTGTCACTCCATCTACTGTTACAAAATACGTATATTCATGCACACCCTGCGGAAGATCGTTTAACGTGTAGGAAAAACGCTCATTCTCGAGCTCAGCCTTCATTTCATAACGTTTACCTAAGATTTCAAGCTCTACTTTTTCTATCTTTTTCATTTCATTTTGTGCATATAACTCTTTATCACGGAAGAAGAAAGAAGCATTGCCATCTTCTACTTTTGGGGCAGTCCCATCCGGTACAGTAAAAAATTCCTCGACGCCACTCTTCACGTGTACCTTTGTGATTGCATCCGTTTTATTCACGGTAATATACCGGTCACCATCAAAATCTTTTTCTGCCCAATCAGTTCCTTTGCGGATAACAAATCCAACACGATCTGCATCTGGTCCAACCTTAATGTTGAAAATGGCTTTTCCATCTTTTATTTCTGTATAATCAATCTGGTCATCTTGTGCTCCTGTTCCCCAAACCCAAAGGTTCCAGCCTTCATAATTCCCATCCTCTCGTTCATAGGATAAGCTTATATGTCGGTCTTCGGTTTGTGCTACTGCACTTGGTATGTAACCCGCAAACATCGAAACGACTAAGAGAAGTGATAATAATATAGCCATCCCACTTTGAAACTTTTTCCTCTTCATACACTTCTTCCCCCTTGTTAACTTTGTGAAATCGCTTGCACAATGTTGCGAGTTTGCTAAGTTGCGAAATCGTTTGCACAATGTTGCACAAAACCCCGAACTTCCCCAAGTTAAACGCACATGAACGTTGTGCAAGCGTTATCATTTGACCTTTATCTTAAGAGTACTATGAATATTTGAACTAATCAATATCTTTTAGTAGAATCGGGAAGCAAAGGGACGGTTCTCTGCTTCCAAACTTGCCTAGATGATAAAAACTCCTATACTATGCTTTAAAAATAAGGTTAGGCGAGACGCCGAAAAATCCTTGCAGCTTGGCGTTGTGATAATCCACTTCTTTTTTGCTTGTGAGAGACATTGAGGATGCAAGAGAACCGCACCATATTTCCACATACTCCCAACCATTAGGCAAGGAAGCAAGAGAACGTCCCTATACTTCCCCTCGAAACTCAGAGAGTGGCAGCAACCAACCCTGTTGTGTAAAATAAAGAAAAGCAATCTCTTCAAGGGGTGGTATAATGAGTATTCGCAAAGAAGACCTTTATTTACTTGTAGACCTTGTCAATGATAATAATAATAAACTCGTGTATGATCTTATTAAAGTTGTAATTGAAAAAGATCATGATAAAGAGATCGTTGTTGAAGCTGATAACTCCCCAATAACTGAACGAGAAAAGAAGATACTAAAACAGGCTGAAATTGATATTGAAAACGATGATCTCGTTGATTGGGACGATCTTCGTGCCTAAATATGATGTAAAACTGAGAAAGCCTGCCGCCAAGTATTACGAAAAATTACCAACAAAATTAAAAAGCAAAGTAAAGGAAGTCATTAATCAACTTAGTGAAAATCCATATGCTGTGACGAATATAAAAACCTTTGGAGGGATCCAGTCATGATGACTTTCGAATTCGGATTGGATCTCTTCGTTTATTGTATCGAATACATAATGACAGACTGATTATTCTTGTTTTAGACATCGGTCCTCGTGGAGATATTACAAATGATGATGTACCAACTTTTAAAGACTACATAGGACGAGATAGAGATTACACATGCAATTAAGAGAACTATATTCACAAGTACACTTTTGAGGAACCTGTCTCTTCAGAGAAAGTGCTTATAAAACAAAAAGAAGTAATGATCTTTCCCTTAGGATAGATATTACTTCTTTTTCGTTTGTGAAACACTGCTGTGAAACAAGAAAATTCGAGTGGTGACCAGGCACCCAAAACACCCCCAACCATTAGGCGAGGAAGCAAGAGAACCGTCCCTATGCTTCTCCAAAACTATCTTCTCAGCTCCCGATTAACCTCCTCCACATCAAACTCCCGATATCCCTGCCTTCTTCCCCAGTTCACCATATGCTCGTAATCTTGATGGTTTTTATCTCCAATTATATGAAGAAATTCTTCGTAGCCTGGTTCTCCTCCAACATCTTCCGGCGGGGCGTGTCCTTCGCCATCTAGGCAGACAGGAAAATTGACGTCATAATCTTCAATCATTCTAACTACCTCAATCGAATGCTTCCAATTATCTCCAAAGTCATAGTTGTATATAATCCTTACAGGAAGATAGTCAGCTAGCTTTATACCCGTTTCCATTTTCATTGGTATATCACCTTGGTAGCTTAGTGCTTCTTCGTCGCACACTAGATTTACAATCGGTTTATCTCGGTTGATCGGTATGACTTTGGCATCAGTGTTACTTGGATAAATATAAAACTCGTGTAGGTGGCTGTTCTGCCATTCAAATGCAATTTGTACTACTTTATGTAAATTAGAAAAAGTGGTATTGGTCGGAACGATGATTTTGCGCCAAACTGAGTATTTTTCAAGCATTAACGTTACTTTAAGCTCCACAGCTTCAGAAAGAAAAATAGGTTGTCCTGCAAACCCCTCTAAATGCGTATACATTTCTTTATTTGGATATATGTAGCTATTCTTTCCGTCTCCTACTAGTAGACTGCTAATCCTTAAGCTCATCTCTACTTGAATGATCGCGTCGTTATCGAGTAAGTCCTCAAAGTAATAAACATACTCGCATGCTTTGTTCATTCTTGCTACAGATGTTCTGTCTTTTGTTTTGGAAAAGACAACATTGTTTGAGTGTTGGATAAACTGCTCTATTATTTCATCCTTAATACACTCCGCTTGGAATGTTTCACGAACCACTTTAAGGATTAACTTATCTATATTTTTCATGTCCTTTGCCTTTAGGCCATAAAGAACAATTGCATATCGGTTTTTATCATTCACTAACACTAGCGTCTTCTTCCGACCAAGCTTTAATAGGTTGGCATGCCAAGAAAACAATGGATCTTTTTCTATCGGTGTATCAGGGGTTACCTTAAGTTCATCTAGTAGTTTTTTTGTACATTGGATTAGCATATGTAGTAGCTCCTTCTAGCAGATTGGCTGTTGGAATAGTGGTGGCTTTATCTTCAGTCGGCACATGTAGACATGAACTTACTTTAACATATATACTCAAGTCCAGACCCTTAACAAGAAACTGACCACAACCCTAGCTAGTAATCTTAAAATACCAATTTGCATTAAGTGGGGCATGGGATTAAGGGGTTAATAGAATAGAATTGAAAATCATGTGGCTCATCTTTACTTGATCAAACCCTAAAATTCAGATTATCAAATATATTATTCAACAAAATTCGGGTGATGACACCCAATACCAGGGATTTTCCATCGTAATTTGTTAAATAAGGATTGATATTTTAAATTCTTAATAAATTTAGATGATACATATAGAAAAATTTTTGTTTGCTACTTGTAGAAAAATATCATTTCTTCCCAAAAGTAATAAAGAGGACAAAACAAAAATCTAACAATTAAGAGGAAAGGTGGTCGTCGTTCGTGAACCGAGATTTAACATTACAACAAATCGCCGAAGGAATTTCAAAGTCTGTATTAAATGCGTCTGATAAAGACTTGGAAGGCTTCCAAAATATCATTGATGAAACAATTAAATTAAGAGAAGGACACAGAAATTTACAAAAAATGATTCAAAGCTATTCTACTTCTGTGATTCAGCGTTCTTAAATTTCGTAATCCGTTGGGAAGCACAGGGACGGTTCTCTGCTTCTCAACCTTGCCCAGAAGAAAAAACTTCCTATACTATGCTTTAAAAATAAGGTTAGGTGAGACGCCCAAAATCCTTGCAGCTTGGCGTTGTGATAATCCTTTGATTCTTTTTACTTTTCGCAACACTTCACTTCTTTTTAGCTTAGAAAAACTCTTTACTTGCGCGATCTCAAACTCACCAAGTATCTTCTTGATTTCCTTCCTTGCCTCTTCATCTGATAATCTTTTTCTTTCATTATATCTATCATCTAGACATGTATCATTATTATTTCTTTCGTTAAATTCTTTAAATTTTTCTCTGGCAATAGCTATATCATCGGAAAACATTCCCATAATAAAGTTATAATCGAGCATATTTATTGGATGATTAATTTTACCGTAATATCCAAGACAGCTACTCCATCTCCATTCATGAGCCCTCTTTGTTATTCCTGCTTTTACTGGATTTTGGTGGATATACCTTATAACCGTTAGTAAATACTTAACAGTTTCAACATTTTCACTTTTGAATCGATCCTGAAATAGGTGTCCAGTTGTACTGTATTTCCAGTTATAGTACGAGACAAAACTCACACCTATACGCTTCATTGTAATCGAAATATCTTCATTGCCTTCCCTTAAAAGTAGATGTACATGATTACTCATCAAGCACCAAGCATAAACTCTCATCTCTGATTTTATTTTGTATTTTTCAATCGTATCAAGAAAATTTATGCTATCTTCATCATCGTGAAATATTTCCTGTCTATTAGCACCTCTCAACATTACGTGGTATATTCTACTCTTACTTTTGATCCTAGCCTTCCGAGGCATCTCTATCACCACTATTCTGATTTTGATTACTCATAAAAATAAATACGATAAGGATCAAAACTCCGTGACTTATATTTTCTTAAGAACTCATCATTGATAACTAGATGGTGGGAATTACTTTGGATTTTCAAATAAGGGGAGTGCTTTCCTAGTAGTGGGGGATTCAAGGATTCGTTACGATAATTGTTACAAGGGGCAAAACGGACGTTCCAATTCTTTCATACTATCTTTTATTTGGGATTTAGTTATTTATATTGAAGGATGAATGTAATTAATTAGCGAAGCGTAGGAAAGAGCTTATTTGGTTGATTAAGTTTCGAATTAGTTCGAGTATAGGGCTATAGAACAATGGCTGTAAAAAAAGAGACAATAGTTTAGGGGGATTTTCATGAAGGCCTAGGATGACTATAAAGGTAGGATAGAAGTCACCTTTGTTAGGAAAAAGAAACTCCCAAATGACAATTCCAGCTAGCAAATCTATCATATACTATCTTTTAAAAGTTTTCATCACATTTTCAAAAAATCAATTTTAAAAATAGTGGACCCACTATCTAGTATAGATACTCCCAACCATTAGGTGAGGAAGCAAGAGAACCGTCCCTATGCTTCCTAAATATAATGTAAAACTAAGGAAGCCTGCCGCCAAGTATTACGAAAAATCACCAACAAAATTAAAAAGCAAAGTAAAGAAATCAACTTAGTGAAAATCCATATGCTGTGACGAATATAAAACCTTTAGAAGGATCCAATCATGATAATTTTTGAATTCAGATTGGATCTCTCCGCTTATTGTATCGAATACACAATGATAGACTAATTATTCTTGTTTTAGACATCGGTCCTCTTGGAGCTATTTACAAATGATGATGTAAACCACGATTACATAGAACGAGATAGAAATTAGACATGCAATCAAAAAGAAGTAATGATCTATCCTAAGGATAGATCATTACTTCTTTTTTGCTTGTGAGAGACATTGAGGAAGCAAGAGAACCGTCCCTATGCTTCCTTGAGGAAGCAAGAGAACCGTCCCTATGCTTCCAGGAAGTAAACCGGATTCGTAAACGCAATCAGTTCAATTTCTTCCTCATCCACTGAAGCATATAGTTCCGCTCGAATCCATCGAATGCCTTCCGTTTCACACTCATTCATTAGGCTTAAGTTACCCGGAGAGCCATGTGCGAGTTCACCCTTGTTTGAAAATAAAAGCAAGCGAAAGCTGCCCTTATTGATCCGCTCATTACTTGCCCATTGTTCTGAATGAACTTGTGCACACAGACGCTCTGTCTTATTATCGATAACTTCCCCAATCGTATAAACATCTTCTCCTTGTTGAATCGTAAGTTCAAGTGGCTTCCCATAGGATAGACTGACTTTACCAGAACGAATTGATGATAGAAAGGAAGATCTGAAGGCGTCCTTTTCCTCAGCAAGTGTTTTAGGCATCCGCACATATGATATGGCTGGTAAAGGATTAATCTGCTCATTATGATGCCAATCCCTTCCTGCAGTTGCCGTCAGCTTGTAACCTTTATTCAACAAATCCGTCCAAAATTGGAAAGCGCGTTTATTGTAGGCTTTGGATCCTGGTCTAACAGAATTCCACACCTCAATGAAATCGAAGGAATTCATGGTTTCGATAGGAAACTCCCAGTGGCAGCCTGTCCCAATTGGATTTCCTATGCGAAAGGGATGAGCGATCCCTGCTAGGGCGCCATGCTTGCGAATTTCACTGATTCCAGCTTCAATATTCAGAGGGCCAATGACTCTCCAGTCTGTATAGGTTGGGGTTTTATAGCCTATCGTCAGCATATGACCATAAAAAGTTGTCCATTCCAGCCCATACAGTATCTGGATGCCAGTGGCTTCTTTTGCTTTTTCAATATCTTGAAGTGGGCTGATTGTATTATGATCTGAAATTACAATGGTCGTGAGCCCCATATCCTTTGCGACAGTTGCCATTTCGAGAACAGACTGTTTTCCATCGCTGTGAAAGGTATGCGTGTGAAGTTCGGACGGCAGCCAGTACATTGATTTTTTTTCACTTGAGTGACTTGAAATCATCAGTTTGTTCTCGGTTACGTATTGTGTCAATGGCTTACTTTGCCAAGGAAGATTTAACACATTGTTATCATTTGAAGGTTGCATTTTTCGATAGATACATAGATTGATATGACAGTGCTCCGTCACCAGTGCGTGTATGCTAACAGTAACGGACCAAAGACCCGTTGGATTTTTCTTATTTAGGTATCCCGGAGTTGAATTGTTCTCACTAACAATCACATGCTGACTAGGGGAATGATAATGTCTTGCCCCTCTAAATCCGTCATCATCATCGATTGACAGTGTCAGCATATTACGGACAGGTTCATTATCCATCGTTGGCAGATCGGATTCATAATAGTTGAACGCTTCTTCAATGATTCTCGTATTCTTAATTGAATCCATTTGATGTGGTGGATCGAAGGAAAAATCTACATAAATTTGTTCTGTATTTTCCGGAACAAAAAAAGTATGTTTTAGATGCGATTGTGTACTCTTTTTGGAGATCGTAGATTGAATTTCGAATAATATTTGTTCATCTTCTTCTCTCATCGTGTTGTTTTCGCACCTTCCTTATTTTTCTCTTCGCCAAATAACCTTTTCCGATTCAACCTGGTTCAATTGCTGATTGAATTCAGCTTTAATATATTGCTGCAGCTCACTTTTTTCAGTGTATGCGAGCACCTTTAGATTTCTAACAGTAGCTTTGGGAAGTTTTTCATTAATTAGAACGACCTTGATTTCTTCTATATCCTGAATGAAGTTGACCTCAGGCAGCCGAATAGCTGTTGCAAAGTGATGATAGGGGCCAGTATAAGCAGCTGAAAACGAACCAATTTTTTTATCATGCAGGGAACTAGAATGCCACTCATCTTCTCCTTTAAGCCTGTAAAGAATATCTACAGTTGGTTGACCAAGCACAACGTCCCAGACTGACGATTGAATATAAATATATTGGGTTACATCCTGAATCGAATTATAAGGGAGCATTGAAGTTTTTAGCTGTCTCTCAGCTTCCCATCGCATGACTTGATTAATATAAGGGAACTTTTCCATGACAACCTCACGAGCTTCATGTTCTAATTTCCACTCATAACTTGGGATAAAGGAAAAGCTATAATCACTCGTGATTTCATCAGTGAAATTACCATTGCAAGTTGCCGTTTGGAGGAAAATTTGTTCCTCGCCTTTCAATAAGTTCTTGTATCGCTTTACTTTATGCTCCGGACCTTGATAATCGACATGATCGATCTCATCCCTATCATTCAGATAGACTCTTGCCATATATTCAATATCTAGTAAACGCCCCCATTTAGACATCAATAGAACTGCAGGGGTACCTTCATCCTCATGGCTAAACACCATGTGGTATTCAATAACTTTTCCATGGTCCCATTCATCAAAAAAATAAATCATTTCTAAAGGAATGTCGGTGAACAGGTTATCGTATCTACTGTAAACAGAACGGCCAAAAAGTGTTGGAGCATAATGAACAGCCAGGGATTCTTGATCGGATAATTCCAATTTTTCTATCGTAAGACTCTCGATCTCCGCATATGCCTGATTGTTACGAGGTGAGTCGCAAATCCATTCAAAATCATATGTCCCTTGTTTCATCTTTCCTAAGAGGCGTTTATATATGAAAGACTCCCTACCATAAAATAGAACCATATCCTGATGGTGCTTCTTGTCCACAGATATCCTGATCATGAGAGATTCATTGTTTTCTTCCTGCCAAGAAGTAGATGCAGATGCTTTTAGACAAATCGCATAATATCCTTCTTCCTTAATGTTGATCGTTGTTTTTCCACTTTCCAAATGTCTGAGTTTTAGAGAATTGAGCACCGAATCCAAAGAATCAACTCCTTTTGGTTTTAAAACATATCCTTCTTGGACTTCTTCATATTATTGTGAATATATACATAGCCGACAATGGAACAAAGGAAAAACATGAACACTGCTAAGGCACTTGATTGACCGATTTCATTGTATACAGAAAAGTGTTGTTGCATGGAAACACCAAGCATTTGCGGTGCATTTCTATCAATTAAAAATGGTGCGGTAAAACTACCGATAAGACCCATAAATAAAAAGGTAACAGCAACAAGCATCGTTTTATAAGAAAGAGGTAAAATGAAATGAATAAACAATCTTATTTTCGATGTACCTGCATCCTTGGCACTTTCGATGACAGAGTTAGGTATTCCCTGCAAAGCAGATAGCAAGAGCATTGTAGTAAACGGGATATTAAACCAAATATTGATCATGATCAAACCATTCATATCATAGATAATAGAAGGCATATTATTTTCACCAATAATTCTTGCAACCCATCCATTATCTCTGTAAAAATTGATAAATCCATAAATTGCAATAACACCAGGGATAAATAATGGAATAAAATACAGTTTATTAATGATTTTCGAGAAAACACTTTGGCTAAAATTCAAATAAATCGCTAGTGTATAACTGATACCTAAAATTAGGACGCAGGAGATAATCGTAACAACCAACGTGTGACGAATGTTTTGTAAAATTAAAGGTTCTGTGAAAATATAGACATAATTCTCTAACGAAAAAGCGTCCGCTTCATTTTGAAAGCTTTCCATCACAGCTAGAATAACGGGATAGATGACCAAAACAAGCAACGTTAGAAAAGAGGGCATTACAAGCCCTATTCCTAACAACGCTGATTTTGTTTTTTTATTTAAAACATATCCCTCAGTTAAGGTGATAGCCTTACTCATTGTGTGGCGACCTCTTTTTGCCATACTTTCGTAAGCTCACCTGATAGATCTCCACCATTAAAGATGCGGTATCCATCGCTAACTGATTCGAATTTTTTCTGGTCTTCCTCTGATAAAAGCTCCCACTTAATTCCTGGATATCCATACATTTTCTCAATAACAAGTTCTTGAACTTCTTGCGTAAGTACGTAATTTAAAAAGGTTTCTGAAGCTTCTTTTCGAGCTTCATTACCATTGTCAACAGCCATTAAATAAGCTGGTCCACCCGTAAATGCTGGTTGGATTTGTTTGAGCTGTGTTGTTTCTGGTAATAATTTTGCATTCATCTGCTCTAATGCCATATCAGACCATGCCGGAATCATATCAACCTCACCGTTTGCAAGCAGGTCGAGTGCTCCTTGATTTTTCTTAGGATAAATACCTTCTTTATAAAGGTTTGGTGCCATCTCCTTAAGAATTTGAATGCCTTCATCCCATTCTTCCATTATGCTCTCATCTTGACTATTCATGGCATCTTCATCAAGCTGGTTATATACAGTTGTTAATACAAATGAGCTACCTGCTCCTCCTGTACTTGGATCGTTATAAGCAAAGCGACCTGGATTTTCCTTAATCCATGCATTTAATTCTTCAGCAGTATTAGGAACATCCTTCACTTTCTCAGAATTGTAGGCTAGTACAACAGATGACGCACGATAAGGGACAGCTAGGTTTTGTGTACCTGCCATATTTGCTTCTTGAACATTTTCTAGATTCTCTATCGTATCGTCAGTAAGATCGTAGAAAAGTCCGCCTTCATCCTCGCTTCGCAAAATATCTGCTAGACCTCCTTCATAAATGTCAACATCCGAATCTTTATTTGCTTTTTTTGCAGCAGTGATTCGATCAATGGTTGCTTGTCCTCCTGTTCCAGATGGGACAAAGACAAATTCTACATCAATATTTTCATGTGATTCTTCAAATTTAGGGATAACGGATTCCCAAAAGAACTCCACATTTTGTGACCCTGAACTATAAAGTGATATTTTCGTTACATTATCATCTTCGGATTCAGATGTGGTATTCGTTTCATTTGCACCACATGCAGCAAGTGAAAAGGCACTGATCGCTAACATAGCTCCTGCGACTACTTTTTTTAATGAATTAGACTTTTGCATATTGTTCATTCTCCTCTTTTATTGGATTTTGGACTTTAGGTAATTCATTATTTTGTATTTCCTCAGGGAATGCTTGTATAGTTGCAAAAGCAATACGGATTTTATCGAGCACTTTAAACTGACTCATATCATTGCGATCAACAAACATTTTCAGCTTTGCATAATCTGTAGACAAACTCACCTCAGCATAATGTCCAAGCATCATGACCTTTTCAATTGTTGCTTCCAGACCATCTTCTGTCCCATTTACAATGACGATGTCTTCTGGTCTAACAGCTACTGTTACTTCTCCGATATACTGATTTAGATTCGGATAAGCAAGAGAACCAATACTAATTTTTTGACCTTCTGCAAAACCCTTCAGAAAATTCATTTTGCCTATGAATTGAGCAACAAACATGGAAGAAGGAAAATTGTAAATGTTCTGAGGCGAATCAATTTGTTCAATATTCCCTTTATTCATCACCACAATTCGATCTGAGATGGATAGTGCCTCTTCCTGGTCATGTGTAACAAAAAGCATTGTTAATTGCTGCTTCGCTTGGATTTCCCTTAATTCTTCTCGTAATTCATGTCTCAGCTTTGCATCAAGGGCTGAGAAAGGTTCATCTAATAAGAGGACCTTTGGTTCAAGGAGTAGGGCCCGTGCTAATGCAATTCTTTGCTGTTGGCCACCCGATAGCTCAGTTGGGTATTTTTTCTCGTAACCCTGGAGCTGAACTAAAGTTAGCGCCCAATTAACTTTTTCAATGATGTGAGCCTTCTTTAATTTCTTTAGTTTCATACTGAAGGCTAAATTTTCAAATACGGTCATATGAGGCCACAGATTATAGCTTTGAAATACCATGGCACTGGGTCTCTTTTCAGGAGGTAGATGTTTCACTTCATTTCCATCGATTTGAATGGATCCTTCATTTGGATCGATAAACCCGCCAACACTTCTGAGTACGGTCGATTTACCACATCCAGATGGTCCGAGTAATGTCACAAGCTCACCATTTCTGATGTCTAATGAAAAACGTTTAACACCCTCACCTGTTGAATAAATTTTGCTTAAGTCCCGAATTGATAATTGAATCGACAATTGATACCCTTCCTTTCTGCCCATTTGAGTCTGTCCTTTACTTCAATCGCATTCCGTTTGCAAATGAATCTGCGCCAACAAATTTTCTTGCAGCAAAGAGAAGGATAATGGTTGGCAATGTCAAAATAACGGAGAACACCGCACCTGCTGTACTTGGGTAATCTGCAATAATGGAATACATGATGACTGGCATTGTTTGGTAATCTGGAATTCCAACTAACAAGGTTCCTTGAGCTTCATCTAGTGAAGATAAGAAAGTAAAAACAGATGCTACGATGATTCCAGGCTTCGCCATTGGCAAGGTAATATGCCAGAAAACCTTAAATGGAGATGCTCCCACGTCACGAGCAGATTCCTCTTGAGATCGATGAATATTCTCAAATGCTGCAGAAGGAATCCAAGTCATTAACATGAGTGTATTGATTAGATGTATCAAAATGATCCCGATGAATGTATTCATTAAGCCATACTGATAAAACAACACAGCGATTGCTACATATAGTCCCATTTTCGGAAAAGCATTTGTTAACAAAAAGGAAAATAGAAAAAATCGTCTAAATGGAAAACTGATCCGTGCAAATGCATAGGCTGCAGGAATACAAATAATCAAAGAAATCAAGGTTACAAGTGTAGCAATTAAAAAGGATAACCACATTGATTTAAGGATCGATTCATCCTCCAGAACGAATTTCCACCATTCCATTGACCATGATGTCGGTAAAACATCTGGATATTGCCACTCTCCAGAAAAGGCAAGCAATAGCAAGTTAAGTAAAGGTCCAAAAAAGAACAATAGGAAAATTGCTAATACAATAAACTCAAAAATCTTTCTCTTACCTAGCGTTTTAAAATACCACAATTTCACAGCTCCTCTCTTTATGGATGTATAGACATCCGCACTCTCAATTCAGAAGATTAAAAATCTATAAAGGTCTATACTTCTTACCAACTACAATAGCACCCAAATGTTAATGTTCCTTATATTTTTTGTAACTTTCTTGTAAACATTAAACTTATCCTTTCTATTTTTACTCATATCCATCATCAGTTGTCTATACCTCTATGAAAAATAAAAAAACCGATCAGTCACATTAGCATTGATCGGTTTCGTTTGCTATTCATTTTTAAGAGACTTAAATTAACCTTTTATCTTGTTCTGTTTACAGTGAATTTAAAAATATCATTTCGGAAGTAATCGAGAGAATACAAAACCGGCCTATTTTGATAATCATAATGAAGCTGCTTTAGTAATAGAACGGTGGTTTCGGGGTGAATGAGAAGTTTTTGACAATTTCGATCTGTATGCAGTGGGACCACAATTTCTGTTGTTGCCTTTGCAATATCTATTTTACAATCTTCTTTTAAATAGTTGAAAAGTGATCCGATAGAGCCTTTATTTATCATGCTTTCATTTACAAGATTTTGCGGTAATATGTTTTTTGAAAAAACAACTGGCTCATCATTTGCTGTGCGAATTCGCTCGTGTATAATGACCTCTTCATCACCTTGAAGCTGCAGAAGGGTACTCCACTCAGGTAAAGGTTGGGTGATCTTTATTTTTTCACGTTTTTCACCATCTTCAAGGCCAGCATACTTAATCATGGAGGTAACACTCATTAGTTTTTCTAAGCTGCTTGGTGTGTAGGGGAGAGGGTTTACAACGAAAGTGCCTACACCATGTCTAACATACACTTTCCCCTCTTCTTCAAGGAGGCGAATGGCAGATCTTACCGTTTCACGGCTTACCTCGAATTCTGTTGCAAGCACAACCTCAGAAGGAAGGCGATCTCCTGACTTTAATTTTCCTCCTTGAATGTTTTCAGCAATCATCTCTTTTACTCGTATGTAAAGTGGTTTCATACTACCCATCCTTTAAGTTAAATTGATCGTCAACAGATTAATTTTCCAATAGTTTTAAATTTTCTCACACTAGTCGAGCAGTATGTAATCAACCCTCTTTTATATACTTGTTCTTGTATTCTATTTTGATCGTGAGTATTACATTTATTATAGGTAATACACAGTGTTTTTTTCAATGGACAGAACAAAGATTTGAAGTGAATTATGAAGAATCATTACTTCAAACAGATGTGGTCCAACTCCTAAGAACACTTTACACTATATACTTCATGGTCTGATTATTATACACTACGCAGAAAAAGCGACATAGAAATAAGGTTGAATTGTAAGGGTAGAAAGCCTGCTGTTAAGTATTATGAAAAATTACCACCTAAATTAAAAAACAAAGTTAATGTGGTTATTAGTCAGCTTCGTCAAAACCCGTTTGCTATTCAAAATGTAAAGCCTTTAGAGTAATCAGGACTTTCCGAAAGGCAGATTGCGACAAAACATGATATTTCAAGAAATACCGTAAGTAAATATAGTAAACAAACTAAATCTCCCTCAACTGTTCTCAGCAAAAGGTTTATGGAAATAAGATGAGACCAAACGAGTCTTGACGATGATTGACCAGTGCCTAGAAGATGATCTAAAGCTTTGGGGAAAACAACATTACACAGTTGCTAGAATTTATTAAAGATTAGTCACTGAATATACCTTTAAAGGATCGAATCAAATATTCGAAAGATTGTAGCCAAACACCAGAAGAAACTACAAAAAGTATTCATTCCAATTGATTTTCAACTCGGAGTCTCCCTGCTTCTTCGTGAGTATCAGTGGAAAACATAAGGTTACAAGCCGAAAATATGGAGCTTAAGAATCAGAAGGAAGTTATGCCTTTTTAACATACCTGCCTCCCTAAATTGGGTAGTCTGAGCAAGACGAGCAGAAAGTGTTCAATATAATGCAAAACTTGTTCAAAACTACTTGACGTCATTTACATACCTGATTTAAAGGAGTAGACAACCATGAAAAAGGTAACAGGACGGGCAAGAGAACCGTCCCTGTGCTTCCGGACCACTTGTCCTAGGGATTTACTTGATCCAAACAGGAAGGAAATTAGTAGGCTGGATCATTGTAGGGCTTGCTATTCTATTCTTTATTCTGCTTATTATACTTATCGTGATTGGCGGGGCTTTATTGTTTAGTGTTTTTTAATAAATGACAATAAATTGAAAAGACACCAGATTGATTTCTGGTGTCTCTTTTGAGAAGCAGGAGAACCATCCCCATGCTTCACTAAAGCACGGTAATTCTACCTTCCACTTTAACCCCGATAACCTCTAAGAACTTAGCATATTCAATCAATACCTCAGCATCAGTACGCGCATTTTCTTCACCAACAATCGCTTCACTGCCACTAAAATCATATCCATCCCCACCGTTATACATATAATTTGGCATTGCGACGAGATACTCTTTATTCAGCTGAATAGGTTCTTGATTTATTAAGATTTCTGTCACACGTTCTCCAACAGGTTTGGCAGGATCATATGAATAATTCAGTTTGGAAACCTGCAAAAATCTACCAGATAAATTTTCTACATTAGATACTCCATTTTCCAAAGCCGCGCGGATCGTTTCTCCTTTCACTTTGGCTAGCACAACTTTATTCCTGAAGGGGAGGATTGTATAAGCATCCCGAAGAGTAAAGTCTCCTGTATCGACGCTTGAACGGATACCGCCGCCCACCATCAATCCGATATCTGCATTGTAATAGGAACGATAGCTGTCAGCCACGAAATTCCCAATATTTGTTTCCTGATATCTTGATTGATGGTCTTCACCATACAACAGTGGTGTCTCTACTGTGGCAATGGTTTTTCCTAGTTCACTTTCCAATTTATTCTGATAGTGGTCAGCGAATTCTTTCATATCCTCATCTTCCTCCACCGTATGATCTACCTCAATAACTTCTGGCTGAAGTTCAATTTCATTCTTGTGTTTTTGAATATCTAGGCGAATAACGGAACCGATGTTGCCTTCGGGAGCTAGGATAAACTGGTCTCCATGAGGGTAGATAAAGGATTGGCCTTCCGCTTTTTCCTCTGTAAACACAGCGTCAATATCCGGAATTGCATCCAAAAGCATTTTGTCTTTTTCAAGAGACTCCTGGGTTAGCGCAACAATAGCGTCAACTTGTCGCGTTTCTTTCATCTTTTTAACCGCTTTTTCTGCTGAAGAAATCAAATCCTGCTGGATAACTTGCCCATCTTGAGTTGTTGTATACATATCATCTGTTAGGCCGATGACCCCTACTTTAATTCCCTTTAAATTGAAAATCTTGTATGTAGGTACATCAGCGAAAGGGTTTCCTCCTGCATCCGTTAAATTGGAGGATATCCACTGGAAGTCGGAATTAGCTACTAAATCTTTTGTAATTTCTGAACCAAAATCAAAATCATGTTGCCCGAAGTTCGCAAGATCAATATTCATTTTGTTAAAAGCTTCGACGATTGGGTAACCCTGAAAAACACCACCAAAAAGCGTTCCTCCTCCAAGATCGCCTCCGAACGTCACAATTGTCTTTTTATTTTCCTCTCTTACCTTGTTAATTACTGTTTGAAGCCGAGCCACTCCTCCACGATCTCCGTGGGAGTTCACGACAGGACTAATTTCATGGGCATCATTAAAATAAAGGACAGTTACGTTTCTTGAATTCTCTTTTGCACTTACTCCATTCATAACAGTAAAAATACTCACTAGTAAAGTAAAGGTCAACACGACGGAAAAAGTTTGTTTCATTTTCAAATCCTCCTTTTTTCATTCTGTTTCAGTAGGCTACTTATCATTAAGTAAAGTCCAATGATGAAAGATCATTTTAATGTCTATTAAAGTGTACAAGAAGAATGTTAACGGAAGATTAAGATCGTTTAAAGATATATGAAAGATTGTTGTGACATACACGCAAATCTGGTCCTCAACCTATACCAGAGCGTTCCTCCTTTTCCTGATTTGAAACAAAAAAATTCGGGTGACCATGCACGGAAAACCTGAATTCAGCCCTACAATTTATGTGTACAACGGAAGCAAATACCTCGGTAAAGCAACAGTTGATAGTAAAGGCAACTTCAATGGGAAGATTGCAGCTTTAGAGGAAGGATTCTACATGACAAAATATTCAAGTAACTAGCATAGATAACTTTGATTAGGAGAAAAATAGGATATATATAGTACCTTTTATATCATACGTAAAAAAATAGTCACACAAAACCACTTAAATTTCATAGGAGAACCTCATGAAAAAAACCTCTAAAGGTGAAAAGATAAGCGCAGCAATGAAGGGAAGGAAACTGACAGAGGAACATAAAGAAAAGTTGTCTAAAGCTAAGTTGGGCAAGGCTAGAGCGGAATCTACTAAGGAAAAAATTAAAAAAACGCTACTTGGTCAAAAAATAGATACATTAAAACAGGATCATCCATTAATCCTCAAAACTCATAATAGTCGATCACACCTAACAGCAGAAAACGTCAAGGAAATTAGGGATCTTTACACCAACGCTAAAAGTAATTCAATTCGGAAACTAGCAAAGGAATTTAATGTAAGTAGACACACCATTCATTCTATTGTTACCTACAGGACGTGGAATCAGCTATAATTACTTATACCCAATTGTGTATTAAGAGTTATGGTATTGTATGATTCAAAATTATAAGTACTAATTCATTTTCAGATAACCTATGACACATAACCTAAAATAGTTGATTCAGTAATACCCCAACTATTAAAAATGGAAGCAAGAGAACCTTCCCCGTGCTTCCTCCAGTTTACTTTATTTCAAGGTTTATTTCGTGTATAATGTGAATATACTAAAAAGAGAAGTGCGCTAACACTTCTCCCTGCAACCTCTACCGTCAGGGCGATGGTTGTCAAAAATTATTTGAATTTTCGAGAACCACCCTTTTGCTTCCTACGGCGCGGGGTGGTTTTCTTGTTTTCTAATACGTTTTTCCGAAAGAAATATGCACTTACTTCCCGCACAATCCCCTTCAGAACTTCTCGTAGAAATTCAAGAAATGTTTCCATGATTATCACCTCCTTCCATAACGGAAAGAAGAATGACAACCAACCACCCTCACAATATTAAGTTGCATCTCTATTCTATCACGATCTTCCAATCTACTAACCTAACAATCTTCGACAAATTCGGGTGGTGACCAATGGTCGACCCCCTTATAATAGACAAGTAGACCAAAATAATTCGGTGGTATACTTGAATACAGAGGGGGATTTTGTAATGAATAAAAAACCACGTAAACATCAGTTAGATCCCGAAATAAAAATTAAGGCAGCTCAAGAGTATTTAGCTGGTAGTAAAAATTCTACTCAGTTGGGGCAAGAATTAAATGTCGACCCCGATACGATCCTTAATTGGGCAAAAAGACATAAGCTTCATGGGGCTGATGGTTTCTATAAATTAGCTAAAAACCTATCAAAAGATACAGTAAAATTGCAAAAGGAAATAAACGAATTAAAATCAACATTAAAAGCAAAAGATGTGGAGATCGACATCCTAAAAAAGTTCCAGGCCTTTCTCAAAGAGAACGAATAAATAAGAAATACGATGGTATTTCTGCTTTGAGGAAGGAGTATCCCGTGACACTACTATGTCAGATTCTTAATGCATCAAAGAGTGGATATTACGCCTATCTAAAGCGTCCTAAACCAACCTTTTCTTCTAGTGATAAACGATTAATTACCAAAATTAAAAGAGCCTACAAACTACATGAGGGCACTTACGGTGCCAAAAGAATCGCCTCTTATTCAAAGAAGAAAGGCACTCGAGTCAACCACAAGAGAGTCGCTCGGTTGATGAGAGAAATCAATCTCCAAGCTACGGTTCGTCAGCCAGAAATCACTCATACAAGAAAGATTCAATCTGCCGGATATATCTACGAAAATAGGCTACAAAGAGACTTCCAAGCAATGATACCCAATGTGAAATGGGTAACCGAGGTTTCAGTAGAGGGACGTAAGCTCTATGTCTCCGCAATAATGGACCTGTTTAATCGCGAAATCCTCGCTTTAAAAGTCAGTGCTAGTCCAAATGCAGAGTTAATCAAACAAACGCTGCTGGATGCAAAAAAGAATCGTAAACTCTCTTCGTTGAAGGGAATAACGATTCATAGTGATCAAGGTAACGTCTATCGATCGTTTGCCTACTTTCAATGGAGCAAAGAACTTGGGTTTATCCCTAGTATGTCTAGAAAAGCGAACTGTTGGGATAACGCAGTGATAGAGAGCTTTTTCTCCACGCTTAAAGTAGAAATACCTTGCTTTTTCCCTTCAATATCGGTTGAGACACTAGAAAGCGATTTACTAAAGTATATAAGCTATTTTAACGAAAAGCGTAGTCAAAAAAGAGTAGGATATCAATCTCCAAAAGAGGATCTAACATTATATAAAAAAGCAGTTTAAAAATTTCATTGTTTAAGCTTTTTTTAGTGTACTCTTTTTAAACTATTTATATGATTAATATTATCTATTTCACCGAATTTTTTTAGTGTCTATTTTCAGGGGGCTTGACCACAGGCACCCAATACTAATAGGATGTCTACTTTCTTTTCAGGCAAAAACAAATCGCTATTTAGAAGCTTCTAATTTTGTCGATATCTACTCAGAATTTGTAGATATTTCTCGGGAAATTGTTGAAATTTGAAAAATGGTGAATCCGAATAGTCGGAACAAAGGAATTTCTACTTTTGATTTGGTTGCCTTAGATTTAAATAGTCATTAACGCAAATTTACTACTTGAATATCGTAAAGGAGACTCCAGAAAAGGTAATGAAACCTTTTAAATTGAGTGGGATAAAGTGTTATATGTATCGGTATCGCTATCTCTGTTTCATTGGATCATTCTAATCTTTCTTTTCACAAGGTCTTTAGATGTATCGTCTAGGAGCTTGTGCGTATCGCGTAACGCTATAAGCGCTATACCGAACCCTGCTTTTCTAATAAATATAAAGGATTTGAATTTATTTGCAAGTTATATCGCCCAGCGATACGAAACAAAAAATGAGCCGATCATCTCCTTTCTGGAGCAACTCTATATAAGGGTGACTCTTGTTTTTGAATGAGGTTCTCAACCGCCTCACATTTTATCAAACCATGCCTTTTTTGATTGCTTCAAGTCGTGTATTTTGTTTAGATACATATCGCTTAAACAAATATCTATTAATTTCCATTCAACCTTCGTTTGCTTTTGCTAGATCGTCCGATACATTGGTATCGCCGAGCTCTTACAAAGCAGGTACAAATCCTGTTAAATGATGAAATGCTCTTTCATATTTCTGTGTTTCAGCTATGCGAATCAAATATGGTGGCACTATGATTTTATTCAAGTTTTGTGGATTGGCATCCCAATGCTTTTATCGATCATTAAGCAAAAAACCTTAACAGGTACCTTATTTTCGGAATATGGAGAAAAGTCCACCCCATTTTTCTTTAGGTTTTTGTATCACTTCTTCTAAACGTTTATTAAAATCATTTTGTGAACTCCATTCTTTTTTTTGTTCGTCCCGCATATTTTGTATTTCTTTTTGTAAGAGTTCACTTTTTTGTTTTTCTTGTTGCAGCAATGTTTCGTATTGGGTATTTTGTTGTTTAGTTAATTTTTCAATTTTAGCATTAGTTTTTTGCGCTGAATTTCCAATACTAGAACTTATAACATGATGATCTTGCTGGAGTCCGGAAACCTTTGTTTTAAGCTGTGACATATCGTTTGTCAGTTGGACATTCATTTCACGTGTGGCTTCGAGTTCATTGACTAAAAACATTAAGACCTCTTTTAATTGATTGGGGTCGTGGGGTAAACTTTCATATGTATCGGGTATCGCAATCTCTGTTTCATTGGATTCTTCTAATCTTTCTTTTTGTTGATATACAATGTCTTTAGCTGTATCGTCTAGGGGCTTGTCCGTATCGCGTAACGCTATAAGCGCTACGATGTCAGATTGAACAAAGATACGTCGATCGCCATCTTTCAAAAACTCATATCCATTCTTCTCTAAGATTTGTCCATACTTTCGAACAGTGGGAGTTGCAATCCCCACTTCTTCTCCCACTTCCTTGGAAGAGAAAGCTCGTTCATTGGGTTGTATATCACGTCGCATATCGGACCACCTCTTCTATTAAATATGAAGGTTTTTAAATTTATTTGCAAGTTATATCGCCCAGCGATACGAAACTAAAAAAGAGCCAATCAGCCGCCTTCTTGAGGTATTCTATTAAGGAAAATGCTTGTTTATGATCAGGTTCTCCACTCCTAATGCCTCAATTTTTAACACCAAATTAATTATTTAATTTACTAATCTAATCCACTCCAAACCAATTGGAAGCAAGAGAACAGTCCCCATGCTTCCAGAGGAACCATCGTAAAACAAAAAAAGAAGTAGCGATCTGCCCCGTAGGTTTGATCGTTACTTCTTTCCCTGCTGTGAAACATTTCTGTGAAACAAGAAAAATCGGGTGGTGACAGTGGTCGACCCCCTTATAATAGACAAGTAGACTGACATAATTCGGTGGTATACTTGAATGAAAGGGGGATTTTCTTATGAATAAAAAACATCGTAAACATCACTTAGATCCCAAAATTAAAATTAGTGCTGCCAAAGATTACTTACATGGTTTTAAAACTTCTAGTGAGCTGGCGCATGAACTTAACGTTGACCCAGATACGATCCTTAATTGGGCAAAAAAATATAAACTTCATGGGCCAGATAGCCTCTATAAATTAGATAAATCCAAAACGAATGATACATTAAAATTACAAAAAGAAATAGAACAGCTTAAATCAACTTTAAGAGCGAAAGATGTGGAGATCGACATCCTAAAAAAGTTCCAGGCCTTTCTGAAAGAGAACGAATAAATAAGAAATACGATGGTATTTCTGCTTTGAGGAAGGAGTATCCCGTTACATTACTATGTCAGATTCTTAATGCATCAAAGAGTGGATATTACGCCTATCTAAAGCGTCCTAAACCAACCTTTTCTTCTAGTGATAAACGATTAATTACCAAAATTAAAAGAGCCTACAAACTACATGAGGGCACTTACGGTGCCAAAAGAATTGCCTCTTATTTAAAGAAGAAAGGCACTCGAGTCAACCACAAGAGAGTCGCTCGGTTGATGAGAGAAATCAATCTCAAAGCTACGGTTCGTCAGCCAAAAATCACCCATACAAGAAAGATTCAATCTGCCGGATATATCTACGAAAATAGGCTGCAAAGAGACTTCCAAGCAATGATGCCCAATGTGAAATGGGTAACCGATGTAACCGAGGTTTCCATAAAGGGGCGTAAGCTCTATGTCTCCGCTATAATGGACCTGTTTAATCGCGAAATACTCGCTTTAAAAGTCAGTGCTAGTCCAAATGCAGAGTTAATCAAACAAACACTGCTGAAAGCAAAAAAGAATCGTAAACTCTCTTCGTTGAAGGGAATAACGAATCATAGTGATCAAGGCAACGTCTATCGATCATTTGCCTACTTTCAATGGAGCAAAGAACTGGGGTTTACCCTTAGTATGTCTAGAAAAGCGAACTGTTGGGATAACGCAGTGATAGAGAGTTTTTTCTCCACGCTTAAAGTAGAAGTACCTTGTTTTTTTCCTACCATCTCTGTCGAAACACTAGAAAGCGATTTACTAAAGTATATAAGCTATTTTAACGAAAAGCGTAGTCAAAAAAGAGTAGGATATCAATCTCCAAAAGAGTATCTAACATTATATAAAAAAGCAGTTTAAAAATTTCATTGTTTAAGCTTTTTTTAGTGTACTCTTTTTAAACTATTTATATAATTTTTGAGATTAACATTTTCTATTTAACCGAATTTTTTTAGTGTCTATTTTCAGGGGGCTTGACCACAGGCACGCAAAACTATACAGCAACAAGCTTTGCAACACCAATTTTATGAATTGCTGCTGCATGCTTTTTTGCTATAAAGCCACATCCGACAATTGCAAAATTCATAACGAACCTCTTCCCTTTTCAGATATTATGCTTAAGCATTCATGAATTCTTGTATTACATCACATACTTTTGTAATATCTTCCTCTTTTAGATATGGATGCATTGGAAGTGAAAGAACAGTATCACAAAGTTTGTTGGTTACAGCAAAATTTTCCTCTTCGAATGATAGGTCTGCGAATGCCTGTTGAAGATGCATTGGTTTAGTGTAGTAGATCATACTTGGAATATCATTTTCTTTTAGCTTAGCCTGTAAAGCATCCCTTTGTTCTTTTGACTCAAGTTTGATTGTATATTGGGCAAAACTGGAATAATAACTTTCTGGAATAAAAGGTGTTTCCACAATATTCTGCAGTTTTTCACTATACAGTTGATAAGCTCTATTTACTCCATCAAGTTCATGTTCTTTAAATGCATGTAATTTTACATGCAAGATAGCTGCCTGCATGGTATCAAGTCTGGAATTAACACCAATTCTTACATTGTCATATTTGTTTTCACCTTTTCCATGCACTTTATAGGAACGAAGCAGTTCAGCTGTTTCATCACTATCTGTAAAGATTGCTCCGCCGTCTCCATAACAACCTAAAGGCTTAGCTGGGAAAAAGGAAGTAGTTGCAGCATCACCGAAACTGCAGGCCATCTTACCATTAATATTTCCACCAAATCCTTGTGCACCGTCTTCCAACACAAGCAAATCGTACTGTTTAGCAATCTTTTCTAACTCATCATAATTAGCTGGGAGCCCAAACAGATCAACTGGTATAATTACTTTAGGATTTAATTTTCCCTCTTCTTTCACTTTTTCAATTGATTGTGTAAGCTTATCAGGATCAATATTGAAAGTCTTTTCATCAACATCTACAAAAACAGGAGTCGCTCCGTTAAATGATACTACTTCTCCCGTTGAGAAGAATGTAAAATCTGGTACGAAAACAGCATCACCTTCTTTTACATCCCAAACCATTAAAACCAATGACAAAGCATCTGTTCCATTAGCACATGTAATACAATGCTTAACACCTACGTATTCAGCTAATTCTTTTTCAAGTTCATTTACTGGTTTTCCGCCTATATATTGGCCGCTATTTAACACATTTTGAATAGCATCATCTATAGCTGATTTATACTTATTATATTGAGTCTTTAAATCACGAAACTCCATACTCTACCTCTTTCCTCTTATTTTATTTCATTTAAACTACCCTCTATTAATTCGTAAGATCTATCACACTCTTTACAACTATAATCTTCCTTTAAAGGAAGGCCACATTCACAAACCCAACCAATCTGTTTTGCAGGTACACCTGCCATAAGGGCATAATCTGGAACATTTTTTGTAACTACTGCACCAGAAGCTACCATTGCCCAACTGCCAACAGTATTACCACATACAATCGTTGCGTTTGCTCCAATAGAAGCACCATATTTAACTAACGTTTTTTTATATGCAGTACTTCCCTTTGGATATTTACTTCTCGGAGTTAAATCATTAGTAAACACCATAGATGGACCGCAGAACACATAATCTTCTATTTCCACACCCTCATATACGGAAACGTTATTTTGAATCTTTACTCCATCGCCAATTTTAACGTTATTAGATACATTTACATTCTGTCCAATTGAACATTTTTCTCCAATTTCTGCACCAGAATGGATGTGACTAAAATGCCATACCTTTGTTCCTTCTCCTATCTTTACATCATCATCAATGTAGCTACTTTCATGTACAAAATACTGCATCTTAATTTCTCCTTATCTATTCCTTTAAATAATTAATTAAGGAAGAGGTCCTAATGGAAACCTTTCTATAGCAACTCTATATTTTCTCTATTCGTTATATCTTTCATTGCATTTTTCGTATCAAAAATAGCTTTTGCGTGCTGTTGTACGAGGGAATAATCAACCATTGTATGATCTGCTGTTATCATAACCAAGTCTGCTTCTTCAATGAGCTCAACTGTTAATTTCGTTTCGCCCTCTTTAAATTTTCCATGATTATTATACTCTGATATATAAGGATCAAAATAAGTAACATCTGCACCTTCTTTTTCTAATTCATCAATTACCCTAAGAGCAGCACTTTCTCTATAGTCTTCTATATCTTTTTTATAAGCTACACCAAGTACCAGGACTCTAGATCCATTCATAGCTTTTTTGTTTCTATTTAAGATTTTGCTTGCTCTCTCTACGCAATATTCAGGCATCCGATCATTAACCATCATAGAGGATTCAATCATTGATGTATGAAAACCGTATTCACGTGCCTTCCAAGAAAGATAGTATGGATCTAGTGGAATACAATGCCCTCCAAGTCCTGGTCCAGGGTAGAATGCTTGGAATCCATACGGCTTTGTTTTTGCAGCGTCAACAACCTCCCAAAAGTTAATCCCCATTTTATTACTAAGAATTGCAAGTTCATTCACTAAGCCAATATTAATATTTCTGTATATGTTTTCAAGAATTTTTTCCATCTCTGCTACTGCTGGTGAAGATACACGATGAATAGGCGCTTCTAAAATACTCTCATATAGAGCTGCTGCAACATCTGTGCATCTATCTGTGCATCCGCCCACTACTTTAGGTGTATTTTTTGTTTTAAAGTTCAAGTTACCAGGATCTACACGTTCCGGAGAATACGCAAGGAAGAAGTCCTCGCCACATTTCAAGCCAGATTCCTCAAGTATCGGTTTTAAAAGTTCTTCAGTTGTTCCAGGATAAGTTGTTGATTCTAACACAATTAACATGTCCTTATGCATGTAAGGGACAATACTCTCTGCTGAGGCTTTTACATAACTGAGATCAGGTTGTTGATACTTATCTAAAGGAGTTGGAACACAAATACTTACACAGTCTGCTTGGGCTACTTTTCCAAAATCAGAAGTAGCCTGAAGATATCCATCTGTAACTAGAGCCTGGAGATCTTCATTGACTACATCACCAATATAGTTTTCCCCCTTATTTACCATAATCACTTTCGACTCTTGAACATCGAAACCAATTGTTTTATATCCAGCTTTTGCTTTTTCAACAGCTAACGGTAGGCCTACGTATCCTAGCCCTATAACTCCAAGAGTTGCAGTTTTGTTTAATAATTTTTCTTTCAAATTACTAGTTATAGTAACGGAATTCATAATTTTAGTTTCCTCCTTTTAATATAGCATTGCAATTATTCTCCGCAGCTTTTCCATTCCCAAATAGCATAGGTTGTGGGTGTTGCAAGCAGTCTAGAGGCCTTGTAACAGAGTTTAGGATTGTATCACCATTAGTTGAACTTAAAACATTCCAATCATTTTCAAAAGTTTCAATCCATTCAGTTTGGTCTCTTATTGTTGTACATGGTGTTTTAAGAAAGTATGCTTCTTTTTGAAGGCCACCAGAATCTGTTACACCCATTTAAGCATTTGCAGTCAGGTATAACATCATTAAGTAACCAACAGATTTAATTAGTGTTACATTGTCTAATTTAATATCTAATTTATTAATTAATTTTCATGTTCTTGGGTGAATTGGTTTTCCAGACCAAGAGAACTCGTTTTCTTATATGGAGAGAGCATGCAGTGAGTGCTAGGAATTAGTAAAAGGACCTGTCGAACAATGCTGTAAAACAAGAAAAAACAAGTAGTGACTGGCGTTTAAAAATAAATGGTGAATTTAGGAAGGAAGCAAAAGAACCGTCCCCGCGCTTCCCCTTGAAGACTCAATCATTGATGTATGAAAACCATATTCCCTTGCTTTCCAAGATAAATAATAAGGATCTAGTGGAATGCAATGGCCACCTAATCCAGGACCAGGATAAAATGCTTGGAAACCGAAGGGCTTAGTCTTCGCTGCATCGACAACTTCCCAAAAATTAATCCCCATTTTATTACTTAGCATAGATAATTCATTTACTAGACCGATATTTATATTTCTATAAGTGTTTTCTAAGATTTTCTCCATCTCTGCTACAGCAGGAGATGAAACACGGTGAATTGGAGCCTCTAGTATACTTTCATAAAGAGTTCCAGCAATCTCTGTACAAGCTTCGGTTACACCGCCAACTACTTTTGGCGTGTTTTTAGTCTTAAAAGTAATGTTTCTAGGGTCAACACGTTCTGGCGAGAATGCTAAGTAAAAGTCCTCTCCACACTTTAGTCCTGATGTTTCTAATGTTGGCTTTAATACTTCCTCAGTTGTTCCTGGGTAAGTAGTTGATTCCAAAACAATTAACATGTCTTTATGCATAAAGGGTACAATACTTTCAGCTGAAGCTTTAACATAACTAATATCTGGTTGTTGATGTTTATCTAATGGGGTTGGTACACAAATACAAACACAATCTGCGTTAGCTACTTGAGCGAAGTCTGTAGTTGCTGAAAGCAAGCCAGATTGTACTATTTCTTCTAGATCTTCGTTAACCACACTCCGATGTAGTTTTTCCCTTCCATAACCATCTTAATTTTAGATTCCTGCACATCAAATCCAATGGTTTTATACCCTGCTTTTGCTTTCTCTACAGCTAGGGGAAGTCCAACGTAACCTAGTCCTATTACTCCGAGTATTGTGCCGTTTTAGTTAATAACTTATCTTTTAAATTACTACTCGTTGCTATTTTAGTCATTTTAATTCCCTCTATTTAATATTGAATTACAGATTTTTTTAGCAGCTTGTCCATCTCCAAATAATAGAGGTTGAGGATGGTTGAAACAAGTTAGCTCTCTATTAACTTTCTCTAAAATTGAATCCACATTAATGCTACTTAACTGGTTCCATCCATTTTCTAGTGTTTCTACCCACTCTGTTTGATCCCTTAAAGTAGTACAAGGAGTTTCTAAGAAGTAGGCTTCTTTTTGAAGACCACCAGAATCAGTAACAACCATACATGAGTTTGCTGTTAAATATAGCATTAATAGATAACCCACTGGCTCAATTACTTTCGTATTTTTCAGCTCTATATTGTGCGCTTCTAATATCTTTTTAGTTCGTGGATGTAAAGGGATTATAACTGGCTTATCCAGTTTTTCAAATGTGTTAAAAATTGTTTTTAATTTTTCAGGTTGGTCCGTATTTTCAGCACGATGAATTGTCGCTAAATAATAATCTTTTTCTTTAAGATCTGCTTCTAACCCATAGTTTTCTTTTAGTTCTTTTAACCAAACACCGTTATCAAACCATTTATTTGAGAGATTAATATTTCGAAGAACAGTATCATACATTAAATCTCCTGTATTAATAACTCCTTTAGTAATTCCTTCTTTTTTTAGATTGTTAACCGCTGTTTCTGTTGGACAAAGTAACAATTCAGATATATGATCCGTAAGAATCCGGTTTTGTTCCTCTGGCATTCTCTTGTTATAACTTCTTAACCCTGCCTCAACATGGAAAACAGGAATGTGTAACTTACTACCAGCTAATGCACCAGCCAATGTTGAATTGGTATCACCATATACAAGAATTCCAACTGGCTCTTCTTTAATTAGAATTTCTTCAATTTTTTCTAGCATCCTACCAGTTTGTAACCCATGACTACCTGATCCTACCCCTAAGTGATAGTTCGGCTTTGGGATACCAAGTTCTTTGAAAAATACATCAGACATATTAGTATCGTAATGCTGACCGGTATGAACTAAAATCTCTTCGCCATACTTTCTAAATTCCTCTGAAAAAGGAGCCGCCTTTATAAACTGTGGTCGAGCACCAATGATTGTTATTACTTTCATATTTTAGTTTCACCCTATTATATAGATTTTCATATATGCTCTACTGCTTTCCCATTATAAAATAGATTGTGGTGTTTCAAACAGTCCAACTCTCTTAAAACTGATTTTAAAATTTCATCACTCTCAATTGAATATAAAATATCACAATCATTCCCAAAAAATACTAGATCATTCTGTTCGGTCTCTTAGTGGTTGTTTTGCGGCCTTCGGAATCTGTTTGTAAACGCAAGAATAAAGTTAACAGCAGGCATTGATACCTTAATAGCCTCGTGACTCATTATAAACGCATCCTAACTCCATCATTTCCAATAGTAAAGAAAAAAATAAAGCTTCTTAAAACCGCATAAGTGCTCTTTAAGTAGCTTAGTCAGATAACTCCCGAAATAAATATCAAATCCGAGGGTTGACAGGCACTTGAACTCTAAATCTGCACTTGTTACTTGATAGCCTACTTGGGTAAAACAAACATCGGTTACGAATCCAACGTAACAGGTTACTGCAACAGCTATTAGTACATATCGTTTTTCTCTCTTTTACTTACTACAATTTGTATATGCAACAGGGATGGGTTCTCTGAAAAGTCACTTTTTAAGTTATATTTGTCCACTTGTATTTTTCTAACCTTGTTCTCACTGATTCCTTGGTATTCTTTAACACACTTTAAAGTCATAGGGCTCAGTTCCCGTTTCTCTAGAACTACGGAAATGCGTTCATTATTTGACGTTTACCTAACTATAGTCTAGCAGAAAGTACACTGAACCGATTTAAGACTTCTTGTTATCTTTCGACATATTTCGTGTAGTGACAGGCACCGAATACCACTTCTTTAAAAACTCTAAAGTCAAAACAGAATTAACACTTGAACCTTTTTTAACAAAATATCTTAGTTTCATTTTTGTACTATAAATACCAAACCAACCTTGCTCATCATACAAGATTGACTTTATTCTATACATTTCTAAGTAAACACTTTTAGGTATCTTATTTTTTAAAATATTAATAGTTTTAATTGATTTTTTATTTTTCTCAATTGCATTAAATTGCTGTTTTTCCTCTACGTATTTAAAAAATAAACCTCTATTTATTCTTAGTTGCATTGGAATTTTACTCCAGAAAGAAATAAGGTCGTTATCCCACAATGGTAGTCTCCACTCATACCCAAAGTATTCATATACCCGAACAGAGTTACAAATAAATTTTGCTTGGCGTTCCTGCCAATCCCACTTTTCAAGATCATCTGCAACTTCTGCATTGTTACTATACAGTTTAGAACCAATTTGTTTTTTTAGTTTTAGAACAAGCTTTTTATTTATTTCTCTTTTAGACCTATCCCACCTCCATAAATTATAATGTTTATTGATTATAGTTTTCAGTAAATCATTGTCAGATAATTGCACACTCTTAACGAAATTTGCAGGAATATGGCTGCCTGCCAAAAAATCATAAGCATGTCCAGGAACAAAAATTGCGTCATCATTAATAATCTTCAGTTTCTTTAACTCTTTAACAGCAAGAAAATCTTGTATATGAGCTAAAGATGAAAAATTGCTAGCAAAGTCTACATATTGGTTATATTCTTTGCTTTCGTAACACTTCTTCCATTTTGTTTCATTATAAGGGACAAAACACCACTTAAAACCAAGTTCATCTGCTACTTGTTTTGAAATTCTTGCCTCTGCATTATCTGGCTTACCATATGTAAAACATATGATATTTTTATAATTTAACCTCTTTAACATAACTGCAATTAACCTTGAATCATACCCCCCACTTAAGGGAATTACAACTTGCCTACCTTTAAATGTTTTTATCAAATTTTTAAATACGGAGATATGAATTGTGTCCAACTCCCTTATTAACTCTTCACTTGAAAATTGGGAGGGTTCTTGATGCCTTAGTTCAAAATAACTTTCAACTTCTAGGTTATGAGAGTTCGAGGAATATTTTAAACTCTCACCGGCTTGTAATTGTTTTATTTTAGGATATAGTGTATCTGTACCAGTAACGTAACCAGTTAGTAAAAATTCTTCTGAAGATACATCATCAATTTGCTCATCACCAATTTGTTCTTTTATCCATGAAAGATTATCACTAATTAAAAAGTCATCACTTGTTTTACAGTAGAATAGAGGAATACTCCTTAACCTATCAACTGATGCGAAAAGTATTCCGTCTTTTTCATATATGACTGAAAAAAAACCATTTAAATGAGGTAGTTTTTGTTCAAATTGTAAACCAAACTCAGAAGATTCATTTATATTAAAATACAGGTTCGGATTTGTGTTATCAAAAAAATAACCTTTAAAACTAACTCCTTTAAAGTTTTTCCACATAAAGCCATTGTTGTATGATAAGTTTACTTTAGTCATGTTCTCCACCACCTTACCTATTATCTAGTTTTTTTTACTACATTTAAAACATTGAACAAAAGTAGTAAATCCTTCTTTTCCGGCACTAATAATTCTTTAATTGTGAATCCTTCTTTTGTAACAAAAATTATTATATATAATAAACCATATATAAAATATGATAATGTCGAGGCTAAAGCAGCTCCCATCATTCCTAAATATGGTATTAAAATAATGTTTAATATGATATTACATAATAATGTTATAGCTGTTACTATCGTGTGAATAATTGGTCGACCCTCTGTAATAAAATATGCATAAGAAACTTTTCCAATAGAAGCAAAAATTATTCCAATAAACAGAACAAAAGTTATATTGGATGCATCACTAAAACTTTGGCCGTAAATGAAAGGTATAAGTGGTGTCATCCCCATCCCAATTATTGAAACTATCATTGCGATGTAAAAGGTATACTTTATAGTACTGTAAATAATAAATTTTTTATCTTCAATTTCATTATTAATGTTGTATAGTCTCCCTGTTAAAGCACTTGTTACACTCATTGGAACCAAAAATGCCAGTTCAGCTAAGTTTACTGCAATTGAATAAATTCCAAGCGACTCTATACCTAACATTGATTTGATAAGGAATTGATCGGCACGATAGTTTAAAAAAATAAATAATGCCGATAGATAAGCAACAAAACCATATTTTATTTCTTGCTTTATCAAAGTGGCATTTATAGAAAATTTAAAATTAATGCCTAATCCTTTAACAAAAAAAAGCATCCTCAATAATGATGAAACCACAAATAGAATTAGATAATTTCTAACGCTCAAAACTTCAGTAATACTTAATAATATTGTAGTTAAAAATATAAAGCTTTCACCTATCAATAAGAACTTATTAATTTCTACAATTCTTTCATTTCCAACATAAAACTCTTGTATTGTAATAATAATAAAATTAATTAATACATATGATAATCCTATTATGATTAAGTCAAAACTGTAATCTGTTAGAATTAATGATTGTATTCTTAAAATGAATACTAAAGAAGCTATAATACTAAAAATGATAAGTAGTATACTAATATTACTGTTGAATATCTCCTTCTGACTATAATTTGAACGCTTTTGAAAATATGCAGTTGCATGATTAATACCAAAATGACCATAACTTGCAATTAGGCCAAAAATTAGAATTATAAAAGTAATATACCCTCGACCTTCTGCTCCTAGTACCCTTGCAACTAAAATACTGGTTAAAAACATTAATATAATTCTAATTACTTGTGCCAATAAATTACTTGCAATGTTTTTTTTATAGCTCATCCTTTATTTCCTTTCGACTATTTTGATAGCACACTACTTCATTAGTAAATTAAAGAATATCGCTAAAGCAATAGTCAAATTTTTCTAAGGCAACTTTTTATAGTTTCACTTTAAAAAGTTGAACAATCAACTTCAATAATTCCAATACTTAGGAGATTAAAGTATTTAACTTTCGTCATTTAAAGACATTATTTATAGACTGTCTAAAATACTTGAAATTTCTTGGCCTTTTTACACCCTAATCAATCTTTATCCTATTTACTTTATCTATAATAATTTTTCAAAAAAGGTACTCTAATTTCCTTCTAAAGTTCCTAACACCTAGTACTAATACTTTGATCTTTTAAAGGCTTGCCTTCACTATATGATATTTACAGAAAGCTGTTAAAAACAAGCTCTGACAAACTGTTATTAATTTTACTAGCAGTCTCAACTAATAGTGTATGATACTTCTTTTCTCTGACTTACCAAGTGAACTATGTCTTTGAAGTGTACATTTTTTTGTCTAGCATCAATGATGCTATAATAAATTATTTTTTCGGAATAGTTCAATTAGTTATAACTTTCTTCCAAAAATAGAATGCAAAATGTGACCAGAAAAATACAATAAAATAGTGAGGAAGGTAACACCTATAACTCTAGTGTTAAAAATAAACTCCGAAAAAAGCCCGCCGGTAATACCTTGTGAAAACAAGAACATGATATATATCCACCAACCAGTAACCAATGGCGTTTTTGGCAGTTTATACAATAGCAATGTGAAAAATTGTAATATAAGCGCAACAATAAAAGGTGCAAAGGCTATCCCAATATAGCCGAAATTCGCATATGCCTCAGCTATAAAGAGAGAATTCATTACCCCAACTGTTCCCCTCTCTATTCCAGCTGGGTTAACAAATGTCATTACAACTCTAGCAGAGTCTATAAAATCCATTCCCAAAAAACGGAGAAAGGCAAAATCTGCACCAAATAAAAATGAATGGTATTCAGGGAAAACATTTAAAGTATTTACAAACCCTACTAATTGACCAAATATCATTCTCCCAATTGGTCCCCCACCAAATATTAATGTTTCATAATCCAATACTAGATCAATAAAATTTTCATTAGTAACTATATACATTAATAATACAACTGAAGTAACTATAATAGCTGAATTTATTATTTGTTTATTTGAAATTTTACCTTCAATTAGCACTTTTAAGAGAATGAAGCTAAGGATGTAAAAAGCAATCGCAGACTTAGACATACTAGCACCATATATTAGTGCTGAGTTAACAAACAAGATAAAAAACATTATCTTCCATTGGAATTTTTTATACATTTTCATATAACTGTATGCAATGTAAGAACAAAGTGGTAGAAATCCGTTTCCAAAGATACCTCTAATGAGTTCGGAACCCCCAGAGCCTCTACTATATTCAATTCTACTCTGCGATATATTTACACTTTTTCCTAATAAGAAATCGAGTAATGGCGAACCTATTAGTAAATAAATTGTTATAAAAAATGACAAAATAGTAATAACCCATAAAGGATAATATATATATTTATCGTTTATTGAAAATGTCGGTTTTAATGGTTTATCTAAGTATTTAATAAAAAGTATTTTTGGATCAATTCTCCAAATTTTATTAAACATAATAATAAATAATGGCAATGATAGTAGCACATAAGAAGTACACAAAAAAGTTATCAAATATAATCTTTCACTATAAATATGCCTAAGATCCGGATGACTAGTAAAACCAATATACATTAAACTAGCTCCGACAAATGAAAGTAGAACTAAATTATAGTAAAATATTAGTGATAGAGGTGTTAGTCTATTTATTCGTAAAGTCCCATTTGCTTTTTTAAAAAAGAGAAAAGAACATACTAAAATAAGTATTGATATAAATACCTTTAACAAAATCACCATTTTTTATTTCCTTTCCATATAGCTAGAGAAATTTCTGAATAAATTAAAACTACGATTTATCGAATAATTTTGTCATAAATTCCAATCTCTTTTTCTCTTTATAATCATTAAATATATGTTGAACATCACTTTTTTGGATTGTAATAGACCTTGAGTCATAAATAAATTGTTTAATACTGGATAACCCTTTTTTTATACTCTCTTCCTCATTTGTCAATTTTAGTAGAAAGGGTGCATCCGCGTCTATAAAATCACTATCTATATAACCAATAATTGTAGGAAGGCCATATTTTAAATACTCTCTTGTTTTCAATGGACAAGCTTCATTCATATTATTCCTATGAAGTGCTAAACTTCCAATTGCCACATCACTTTTTTTAATAATTTGCAAATACTCTTCCTCTTTTAAATATCCATATTGTTTAAGGTTTATTGGAGGATTTGCAATTTCATTGGTTCCAACAATATGAAAGTCAAATTCTGGAGTCCTGATTGCAAGTTCATTTATTTTATCAAGCCCATGCCAAGATTGATTGGGCGAGCCTAAAAAGACTACCTGTAATCTTTCATTTTCTTCTTCATTCTGACTTTTCCCGATAAATGGTAGAACTATTCCATTAGGAATAGTAACAGTTGGAAGATTATATATAGTATATTTTTTTCTAGTTCCTTTGTTACACAGACGAAACCTGCGGCATTTTTTATTAATTTTTTTCTTGTTAGCTTATCGAAATATCTAGCAAAATAAGGCATGTGTATTTTGTTTTGCTGTTCATCATCTGAGTTTATTTCCATTATAGTCGGAAATTTTTTAGCCATTGTATTAAAAGTATTGGTAAACAAATAAGATCTAAAATAAATTATATCAGGTTGCCAATCTTCTATAGGTATAATACTTTTATTACCCAACACAAAATTTATTCTGCTTTTGTAGTTTATAACCGTGTGCTCTATCTCTTTAAACATCGAATTTAATGGTTTGTTAGAAAAGTAAAATAACTTCACTTCATGTTTTGATTCTGTCCAGAACTTTATCTGGTTATATATCTTTTTAGAAACCCCATGTTCTTTACTTAAATTTTCAGCTACTACATATGCAATTTTCATAAAATCTCCTCAATGAATATTTTAACTTTTATTCCTTAACAAATGGCCTTTTGGTAAATTTATGTTTTTTCTCGCTGGTGAACCCATAATAAGCTGTACAATTTTAACGTATTTTGTTACTACACTCGTTGCAGCAACAGTTCCATGATCCTCTACTGTCTTTCGCGGCAAAATATGAATTTGCTTCAATTCTACCAACAGTTTTAAAGTAACAACATTAAGTTTACATATGGTTCTACATTCTAAGATATATATTTTCCATTTTTTTATTAACAACTTCTTTGTCGTATTCCTTTACTACCTTAATGTTATGATCTCCCATATCTATACACATCTGTTTGTTATTAACCAATGTCTCTATTTTCTCTTTGAATCCGTCTATATCTCCTGGATCAACTAAATATCCACCTGCACCATTTTCAATTAAGTCAGTATTACCCCTTATTCGGGAACAAACTACTGCTAACCCAGCAGACATGGCCTCCATTAAGGCAACCGGTAAACCTTCTTGATAAGAAGGAAAGACAAATATATCAGTAGCTGCACATATCTCAAATATGTCCTTTCTAAAACCCAAAAATCTAACATCAACATTCAACTCTTTAGAAATTTTCTGCAAATATCCATCTAAATCTCCTTGACCACATATAAAATAAATAATGTTAGGATTATTTATTCTTGCCAAAGCCCTAATCACGACTTCATGATTTTTTCTTTTACTAAGTTCTCCAACTGATAGTAAAGCAACTGCTTCATTCCTTATTCCAATTTCGTTTCTTTTTTTCTCTCGATCCACATTTCCTTTTTCGAACTTTTTGACATCGATTCCAACACCAGGTACATAAGCCATTTTTTTTGCATTAAACCTACTTGCCATATCATAATCTTCTTTGTTTATAGTAATAAGGATATCCGTGTATCTAGACAGCCAGCGTTCTACTGGATAGAAAATCAACCAGTTTTTTATTGGAGCACCTTTAAAAAAGTGAAAACCATGAGCTGTATATATAATTTTCATACCTTTTCGACGAGCTTTGATTGCAGCTAATCTTGTCAAAGCTCCACCCATAGGAGTGTGACAATGAATAATTTCATAATCATTAGACTCAATTATGTTCTGAAGTTGCTTGTAAACACTTATATTTTTAAAATTTAATGGTGAACGTTCAAATGGGAGGTCAAAATATCTATCACAGTAAGGGATGTCACAGTTCTCTTTTTTTTCATAATCGTTTTTTGCACAAACATGTACTTCATATCCATTATCCTTGAACCATTTTAAGTAAGAGATATGAAATACCTCTATATGCATTTTTACCACAGTAGCAACGAACAGTACTTTCTTCACTTTTTAACCCTCTTTTCCGTTTCTGAAATTGTAGATTTAAAATCAAGGAGACAATAGTGCTTCTTAATATTAGAAATTTCTTTATCATAATACAAGTTTCCAAACACCTTATTTAAAGTGCTAGTATTTATTAATCTTAACAAAGGATTAAGTAATTTTATCATTCTAATTCTCTTCTCATGTACTTCTGCTATTATCTTAACCATCTCTGAAGTACACACATATTCCTTATTTTGGGGGAAGAATATCCCACTCTTTGAATCATCAATTAAAAATCTTAAAAATTCACATAAATTTTCGATATAAATCATACTGCGCTTATTCTCAATACTTGGAAATAAAGGGAATTTCAGTGCCATCTTTGCCAATCTACTATAATTCCCTTTACATCCTTTGCCATATATCATGGGTGGACGAACAATTACAATATTATATTTTTCATCTGCTAAAGTTTTAATTAAACCTTCTGCCTGAAGCTTAGACTTCCCATAATTGGTCTTGGGTTTGAGAGGAGAATTTTTATCTATCACACCAGTTTCAATTCCATAAACACTCATAGAACTTAAAAATATGAATTGCTGAACACCCTCGCCTTTTGCCTTTTGAGCAACTTCATAAGCCATGTCACGGTTTATCTTGTAATATAGATCCGCATTTTCTTTAGTTTCCTTTATGTGCGCTATTCCGACAGCATGAAATACAACATCATATTCTGAAAACTCTTTTTCCTTCCATGAATCATTTCTTAAGCTAATCGAATCTATTGAATATCTTTCAGGATATTTTCCAAGCCATTTCTCAAGGCTCTTACCTACATAACTATTTTCCCCAGTAATTAGTATCTTTTTCATTTAGAAATACTCTCCTTAGTACTTGCAACTTCCCTTTTAGTTCCAGTCGCACCTTCAACCACACCATCCCTCTTCACAACACTTACGATGGTCCCAAAGAAACACTTAACATCCATCCAGAAACTAATCTTCTCAACATACTCCCCATCCAACTTTGCCTTAATCTCAATAGGAAGCTCATCTCTACCATTAATCTGTGCCCAACCCGTCAATCCAGGCGGTACATCATTAGCACCATACTTATCCCGCTCTGCGATAAGATCAAACTGATTCCAAAGTGCTGGTCTTGGCCCAATAATACTCATTTGACCAACAAAAATATTCCGGATTTGTGGTAATTCATCAAGTGAAGTCTTTCTCAAAAACTTACCCATTTTAGTAATGTACTGCTCTGGGTTCTCTAATAAATGAGTTGGAGTGTCCTTAGGTGTATCTATTCTCATAGTGCGGAACTTCAAGATATTAAAATGGGTCTTGTTGATTCCAATACGCTTTTGCTTAAACAGTACAGGACCTTTTGATTCGAGCTTAATAGCAATAATTAAAATTAAAAAAATCGGTGATAATACAATAAGTCCAATTAAAGAAAGAATAATATCTATTAATCTTTTAATCTTCATATACATCCAGCTACACTCCTTTAAATTTATTCTTTAGTAGATTAGGACTTAGTTAGAATCTGTTATTTTTTCATTCCAACCAACTACTAACCCACTAAACTCATCTACTACTGATACCCACCTCGTAATATCTATTCAATCTATCAAGCAGATACGAAATAGATATTTCTCTTTTTATCAACTCTAACCGAGTTTCTTCCTATTATATAAACCATTCAATCAATCTATAATTCTCACTATACTCACTAAAAATGCCCAAAACCCTTATCCCGCAAGGTTTCTAGCATTCTATCTAACTACGATAGTCAGTTCCTCTTCACCATTCAATAAAAAGGGCAAAAGTATTGATGTACTCCCCAGAACTTTCTCTCCTAACTCCAACCCCAAAACCTCAATCACAAAAACGGAACCTCTTCACCCTCATCTTCCTTGTCACTGTGATGAACATGCTCACTACACTCAACATTTCCATCCTTATACATATACACGCCTTCCACAGGACAGGGCTCTAACACATGTTCTTGAATGAACGCAGAAAATAAAACTTCACTATGCGTGCTAGAATGCAAAACTATCTCCCTCTCATACAACCGCTCTACTTCCAAACGATTTACTGCACAGACATCCGCTTCCACCTTTTCAATCATTCCAAGTATAGACGGAACCGCGATAGCCGCAATTATTCCTAAAATAACAACAACTACTAAAACTTCCATTAAAGTTAATCCATTTTCATTTCTTCTCTCGTTGACTATCCTCCTAAGAAGCATTCCACACCTCCTAGCCAAGCCTATTTATACAAAAAAATAGAGGGCATCCAACCCCACCTCACACCAAACCACCGACAACAAATGTCTAAGGCAAACCACCCACAGCCCAGCCGAGTACCCCCATTGATACAGGTAAGAAGACATCACCGAATACAAATATTTACACATACATACCTAGACCGAAGGTCTAGAGAGTTAAGTATCTACTAAACCCCAACTCCCTCTCTCCCCAAAACCTCACCCAAATACTCCAAAACCTCACCCTTCAACTCTTCCCTCTCCAACGCAAACTCCACCGTCGCCCTAATAAACCCAAACTTATCCCCAACATCATATCTTTGCCCTTCAAACTCACAAGCCATTACTCTCTCTATCCCATTCAACTTCTTAATCCCATCCGTCAACTGAATCTCTCCACCAGCCCCCGGCTTTTGCTTCTCAAGAAGATCGAAGATCTCAGGCTTTAACACATAACGCCCCATAATCGCATAATTAGAAGGAGCATCTTCCAACTTAGGCTTTTCAACTAAATTATCAATATTAAATACATTACGACCAATCTCTCCAGCGGCAATCGAAATCACCCCATACTTAGAAACATCTTGCTCAGGCACCTGCTGAACCCCAATCACAGAAGAACCATACCTCTCATACACATCAATCAACTGCTTCAAACAAGGCTTCCCAGGCGAATGAACAATATCATCCCCAAGCAACACTGCAAATGGCTCATCCCCAATAAACCGACTAGCACACCCAATCGCATGTCCCAATCCTAACGGCTCCTTCTGACGTATATAATGAATATTCGCCAACTTAGAAATCCCTTGTATCTCCTCTAACAGATCAAACTTCCCCTTTTTAGCAAGTGTTTCCTCTAACTCATAAGACTTATCAAAATGATCCTCAATCGCTCTTTTCCCTCGACCAGTAACAATAATAATATCTTCAATCCCTGAAGCAACAGCCTCTTCAATAATATATTGAATAGTAGGCTTATCCACAATCGGTAACATCTCTTTCGGCTGCGCCTTCGTCGCCAGCAAAAACCTCGTTCCCAAGCCAGCTGCAGGAATAATCGCTTTCCTCACCTTTTGCATCTAACTCACCCCATCTATTAATTTACATTTCTCACTAACATATCTTCATTCTTATTCGCTAACCCCAAAACGTAATCCCTAATATATCCCATATCATAACCATCATAATTCTCAATCAAAGTATTCACGGTAGAATAATCAAACTCCACAGACTTCCCAATAAATATCTTAGGAAACACAGCCTCCCCATGAACCTCATTCTCGCCCAATAACTCCTCAAACATCTTCTCCCCAGGACGAATCCCAGCATACTTTATTCCAATTTCTTCTTCTGTATAACCAGACAGTCTTATAAGATTCTTCGCCAAATCCACAATCCTAACCGGCTCACCCATATCCAAAACAAAAATCTCTCCACCACGAGCAAGCGCTCCAGCCTGCATAACTAATCGCGAAGCCTCCGGAATCGTCATAAAATACCTCGTCATATCAGGATGAGTAACCGTAACCGGCCCACCCTCTTGAATTTGCTTTTTAAAAAGTGGAATAACACTCCCACGACTACCTAAAACATTCCCAAACCTAACAGCAACGAAGTTGGTGCGACTTTCCTTATCCAACTCCTGAATCACCATCTCAGCAATCCGTTTCGTAGACCCCATCACATTCGTAGGATTTACCGCCTTATCAGAAGAAACAAGCACGAAAGTACTCACCCCAAACGTATCCGCCGCCTCCGCCACATTCTTCGTACCAATCACATTGTTCTTCACAGCCTCTTTCGGATTATACTCCATCAAGGGCACATGCTTATGAGCCGCAGCATGATAAACAACATCTGGGTTATGCTCATCCATCACATCAAATATTCTATGGCGATCTTGTATATCCGCAATTACTGGAATAATTTCAAATTCATCTTGATAATGATTTTTCAACTCCATATCAATGGAATAAATTGAGTTCTCTCCATGACCAAGCAGCAAAAGTTTCTTCGGCTTAAACCTACACACCTGCCGACAAATCTCCGACCCGATAGACCCCCCGGCCCCAGTAACAAGAATCGTCTTTCCAGTAAGCTTCTTAGATATACTCTGAATATCCAACTCAACCGGATCACGTCCAAGCAAATCCTCAACCTGAACATCACGAAATTGATTAACCGAAACCTTCCCAGTAACAATATCCTCAAGCATCGGCATAATCTTCGTCTGTGCTTTTGTTTTACTACACTCTTGATAAATCCTCTGAATCTCTGACTTACTAAGCGACGGAATCGCAATAATAATATGATCAATAGAATTTTTTTCCACAATTTCAGGAATATCCTCTATCTTACCTAATACAGTAACCCCATAAATTTGGAGCTTTTGTTTCGTTAAATTATCATCTACAAAACCCACTGGATTTAACTCACTATCATTGTTCTTCAACAACTGGCGAACTAGCATTGTTCCTCCAGATCCTGCCCCAACAATCAACGCATTCTTCTTCACTACTTCTGACTTTATAAAACGATCTCTCACAATTCTCCAAGAAAATCGAGAGCCGCCTATAAGACACATGTGAAGGAGCCACGTTATGACAAGAACGCGTATAAATGCACTTCCACTAATTAATAATTGAACACCGGCTGTAGCTACGATCGAATAAGTAACTGCCTTCACGATCGTAACGAGTTCACCAACACTCGCATACTCCCATGCCTTATGATATAGCCGATAAATAAAAGCAAATACATGGTGACATACAAGCAATGTTATTGAACTAATCACTAACATTTGAAGGGTATAAGTACTAAAATAAGGCTGTAGGATATAATATCCTACAAAAATCGAAAACATCACAATAAGAGAATCCAGCGTCATAAGCAATGACACTCTTTTTGAATAACTCAAGCTTAACCCCTTCTTTACATAGTATTTTTACAAAAAATAAATATCTTATTAAAAATCACACTTTATGTGTTCTTTAATCAGATATCTACAAAGACTAACTCATCTTATCTTTCAATCTTTTATCAATCACATCATTTAATAGTTTCTGAATCTCTATTAATTTTTCAGCAGGTGCATCCTGATAGATGTATCGAACTGTTTTCTGAATTGTTTTGGGAAGATCTTTAAAGTGACTCATCGTTTTTCTCCTATTATATAACTGCATTATTAATCCTTAGATTGTCATAATGAAAATTCAGCAAAGGAATTTATCAAAAAATCCCCAAAATCTTCTTCCTCTTCACTCGCCCAGGCGTCTCCCTATAAACCGTCAACCCCTGCACAACCAACTCCGCATTCTCCTGAAAATAATAAACCGCCTGCCCACCAAACTCCGCTTGAAGCTTCGCATAAGAATCCCTCAACCGAAAAGCCCTAGACGAAACATTATGCACATCCGAAGCCACAAAATGTGTCAACTGCGCCTCAACCAACTGCATTGAAAACTTCTGAATCTTCTTCCCAAAATGCCCAGTCAAGCTCCCAGCCGTAACCTGAGTAAGCGCACCTTTATTAACTAGGTTAAATAATATGTCTGAGTTTTCCATAACCTCTGCATTCCGCTCAGGATGAACAATAATCGGAGTCAACCCTTTTAACTGAATATCATATAATAACTGCTCTGTATATCTCGGTACATGTCCAGAAGGTAATTCGACGAATAAGTAGTTTGAATGATTAAGAGGAAGAATATCATCTTTCTCCAAGTCTTGGAGTATTTCTCCGTAAATGCGTGTTTCTTGACCTGGTAGAACTTCTAAAGCTATATTCTCTTTTTGAAGTTGGTGGTTAAGCTCTACAACTCTTTCAATGATGTCTGCCTTTTTGTTTGTATACTTTCCGTTTTGATGATGGGGGGTGGCGATGATCTTTGTGATTCCTTCTTCAACAGCCATTTTAGCCATATCGATTGAATCAACTAACCTCTGAGCTCCATCATCTACACCAGGTAGAATGTGACTATGAATATCAATCAATCGTTCCACCTCCAAAATCTATTTTTGCATTAAACATATAACTTTTTACCTATAATTTGACACATTTTTCATGGTAACACGGTAGTTAGCCAAAGAAAAGGGGGGTATTTTGTCGAAATGTGACTATTTTCCCCCGTAATAATAATATTGAGCTGATTCATCTTGTTTTTTGTTGTTAAGTACAGAGCCTAATATTTTTGCTTTTGCATTATCTAAAAGTTCTTTTGCTTTCTTAGCAGAATCTATCTCTGTCTTTCCGCTACTTACAACTAAGACAACTCCATCTACTAAATTCGACAATACCTGTGCATCTGTTACTGCAAGTACAGGAGGTGTATCCAGAATGATGATATCGTAAGTTTCTTTAGCCTCTTCAATAAAAGCCATCATTCCTTTTGAACCAAGAAGCTCAGACGGGTTTGGTGGAATTGGTCCACTTGAAAGTACAAAAAGGTTTTCTTGCGCTGTTAATCTTACTGCATCCTCAAGTGTTGATTTTCTTGTTAAGATGTTTGTTAAACCAACATGATTATCAGAACGGAATGTAAGATGAACGGTTGGTTTTCTTAAGTCTGCATCTATCAGTAGAACTCTTTTTCCTTGTTGTGCAAAAACTGCCGCTAAGTTAGCTGTTGTTGTTGATTTTCCTTCTCCCGGTCCTGCTGATGTGACGATCATTGTACGAATCTCCTCATCAACCGTTGAGAACTGGATGTTTGTTCGAATTGTACGGTATTGCTCTGAGATTGGAGACTTCGGGTTAGTCATTGAGATTAAGCTTCTACTTTGTAATTGAAAAATCTGTTTACGATCCTTACGAGCCAAGAGACTCACCTCGCGTTCTGTTAGCTATTGGGTTATTTTCTTGCTCCTTCATTTCCGTTTCCATATCTATACGTGTAATTGCACCTAAAACAGGCAATCCTAATTGCTTCTCTATATCCTGTTCATTTTTAATCGTGTTATCTAAGAACTCAAGTAAGAATGCTGCTCCTACTGCTGTCATCATCCCCACCACAAACGCAATCGCCATATTTAAGGCAGGTTTCGGTTTGACAGGTGAAGGATCTTCTCCTAATTGTGCTTCTGAAAGGATATTGACGTTGTTGACGTTCATAATTTCTACGATTTCTTTTTGGAACACTTTTGCTACTGAATTAGCAATATCTGCCGCTAATTGTGGACTTGCATTTTGAACAGAAATGTTTACGACCTGAGAATCTTGCTCACTTAAAACTGAGATCGATTCATTTAAATCATCTACAGACATATCTAGTCCCAATTCACTAATCACCTTGTCCAAAACAACAGGACTTTTAATAATAACGTTATAAGTGTTAATTAATTGGAGATTTGTTTGTACTTCTGCAGGGTTGTATGCTTGTTGATCACTTTTTTCTTGGTTTATCAAGATTTGCGTCGACGACTGGTAAATTGGCGTTAGGACAAAATAACTAATAATTCCGCTTGTTGCTGTGGCAAGTGCCGTTATGATTATGATGAGTGAAAGGCGTTTCTTTATTGTTTGAAACAGCTCCTTCAAGCTGATTGTTTCTTCCATGATGACCTCCGCTTTTGTTTTATGTCGAACCTTTTGTTAGTCATTTTAAAAACACATAGCCTATTATAATATGAGACTACGCACATTTCTACATTTTCTTACAAAAAAGGTAACCCTTCTTTGACCTTTCGACACCTGTTTGTGTCTCCTTGTAATATAATAGCAAGAAATTGTAAAGAAAGTGTGAGTTTTTGTCGTGTAAATAATTCCATAAAAAAAAACCGTGTCAAGACGGTCTTTAGGACTTACATACTATTTGCTAAAACTGTGATGATTGCAGCAAAAATAATCGCTATTACTGGTAATGAGAATGTTACCAATTTCTTTTTCATTTCTCTTCTGCGTTCCATTTCTTCTGGAGTAATCCACTGACTCAATTTTATTTCCCCCTGATGTGGTTCTATATATAAGTTTTGTAACGATGTCGACCTTTGTCGAACGATCCCTTGTTTATTATCGTCTGAAATCGCTTTATATTTTATAGTTCTTTGGGATTATTTTATTTATACTCTTCAAACACCAGCTTTTACTTTTTCATAGACTTCGCATGCTCTACTCCAACACAACGAATATACCAAGGCTCGGATATACACCCCGTGATGCTCTCTTAACCTTTTGGGTAACGAATGATAAATCCATAATTTGCTGCGTGGCTTTCCTCTTTCGTATGTACATATGAACCTTTTAGTGTGTATTGAACACTAGCGGTTGTAATATCGATTGAGAGACCTGTTTGTTGTTCACTTTCTCCTGGTTTTACACTAAAGGTGTTTACTTTTTAAGCCCGTGTTTCTTTACGTTGTTTTCAAAGATCTCTACCTACTAGTAGAATCATTAGAAAGTATTATTAAGTTGCCTTTTTGATTTACATACAATGAGGCTAGAAATCCATAGACTCTAAGATTTCCCTTAATAGAACGAAATAATTTACTGTTTTCAAAAAATGGTTTTTTAAGGTTAAAAATACCTATATCCAAAAACAAGTTACCGAATTATACTATTCTAGAAATTAGAAAGAATTTGACCATGGGGGTAGGATATGAAGTACTTATTAACACTTTTATTGGCTGTTGTATTTAGCTTTAGCGTATTACCTGTTTCGTCTTTCGCTATTGAGTCGAATGACCCCGACTTTGACCAATTTTTGGTTGAGATAGAATGGGACAAGCAAGATTACATTGATTATCTTGAAAGCAAAGATTGGCCTTTGGATTATTTTGAATCAATTGATGAGCTTGGAACACCTCTTTCGGAAGAAGGAGTTCAGTCTGTATTAGTAAAATACGAATTAACCCGTGATGAACTTAATGCACTTTTAGTTGAATACGGTGACATTGAGGAAGGTGAAGATGTTTTAGATGGCACTTACCTTATCTTTAATGAAGAACTAGACTCTTATGTTGACTCCTATTTAAATGATGTAGGTTATGAGGGCACTCCGATAGATGATGACAATCTCCAAACACTTCTAGATGATTACGGATTTGCATCAGTTGAAGAACTAGAGCAATTTTTAATTGAAAACGAGGATTCTCTTGATGACTATGAATTTATTGAAGACCTTGAATTAGCAGTAGACTTTTATATAAACGGTGATGACTACCTTGATGAGATTGACTCGCTTTTTACAGAGCTTGGCTTAACAGAAGAGGAGCTAGAATCTCTATTTGCTCACCTTGAAACATTAGATTTTGAAGATCCTGCTTTTCTTGATAAGCTGCTTGAGTTAAGTGATCGAATGATGGCATTTGAAGAATTTGAATCAGCTGAAGAACTTTCTGCCGAACAAACAGCTGAGCTTTTAGATATTTTTAGTGAAATGCTCCATTTGTTTCAGTTAGAAACAAAGTATTATCTCGTAAATGATAATGAAAAGAAACCTGTATCTTTTCAAACTCTTATGACAATGGATACAACTGAAGGCTATGATTTGTTAATGGAAGTCTATAACACTCAAGGTGACTTCCTAGCTGATATTTTGTTAACAGCAGATATGATTGGCTCTGATTTAATAAAGGAAACTGGTAAAGATATTAAACAAGCAGAAGAAATTGTTACAGAAAAAACAACAAGCAAACCTGTTAAAACAGTTAAAGGTGGAAAGCTTCCTGACACAGCTTCTGATTATGTTGCAAACACTTTAGTTGGCTTTGTTATTGCGTTAGCTGGTGTTGTGTTATTTCGCCGTATTAAAGTAAAAGGGTATTAATACATGAAGAAAAGAGCAAACAAAAGAAGAAGCAAGCGCAATACGCGTTTGGTTCTTCTTTCAATAGCAACCTGTTTCATTGTGTTTGGCCTGTGGTTTAGTGGCACGAGTGCGTATAGCTTTTTGAAGGGGTATCTGATCTTTAAGACTGGTCAGATTGATGCTGTGGAAGAGAAAACACAAGTAGACTCCACAGCATCTAACGAGGAAGTCGCTGACAAGGAAGGTCAAGATCAGGAACTTCTTTATCCAATACGCCCGAAAAAAGGAGAAGATATTGGCGAGCTTGTTATCCCTAAGCTCGAAGCTTCTTTACCCATCTATCACGGCACAGATGAAGATGAGTTGGAAAAGGGTGTTGGACACTATGCAGGAAGTGTCTTGCCTGGAGAAAGTGATAACTCAGTTCTTTCAGGACACCGCGATACCGTTTTTCGTAAGCTTGGTGAGGTTGGGAAGGGCGATATTTTAATTACTCGCACTTCTGCAGGGGAATTTACGTATAAGGTCAGAAAGGTACGGATCGTCGATAAAGATGATCGGACGGTTATTGTTCCTAAGCCGAAAGCAACTTTGACCGTTTCGACTTGTTATCCGTTTGATTTTATTGGAGCGGCGCCGGATCGGTATATTCTTGTTGCGGATTTGGTTTCTTTTGAGAGTCATTAATTTATGAACTATAAAAAGAAGTAACACCTTTACTATATGGTGTTACTTCTTTTAGTCGTGCTCTTTAAAAGAAGTCTGTTAACATCTCAAACTCCTTAATAGGATCATTAGAGTCTTTATAAATTCTTTTAAAGTCCAGTTTCACATAGTCTAACCCGTCAATTAGCTTCGGATCAAATTGCGAACCTCTTCCCTCTTCTAGTCTTTTGAATGCCTCATCTATTGACATCCCCGCTCGGTAGGAGCGGCTCGAGGTCATGGCGTCGAATGCGTCTGCTACTGCTAGAATTCTTGCATCTAATGGAATGGCTTCTCCGCTTCGTTTTGAAGGATAGCCCTTGCCGTCCCAGCGTTCATGATGGTAGAGGACACCACTCTTTAATGCTTGCAATCTTTCAATTCGTTCGACCATTCTAGCTCCGACGACTGTATGTGTTTTTATTACCTCGAATTCTTCGTCTGTTAGCTTTTCCGTTTTAGTAAGGATGTTTTCTGGTATGTTAATTTTTCCGATATCATGAAGCAGGCCACTTAATCTTAGTCTTTGTAAGTCTTCCTTTGGGTAGTCTGGTAGCTGCGTTGCTAGAGCGACTGCGTATTTACTAACTCGCTCGCTGTGTCCGAAGCTGTATTGATCTTTTGCCTCGACTGATACTATGAAACTATTGACAACCTCTTCAATCGTCGTTTCCATTGATTGAATGGCCGTGTTGACCTGTTTTGTATAAATAATATGTAGAGTTCTCAGCAGCAGAAAACTAAATGTTGCCAGGATAAGATAAACTAAAATTCGGTTCGATATATCGATGTTGTCTGGCACATATGTACTGGTGGGTGTACGGTAACTTAAGTACGACATCGCACACAAGCCAAGGAATGAATAATAAATTAATGGTCTTCGTTCTCCATAAATACCTGCGAGAAGTGGTAAGAGGAGAAAGAAACTCCAGGATTCACTATATCCCGATTCGAAGTAGAGCACGATCAATAGTCCAGTAAAATAGGTCAACATAATGTGTTGGCTGATTTTTGTTGGTGGTTTTAAATAACGAATGGCTGTTGCTAGTAGAATTAGGAGCCCCAGACAAATTACTAGCACCGGCAAATTGGCTCTTGAGTAATGTAAATCACATAGCAGAAACACTAAGTTCCAAGTGCAGCTTAATAGTAGAAAAACGCCATTGATCCTGAAAAGATAGGTCGTTACTTTAGAGCGGTGTTCATGAAGGTATTCTTCATAGAGCTTTTTTTCTGTTTCCATCGTGTTGTATCCCCTAGTCTATGAGCTAATTCACTTAAATTGTATCATTTTCTGACATGATTCGTTGGGTTTATTGAATTTTCACTAAATTTTTCGCCACATTGCGACAACTCCTTATATAGTAGAGATTGCAAGGACCATTTTACTAGAAAAAGGAGAGTTTGAAATGGCAGAGAAGAATCAGTACCATTTTGGCATTGCATTAAACAAAGTTAGAGAGGCGGCAATTCAGTTACACCGTTCACGCTATGAGGAAGTAGGATTTTTCACAGAGGGTGAAGTCGATCCGTATGAGAAGGATTCCGTCTATTTTGTCGCACAAGAGAGAGCCACGGATCAAGTGGTTGGGGTAATTCGCCTTATTTTTAAACCAATCAATCAGCTTCCTACGCTTGCGAATTTTGATATTTATGATATTGATTATGCACGATTAATCAAATTAGACAAGCAAAAATATGTTGAAATGAGCGCTTTTACAAAGCTACCTACTCATGACGTTGGCGTTCATTTGATCCGGACTATTTTTCAATATTCGATACAGAATGGCATTACACATTGGGTTGCTTGCATTGATGAGCGGGTCTATAGATATCTTAACCGAATTTTCAGCTCTCTTTTTAAAGAAATTGGTGTACCAAAGGTTTATTTGGGATCCGTGTCGATTCCATGTGCGTTGAGTATCCCAGAAGGATTGATTCAATTCAAAGAACAACGACCAAAGCTGTATGAATTTTTAACAACTACTGAAAAACAAGTAATGGAGGTAACACGATAATGATAAAAGAACAATTTAAGAGAAACCTAGGAATTATGTCAGAAGAAGATATTAACAGGTTGCATGGGACGACGGTTGCCATTGCTGGATGTGGATGTATTGGTGGATTTTCAGCCGAGCTGCTCGCAAGAATGGGCGTTGGTAAACTAGTGCTGGCTGATCCGGATACCTTTGATGTTTCTAATATTAACCGTCAATGTGCAGCAACTTTCAATTCGGTTGGGATGCTAAAGGTTGATGCATTAAGGGATCATCTGTTAGCGATTAACCCTGAGTTAGAGGTTGTTCTCTATTATGGAGGTGTTAACGAGGAAAACGTTGAAGAATTTTTAGAAGGTGCAGATTACGTTATTGATGCAATTGATTACTTTTGTCTACCAGAGGCTGTTGCCCTTCATCGTGCTGCACGCGAGAAAGAATTACATATCATTACAGCTGTTGCATTAGGCTTTGGTGCTTCAGTGTTAGCATTTTCACCTGTTGGCATGAAGTTAGAGGAGTATATCGGCATCCCAGATACTTGCACAATTGAAGATCTAAGAGGAATTACCTTTCCGGCCTCAAGCTACACTAGTTATCTACCAAGCTATGCAACGGAAGAAAAGATTACCGGATGGATTGAGAATAAAACGATCCCTACAATTAGTGTAGGACAAGCACTCGGACCCGGGGCTTTAGTTTCGCAGATGGTGTTACATATATTAGGTCGGAAAGAGCCGATGTTTGTACCGGAGAAGTGGCAGGTTCAGTTTGAGTAGAGAATGATCGAGGCGTTTGGTGGTACTGCTCCCCTGGTGAGTTAATGCACTTGGGGACTTAATAGTATTCGACATATTATCAGACAGAGACCTGCTTAAATGTCTTAGACTTCGGGTTTTCCGTCGTACTTTGATAGATGGAGTAAAATTTTCATAAATTCTTTAAAAATACTGGTGACATATGTAGATAAATTTTTGGGTCTATTTGCAGGAGAATACCACCCTTTCGAAAAATTAATAAAGAGGACAAAACACAAGTCCGACAAACGATAGGAAAGGTGGTCGTTGTTCGTGAGCAGGGACTTAAGCATCCAACAAATCGCCGAGGTTATCCCAAAGTCCGTATTAAATGCATCAGATAAAGACTTAGAAGGATTCCAAAGAATCATTGAAGAAACGATTAAATTAAGAGACGGACACAAGACTTTGCAGAAGATGATTCAAAGTTATTCTTCCTCTGTGATTCAGCGTACTTGATTTTTGGGCTGTTGTTACTCAACGGCTTTTTTTTGATTCTTTTGATGATGACAAATAAAACTAGCACAAAAAACCCTCTTTTTAGCAAGAGGGTTAGTCAAATTCATGTACAGTTGCCTTGATAACCTGCACCGTTTCTTCATATGTTTTTCTACGATCTGGATCTTCTAATAAGTGCAAATTTATTCGATCAATGAGAAACAAAGCACTCATATCTAGACCTGTTGAGATATAGCTGTTCCGCAAAGGATGCATCGTCCATAATACTTCATTGGATAGCTTTGTTAGAGGGGTTTCTCCGTAAGCTGTAAAACTGACAAGGTTGACCTCACGCTCTTTTGCCTTTTTCACCGATGTTAGCAAGTCTTTCGTTTGACCTGAACGGGAAAAAACCAGAATTAAATCCCCCTTGTTTAACAATGTACTGCGAATAATCATTAGATGTGGGTCCGTCACAGCTTCAGAAGTAAACCCCATTCTGCTCAATCGGTAATTTAATTCTTGTGCAGCAAGACCTGAGCTACCTAAACCATAGATAAATACACGCTCTGCATTTTCGATCATAGATAGCACATTAGCTAGTGATTTATTTCCAGATAGTTCCTGCATATCTAAAAACATTTCTTCATATTGACGTTGGACAATATCATCTACTTGTACAGTTGATTGACTATGGGACACACGTCCAAGTTTAACCTTTAGTTCAACAAAGTTACTACAAGACACCTTTTTAGCAAAACGAGTAATCGTAGCAACGGAAACGTCCGTTTTCTTGGCAATCTCTTGAATATGACTTTGTGATGCTTCCTTCGCCTCTTTAAGAAGATAGTCAGCGATTCTTCGCTCCTTTTCAGAAAAAGAGGAATATTTGGATTGAATCTCTTTCAATAATGTTGCCATGATCATCACTACCTTTATTCAACAAATGACTAGTTGATTCCCTCAATAAAACGAGTTGTTATTTGTTGAGGACGCGTAATGGCGCCACCTACTACAACGGCATGCGCTCCTAAATCAAGCACGCGCTTAGCCATTTCTGGCGTTAACACATTTCCTTCTGCCACAACTGGCAAAGAAACCTTTTCAACAACTTGTTTTAAAAATTTGAAATCATCTTCATATAGTTTACACCCATTAGTTTCGTTTGTGTATCCGTAAAGAGTTGTTGAAACACAATCAAATGGAAGACTTTCTACATGAATGGCATCTTCAACAGAGGAAATGTCTGCCATCAGTTGTATGCTAGGTTTCAGTTCTTTTGCATAGGCAATCACTTCTTCAAGTTGTTCTCCATTCGGTCTTGTTCGTAATGTTGCATCAAGAGCAATCATTTCACAGCCACTTTCAATAAGTTCGTTTATCTCTTTTTTTGTTGCTGTAATAAACACTTCACTATCCTCATAATTACGCTTAACGATTCCAACTACCGGTAACTCAACTTCCTTTTTAATTGCTATAATATCTTCCTTTGAATTAGCGCGAATGCCTGAAGCACCACCTTGTTTTGCAGCAAGTGCCATTTTCGCCATAATCTTTGAGCCATGTAACGGCTCATTATCAAGAGCTTGACATGATACGATTAGCCCTTTCTTTATCTCAATCAGCATTTAATTCACCTACAATTTCTTCAATTTCATTTTTAATAATTGTGACATGAGGACCGTATATAACTTGTACACCCTTCCCTTTTTTCACAATTCCTTTAGAACCTGTTTGTTTTAAGACTTCTTCATTGAGAAGCTCGACGTTTTTTACTGTTACCCTCAACCTGGTCGCACAGCAATCAACATTTTCTAAATTATCTTTACCGCCTAGTCCTTCAATTATCATTCCTGCACGTTCGCTTTTGTTTGTGATTGTGGTAATTTCATTATTTTCTTCGCGACCAGGTGTTTTCAAGTTGAACTTTTTAATAAAAAAGGTAAAGGAAAAATAATAAAGGAAAAACCACGGTATTCCGACTAACGGAACGAGCATCCAGTTCGTCTTATCATTTCCTTGTAGAATTCCAAAAAGAATAAAGTCAATAAAACCACCTGAGAATGTTTGCCCAATCGTGATTTGTAACATATGCGCCATCATAAATGCTAAACCGTCAAAGAAAGCATGTAGAACATACAAAAGTGGTGCAATGAACAAGAAAGCGAACTCAAGAGGCTCAGTAATTCCTGTCAGAAAGGACGTCAATGCAGCTGAGCCCATTAATCCAAGAACTTTCTTTTTATTTTCTGGTTTTGCAGTACGATAAATCGCATAGGCTGCACCGATTAAGCCAAACATCATTGTAATAAAACGACCTGACATAAATCGTGACGTACCAATGTAGAATTGCTGAACACTAGGGTCACCAAGCTGTGCAAAGAAAATACGCTGCGTCCCTTCAACAAGCTGATCGTTGATAACGAGTGATCCACCTAAGCTTGTTGTCCAAAAGGGCATGTAAAAAATATGGTGAAGCCCGAAAGGTCCAAGCATCCGAAGAACAAATCCATAAATCAATGTCCCAACATAACCTGTAGCTTCGACAAGGCCTCCCAATTGGAAGATTCCACTTTGGATAAACGGCCAAACGAGGAACATAAGCACTCCTAAAAAAATAGCAGCAAACGAAGAAATTATTGGAACAAAACGTGATCCACTAAAAAATCCGAGGAACTGTGGTAGCTCTGTTTTATTGTATCGATTGTGTAACCATGAAGCTAGTATACCAGCGACAACTCCACCAAAAACGCCTGTTTCCAGAGAAAGAATACCTAGAACTGTTCCTTGACCAACTGCAGCTGGATTTTCTAGATTCAATCTCCCTGTAATCGTTAGCATTGCATTGATCGTTGCATTCATAACAAGAAAAGCAAGTACACTTGCTAATCCTGCTGTCCCTTTATCGTTCTTTGCTAAACCAACAGCAAGCCCGACAGCAAACAATAATGCGAGATTAGCAAATACAACACTCCCTGCACTCGACATAATCGTAAGAATTGATTGCAACCAAGTCACATCTAAAAATGGATATGCTTTGATCGTGTTCGGATTTGATAGCGCTCCCCCTATCCCCAGTAAGAGCCCTGCAGCCGGAAGAACAGCAATCGGCAGCATAAAAGACTTCCCAAATTGTTGTGCTTTTTCAAAGAAACTATTCATCAAATAAACCCCCTTAATGTAAATCGTTTTCATAAACTAGTATAAAATAAGTATCGATTACTTTGCAAGGGCTATTGAAGAAAATTTTAAAGCGCTTTCAAATCTATCATACAGATTCGGTCTTTCTTTTCAAGTTTCAGATGTGGACAGGATCCCAAAGTATATATTAACAGCTGACGAAAACAACTTTCTAAAAGTTAGTTTTTAATACACCATCTCCTTTAGTGAGGTGGATAGGCTATGTACATCCTTTTGTTTTGATGTAACATAGTGACAATGTATATCCACCTATCACAACCATAAATTGAAAACCCCCTCATTTTCACGAGGGGGCTTCCATCCTTTTATAAACTCTTCTTCGGTGCCAACTCCACCGCTTGACGCATCGCTTCCATTAAACTCTTTTCATCAGCAATGCCTTTTCCTGCGATATCGAAGGCAGTTCCGTGATCGACACTTGTGCGGATAATTGGTAGGCCGACTGTAATGTTGACTCCTGCGTCTAATCCTAGAACTTTAACAGGACCATGCCCTTGATCATGATACATTGCTACGACAATATCAAAATCGCCACGAACGGTTCGGAAGAATAAGGTATCTGCTGGCAGTGGGCCGACGACATTGATACCTTCTCCATGCGCTTTCTCAACACCTGGAATGACCTTTTCCTCTTCTTCTCCATATCCAAACAAGCCATTTTCTCCTGCATGTGGGTTAATTCCACAAACAGCAATCTTCGGAGATTCAATACCTGATTTTTGTAACGTATCATGAGCTAGTTTAATGACATGATAAACACGCTCTGGGTTAATCAATTTTACTGCATCAATTATCCCTACATGTGTTGTGACATGTATCACTTTTAAATTAGGAGCAGATAACATCATGGAGAAGTCTTCTGTTCCTGTTAGATCAGCAAGGATTTCAGTGTGACCTGGGTATTTATGTCCACCTTTGTGTAAGGCTTCCTTATTTAATGGAGCTGTACAGATGGCATCAATTTTGTTTTCTTTTGCTAATTGAATCGCTGTTGCCAAGTATTCAAATGCTGCATGTCCAGCTTGTGAAGATACTTCTCCAATTGGTAAATCAGCAGGTAGCAGATCTAGGTCCAAGCAATACACTGTTCCAAACCGATAAGAAAGCTCAGCCAGTGCATCTGCAGGTACAGATTCAATCACTAAATCGCTGTTAATAAAGCTTTTTGCACGCTCAAGAATCTTGCTATCTCCTATAACAAATGGGTTGCTGATTTCATACATTTCCTCTTTTTCAAGGCTTTTTAAAATAATTTCCGGCCCAACTCCTGCAGCGTCACCCATTGTAATTCCAATTACCGGTTTCATTTGATTCATATTTGTTCCACCTTCCTCTTGCTCGTCATAAATGTTAACGCCTTTACCAACGACCGCTCATTTCCAAATCCGCCAGCCTTTGTAACAGCCCAATAGCTTTTTTCCTCACTACGAAGCTTCCCGAATGGAAGTCCTGGCTCTACCTCTGAATAGAGGTCCATTTCGGTAATTTCAAGCTCAGAACAAACTGCTTTTGCTGTATCCCCACCTGTTAGAACCAATCCATTGATGTCAGCAAAGGTAGATAACAACTCTTTGGAAATTAACCCCAATCCCTTAGAAATCAACTCACTCACTTCTGTAAGAGTTAAGCCAATGTCTTCTCCTGCCTTTTTGGCGGCAAGACGATTGTGCTTAGATCCATCTACATATAGGACGAAATGATTTTTATCAAGCTGTTCTCTTATTTTTTTACTATAATGTTTCACATCAAAAGTTTGGTTTACTAACTCAATTGGATCTACTTCAATAAAAAAGGATTCTGATAGCCCTTCCACTTTGAGTAACTGTTGTTTTGTAACCTCGGACAAACTACCTGAAACAGTTAACGTTTTTTCACTTAACAGCGATTCTTGCTCTTTCCCTACTGAACAAGTTAACCGCAAAGCTTCTGGTAAATATTCAATTAATCCAGCCGAACCAGCCCAAATAACTCTTTTATTCAGTCCAGTAAATACTTCAGCAATTTTTTTCAAATCTACCTCTGTCTCACTGTCACATACAAACCAAGTATGACCTTCTTGAATGGATATATGAATAGATTCAGTAACCTTTACTGTCGGCTGCTTCAATAATGCAGAGTCGACAAGAGCTATTTTTCTATAACTATCGCCTTGAAGTAGTGTTGGAATAAAACTTTCCTTTACCGGTGTTTTAGGATCTTTCGCAAATTCTGTCCCTGTAATGAGTGTACCATTTACATAATGATGTCCTTGAATCGTTTGACGATTTAACTTAGGAAATCCTGGTGCAATCACAATTACTTCCGGCTGATATACAGATTCAACTGCTGCTAGTTCTACTGCTATATTTCCTCTTAACGTGGAATCTACCTTTTTATATAGATGTTGATACCCCTTTTGAAGTAGAAGTGAGGCCGCTTGGATAGTTGCTTCATATGCTTGATATTCCCCTATCGCGCGGCTATTCGTATCAACAATTAACACATCTGAATTTGAGTGAATATCACTTTTTCGATAATCGAGTACGACTGTAGATGATAATCCTTTTTTCGCTAACTGAACGCCCGAGTCGTTTGCTCCAGTTAAATCATCTGCTATAATTCCAATTCTGTTTGTCACCATTATCACACCTTTAGACGTCTACTTTCGTCATATTTCCTTGATCGAATGTATATCCCTTTTTCTCTAACCTTTTCACTAAAAACCCTACATATAAGGGAAGTAAAATGGCTGTTGTCACTGTAGAAGCAGCTACTTGTACGGTTGCAATGTCTGTAAATGCAGCAAACGAGACATTTGCAGCCGCAATCGCAGCAGGAGTTGCTACTGCATTTCCAGCAGTTGAACCTTCAGCAGCACCAACGATCGGATTCCATTTCAATGCTTTAAATACGAAATAACCAGCTGAACCAGTTACAAAAACCGTTAAAATACCTAAAATAATTCCTGATAATCCACCTTCAACAATGGCTCTAAAATCAATTCCCATCCCAAGTGCAAATGCGAAAAATGGAATCAACATTGAGCTTCCTTTATCAAAAAAGTCACGCATTTCTTCATCTAAGTTACCTAATACCATCCCAACTAAGATTGGAAGCAAAACGGAAATGAATGATACGAATGAGAACATCCCATCAACAAAGCCCATTGCCCCAAAAACGGATAATGCAACCATCGTTAGAAAAGGTCCATCATTTAATGCTAATAGTGAATAGGCTGCACGGTCTTCCTTGCTTCCGTACTGACCGACAAGTGCAACGAACAAGCCACCGTTACTATTCGTCATTGCAGCAATAATTGCGATTGGCGCTAACCCAAACCATAAGCCGTTGTCACCTGCGAACATATAGGCAACTAATCCGAAAATTGCACCGACTGCCCATTTCGTCGCTAAAAGAGTCGCACCTTTACCAACTGAAACACCGAAAGACCTTACGTTAATTTGTGCGCCAGTACATAGCAGGAATAAAGCAATTAATGTACTTGAACCATTTACAAATAGTGCTTCAGTAAAATTTCCAATTCGAAGTAAATCAGGAGCAAATGTATTAAGTACCGCTGCAATTAACAACGGAACAACCATCATACCTCCAGGAATTCGATCTAACGTTGCTTTTATCTTCATAATTATTACACTCCTTTTGTATTGTTTCAATATTAAACACTTATTTTTTCTGGGTAATCGCTTACAAGTGTTATTGTAAATGCTTTCATTGTAATATACAACACAAAAATATAAAATTGTTGCAAATTTAAACATTCCAGAACAAAAACGCTAACGAAAGATCAGAATTTTATAATTTCCTGCAACGACAAAAAAGCCGAAACTATTGTTTCAGCTTACGCCATAACGTTGAACGGTTAATCCCTAACCTTTCCGCTACTCTTGTTTGATTATCATTTTCTTCTAGCATGATTGCATCGATTATCCGCTTTTCTATTTCATCCAATGTGCCGTTAAGAAACTCACCCGTATGACTAGATGTTTCCTTTTGCTTTTCTCCAAGAAGCCCCGAAATTAATTCTTTGCCAATCACATATTCTTTTTCCTCAAGCACAGCATCTTTAAGCAGAGTCTTTAATTCAGCAACATTCCCAGGCCAAGAATGCTGCTCCAATAATTTCATTGCATTGTCCTTAATTTTAATAGCTGATGTACCTAATTCACCGTGAAAGGAAGCGATAAAGTACGTTGTTAAGGGTTTAATGTCCTCTAGTCGTTCTCGCAATGCAGGAATTGACACTCGTACATTTTCATCGTGAAAGATAATCGATTGGAAAGACGTATCCTCTTGTCGTATAGCGATAATTATGTTTACTTTTTCTTTTATCCACTCGATTATCAAAGACTTGAGCTGTATTTTTTCTTCCTGTGATAATCTTTCCAGTTCATTTAAATAAATAGTTCGAATATCAGGATCGATTGTATCTATCATTTTCAGGGCACTTTTTGCTGTTACACTAGCAAAGAGACCGTTACCTTGGTGCTTTTTATAATGAATATAATTTGCAATGATCTTTTTTCCTGTGCCCTCTTCACCTAATAGAGTCCACAAATTGCATTTTATCCGATTTTCAATTGAGGTTACACATTTAGACATTGTCTCGCTTTGCATAATTAGCATTGGTAGCTGCGCAATTGATTCGACCTGGAGTTCTTGTTGTTGAATTCCATCTCCAAGCACAGAATAATGAATTAAGTAGTAAGTTTTATTATCAATTATTTTTTCTACTACACTCTGTTTTACCTTTCTCTGCCTAGCATCTACTAAGACCGTTACTTCTAGAGCTAGTTGACCTAATTGAATTGTCGCTTTAAGTTGGTCTATAGAAATTGGACAGGAGTCGAACGTCTTCCAATTCTTATACATGACCTCACCTTCATCGTTAAAAACGATAAAATCTGAAGCTAAATCTTCTAAGAGCGCATTCAAAAATGTAACTTCCCACAGTTTCTTTTTATGTAAACGATGAACTGACTTTACCTTTTGAAATGCTTCAAATATTGCTTCCCGCCCAGATTGAATGAGGATGCTCTCAAGATTGTGTTTCGTGGCGGCATCTATTGTAACCACATCACCCATGATCAACTCATACTCTTCTAGTTTAAGTTGTTTCACGAGAGAATCTACTTCTTCGGCTTTTTCTACTGTATACACTTCAACTTCTATATCCAATAAGTTGGTTATCGACTTAGCTCCGAGCGTTATATTAGAAAAACCAACAATTGCCTTTTTCCCAGGAAAATCATTGGCTAACGTTAACACTCTAAGCATATCGTATCCCGAAACATGGACATCAATGACAGGAATACCTACCTCTGCTTCGATATGTTTAGCCGTCCCTCCCCGGCTAATAATTGCATCATACCCTTGAATCTCACCGCTCTTTGCTAAGGGAATTGCGTCTTGTAGGTTACCAACTTTAATATCTATCTCTAACTCATGCTCCTCTAACCTGCATTCTTCAATTAAATGAGTCATAGCTGGATAGGGAGCAATAAACAACGTTTTAATTGCCATATAATTCACACCTATTTTTCTTTTGCTTTTTTATGTAGTAGCTTCTTCTTTCTTTTTAATAATTTCTTAATATTATATCAAACAAAAAATGATTATTCGAATCACACCATATTTATAGTTGATTACTAATTATCGGAGACGACCGCCAAAGGAACCGTCGCTTTTATCAGTATGATTTGATTCGAATTATGTCGGAGTAGACTCACTTTGATAGAATTAGTAAAACCTTGAAGCGCAGTGGACTTCAAGGTTTTTTGTTAAACTTAAGGAGAGCTAGATTCTTCTGAATCTAATGAACCATCTTCTATTATGATTTCTTCATTAGTAGTGCCTTCTGTTGGATTTGATGCATCGTCTTCTGAGAGAATCACATCTTCTGTAACTTCTTGTGCATCATCCACTTCAAAAGACTCTTCACTAGTTGGATCTTCTTGTTCCTGCTCTTCGCTATAATTCTCTTCCTGATATTCTTCCTCGTACTGCTCTTCGTACTCATATTCTTCTTCATATTGTTCTTCGTATTCGTACTCTTCTTCATATTGCTCTTCATATTCATAACTTTCGTACGCGCTATCATCATCTGGAATGACATAATACGATGAATAATCTTCACTGTATTCACCACTATCAAAGTAGCCGTATTCGCTATAATAGTCTTGATAATAGTAGTCACCCGCTTCGTCATAGAAGTAGGCAATGATCTCGTCTTCACTCATTGGATTGTTTACCCATACCGTTACAGTTTCAAAAATTGAATACAATGGTATGCTAAATCCGATGTTCATTTCTCTTTCATCCCGGGCTGAGTTAATTGCAATTACTTTCCCTGTTTTTTTCTCTAAGAGTGGTCCACCACTGCTACCTGGTGCGATTGGTGCAGAGGTTTGATAGACTCCTTCATATGTAAATGGTTCGATAGTAAAGGTTCGGTTAACTCCACTAATGTTTCCTAAGGTTGCTGTATTTTCGTAGCCTTGTGGTGTCCCAAGTGCTATGACTTCTTCCCCAATCTTCGCTGGTGTCTGACTTTCTAATTGAAGAGGATCTAAGTTTGCAAGTCCAGGGACTCTAATAACCGCGACATCAATCGTATTGCTGTAACCAATAATTTCACCTGAATATTCTTGGCCTTCTTTATTCTTTACCGAAACGTTTAAACTACCTTCTACAACGTGCGCATTTGTTAAAATATCTCCATTATGATTGATTAAGAAGCCTGAACCCTGGCTAGTTTCGGTTAAAATTGTATACACTTTTGATTGAGAATCATTAATAATTTTTGTAGCATCTAGCGCTGGTTCCTTTTCAATCACTTTTTCGACAATAATTTGTTTAGGGTCCTCTACCTTTGTTTGTTGAATTACCTCTTTTTCAACTTTTTCAACTTTTTCAACTTCAGAACTGGCTAGATTTTTTTCTGGAATAATATGTTTCAATTGAAAACCTAGGACGATAAACACAGATATACATACGATCATTACAAATAGTAATAGAATGAATAGTTTTCTAGATTTCTTTTTGTCCAACTTTCCACAGTTTGAACAAAATTTTGATTTTTGGGATTTTTCAACACCACACTTAGAACAGAACATTACACTCACCTCGCGCGACTTTTGAACTACTCCCATTTTATTAGAAAAACTTTCCTGTAGCAATCTAATTTTAACGACACAATTTGTAAGTGCTGTCTAAAAACACACTCCGGCTGGGGTTTTGGGTGCCTGGCACCACTTTGGATTGGTGACAGATAGATTTGGATGGCGCTTTGTAGGTGCCAGGCACCCGTTTTCTGTACTGAGGGTGCATCGGTGTCAGACCCAGGCTCCTATTTTTCAACTACCCCACTCAACACAAGCCTGGCAATTTCTTCTGCGGAAAAGTCTTTCATCGCCTTTTTACTAATTTGGTTATGTTTTAGCGTCGTGTAAAGGTTCATTTTGTCTTGCATTATCTCCGAAGGCTCGATGACGAGTCGCTCGCCTTTTTCAAGACCCTTTATGACTTCTTGCTTGGTGTTGACCTTGAGGCCTAGCTCGACCTTTGTTTTTAGAATCTGTCCGTTATTAATTACATAAACATAGTGATTTTCTCCTTCTTTTTGGAGGGAGCTTTCAGGTATGATGATGGCTTGTTCCTTTTCCTCTAGAACGACTTGTACGTTAACATGATAGCCGTGGCGCCAGTTTTCGGCAGGTTTTGTTAGTTGAATTGTGTATGGGTAGAATGTTTTTTCTTCTATAGAAGGTGTTGTCAGTGGGATCATCGTTAGCTTGTCCACTGTTCCCTCTAGGGTTTGATCTGGTACAACCGAGGCTGTAATGAGTGCTTTTTGGCCTTCTAGTATTTTGGTTGTGTCTTTTTCTGAGATTTCCCCCTCAATTAGGTAGGGTTGATCTGATTGGATTGTGATGATGGCTTCGTTGTCGTTTTCTGCGTAAGGGTTTACTTTTATGATTTTCCCGCTCATTTTGCTTGTGATCGTGTAGATTCCTTTTTCTGTGTAGGCTTGTTCGATCTCTTGGTTGATGTCTTCGATTTTTTGTTGCAATTGTTGTATTTGGTTTTCTTTGTTTAATTGTTGGGTGATGTTTAGGATGTCTTCATTATTGTTAGAATCTTCATCTTCTTCTAGATCCGTTGACACTGTGTAGGTGTCGAGCTCTGATTGAAAATCCGATGACTCTGTATAGCTGTCAAGCTCTGATTGAAGTGATGCTATTTCTGATTCCAGGGTCATAATTTCGTCTGTTAGCCTTTCACTCCGGCCTTCTAACTGTTCAATTTTTCCATCAAGAGATTCAGTGTTGTAATCTAGAAGTGGTGTGCCTTCCTCCACTGTATCCCCTTCCACAACATGCAGAGTGGCGATGTCTCCAAGGTCCGATTTATATCGAATTGTATATTGTTCAGTTGGCTTGACCACACCTGCTGTTTCGAGTGTTTTTCGTAGGTCATCTTGTTTTGCAGTTTCATACTCATTGATTGCTTTTGATCGGACAATTTTATCGCTCGTAAATAGGAGCGATACATTTGTGAGAAAAAGGGCTAGGACGATTGTTGTTGCGACGATTAGTAGGAATTTTTTCATAGCTAGTTTTCCTCCTTTACAGAACGATGCCGATTTCTCGGATTAAAATCGTTGCACCTGTTGCGATAAATATGTAAAGTATGTGGACCACGATGACTACTGTGATTAGGAATGCGTTGGATCTTGTTGTTGTTGCTTTTTTTAAGGCGATTACTTGAAGAGTAGCTGCCCAAATTAGAAAGATAGACACATGGCTGAGGAGCAGTATTAGAAAACTGTTGTCAGTTAGTTGCTGAGCAATTGGACCAAAAGCAAAGGGTGAGAGTTCAATTTTTGCTCCAGTAAAATAATAGAATGGGAGGTTGAAAAGTTTTTCGATTACTAGGATTGTAATTGGATAAAATTGTAGAGTGAACAGACCCTTAAAGCTTTCTTCATTCGTACAGAGCCAGAAAAAGGTTGCGAAAAAAAGCATCATGAATAGTGGGAAAAGTAGTCCTGAGAGGGTGCTGCCAATCCCATAGTAAAGCTTTGCTGCTTCTAATTTGTTAGGTGGAACCTTGTCCATGCTTTTCATGATTTCTTCTGTTCCAAGTCCGAGGTAGGATGCAATCACGGAGAGAAGGGTGCTTACACCTATGATAGCTAGCAGTTTCCAGAGAAAGGCTGGGGATTTTTCCGTTTGTAGTTGTTTATCGTAATAGGATGCGGGTTGAAATAATCCTTGGAGCAATTTCACCTGTTGCATTTCTTTTCCTCCTGATTTCGCACAATTCGATCTATTCCTTCATTTTATAGCAAAATAACAAACTTTGTAAGAGTGTTTTCTAGTTTTTTCTATAACAGGGAATTTATTAGTGGGCAGGGATTTAAACAAGGGGCTTTTTACTCATTTAATTAAAAAGCGCCTGTCCTCTGCCGCTTTAAAGAGGCGAGGAACAGGCACTAGATTACATAGTTATTTACTACCTAGAAAAGAATAGCCCATGTTTTTGGACCAACAATTCCATCAGTTGTTACTCCATTCTTTTGTTGGAAGGACCTTACTGCCTTTTCAGTTTTAGGACCATAAATACCATCTGGTGTGACACCTACAACCTTTTGTATTTTTCTAATTTGCTCGCCTTGCATATAGGGTTTTTTCAGTTTATAGAGAGTACCCGGATAGGTATTTGTGTTGGTAGGTTTAGCTTCATCAAGTTTTTTAGCTGTATTATGACCAATTATTCCATTAAAGGATCAAGCTACTATACTTATCTATTCAATTGTAATTTTCCCACCGTATACGTAGTCTTCTTTAGCGCCTTTTATTGCATAGGCGAAGACATGGTATTGGCCGGGTGCTAGATCGTTACCGTCGACTTTTCCGTCCCATGTGTAGGATTGGAGGCCTTTGCCAGCAAATTTATAAGATGCTGCGTCACCAATGTAGTTTCCTAGTTCATCACCGTTCGTTCCAGTTGCTCCGTACACCCAGAATATTAGCTCGTCTGCACCACCTGGTAGGTAGACAGAAAGATCAAATTCGTTGTTTCCTAGTGCTGTTGGTTCGAAAATTGTCACACGTGGGTAGTCTGGTTCTTTTACGAAAAGAATGGTTGGAATTTCAATTTTTTCTTTACCCGATTTAACAGTGATTGTTCCTTCAAAATAGCCTGCTTGTAATTTTGAAGCGTCCACTGTTACTCGGTAGTTGATATCCTTAGACTTTCCAGCTTGAACAAGAAGATTATTACTTGCTTTTACGTCAATTCCTTCAGGATTTCCTTTGAAATTCACTTCGAAGCTGTAGTTTTTTGCTTTTTTTGCTGTGTTTTTGATTGTGAAGAATTGACTTTCTTGTTGCTTGCCTTTTTCTTTTGAGAATACTCCAAAAGAGTGGCTACCTGGTGTTACTAGTGTTTTAGCATTTAATGCGTCAACGACACGGATGCTTCCTGCACCTTGTGTGTTGTGTGGGTATAGGTTGCCGTTAGCGTCAAATACATCATCTGCTGTGTTCATTAGTGCTGCTTTAATATCGTCTACTCCCCATGTTGGGTGAGCTTGTAATAATAATGCTGCTGAACCGGCAACATGTGGTGATGCCATACTTGTTCCTTGATATGAAGCATATCCGTGTGGATCTGCTGGATTGTGGGTCGGAACCGTACTTGTAATGTTCACTCCCGGTGCAGAAACGTCTGGTTTAATCATCCATGTGTCTAGAACTGGTCCACGTGATGAGAAGTCAGCGATTGTTTCTCCTACTTCTTTTACAAATGCAAAGTTCAATGTTACTTTATTTTGACCAGATTGGACTTTTGCGAGAAGTGCATCTCCATCTGTTTTTGTTAACATAACAGTTGGTACAGCCATACCAGGTACTTGTGGTATTTCGCCTGCAACGTTATTGTAGATAACCGCTCCAATTGCCCCTGCAGCTTTCGCAGCTGTTGCTTTGTCAACAAATGGAATCACTCCACGACTGATTAGCGCAACTTTACCTGTTAAATCTTTTCCTTCAAAATCAGCAGGTTGACCTAATCCTACCGGCACTAATTCTACTTCTTTTCCACTTAAAGCAAGTAATTCTTCATCACTTGGGAAGCCCATGACTTTTGCAGAAGAGTATCCAGCTAATTCTGCACTGTACACATTGTATGGAAGCTGTGAGGCACCAACTGAGATTGCTTCTCTAGAAGTTCCTGGTGATCCAACTGTCCAATTTTTCGGTCCGCTGTTTCCGTTAGACGTAACGGCCACAACTCCTTCTTCCATTGCCCAGTCTAATGCAAGACTTGTTGCATAATCAGGAGCGTTTAAAGAGTTTCCTAGTGATAGGTTCATAATACGTGCGCCGTCTTCAACTGCACGCTCAATACCAGCAATTACGTCATCCGTTGTACCAGAACCACCAGGTCCAAGAACACGGTAGCCTAATAGTTTCGCATTAGGTGCTACGCCTTTAATCAATCCATTTGCTGCAACTGTTCCAGATACGTGTGTTCCATGAGCTGTTTCTTCACCACGTGGATCACCTTTTGGCGTTTCCTGTGGATCATTGTCATCGTCTACAAAATCCCAACCTTTGTATGCTCCAAACGCATGTCGTAAGTCTGGGTGAGTGTAATCAACACCTGTATCAATTACTGCTACGCGTACGCCTTTACCAGTGTAGCCAGTTTCCCATGCTTTGTTCGCACCGATGAATGGAGCACTTGCGAACATTTCTGGGCTATACAGGTCTTTTTCAAGTAGTGGACTTGCTTTATCTAAAGATACTTTGTACTCAACATTTGGATAAACTGCTTTTACTTCTGGTAGAGATAAGAGTTTTGGTACTTCGCTACCTGGTAATTCGACAGAGAATCCAGAGAATACATGATCATATTCACGATTTACTTCGGCTGATTTGATTTTTTGTTTTGTTTTTGCCTTTACATTGTCGCGGACCTTTTTAAGGTTAGCTTTTGTTTGTTTTTTGCCCTTTTTGTTAGCTTCTGCTACAGATGCTTCTTTAAGCTCCACGATGACCGTTGTTTTTTTGTTAGACGAAATGTTGACATCTCCGTACACCTTCGCAAGCTCAATTTTTTCAGGTGCCTTCGTTTTCGCTGTAGCTCCTACTCCAAAAGTAGATAAAGATAATGCCAATGCTGTTGAATAAATGACTGACTTCATTAACCCCTTTTTCATTCTCCACTTTCCTCCCCCTTATAAAATCAAGCAAATTATTAAAACAATACCCCCTAACGCGTATAATTATTATAATATTTTAAATTCAATGAATATTTTGATTATCCTTGAGTCTTATGGATTGTTTTTTAAGAGGTATGTGGGTAAAAAGAAGGGTTTCAATTCGTATTTTCATTAAGATATATATCGCTAATAAATTGTTGTAAACCACACTATTAATACTTATACTAATTAGGGATAGAAGGAGGACAACTATGCTGTTTTCATCTTTTACATTTATATTTCTATTTCTACCTATCGTTTTTATCTTGAATAGATGGTTTGAAAAAAGATCGTTATGGCGAACTCGTAAAGTATGGCTACTTACTTCCTCGCTATTTTTTTATGCATATTGGGAACCAAAGTACTTACTACTTCTATTATGCAGCATCATTATAAATTGGGTAATTGGTACAAAGTTATCACAAATTAAGGAAAGCAGAAGACTTCTATTCGTATTAGGAATTTTCTTCAACATTTTTTTTATTGGTTATTATAAATACTCTGGCTTCTTTTTAGAAAATCTAAGTAGTTTGGTTGGAGAAGACTGGAATATAACCAATATTCTTTTACCTCTAGCTATTAGTTTTTTCACTTTCCAACAAATTGGTTATTTAGTGGATTCATATAAACAGCGTGTCCATTATTCTTTGTTGGACTATAGCTTGTTTGTGACCTTTTTTCCTCAGTTAATTGCAGGTCCTATTGTTCAACATGACGATTTAGTTCCACAATTACAAGAGAAGTTTAAAGGGAGCAGTGCTTTGCGAGCAGCTGGATGGTCTCTATTTGTTATAGGACTAGCTAAGAAAATATTAATTGCAGACACATTGGGAATATGGGCTAACTATGGATACAATCAAGTTTCTGCATTAAGTACATTTGAGGCATGGTGGATTTCACTTTCCTATACATTTCAGTTATATTTTGATTTTAGCGGATACAGTGATATGGCCATTGGTTTAGGGCTGTTATTCGGTATAACTTTACCAATTAATTTTAATTCTCCCTATCGTTCTAAGAATATACAAGAATTCTGGCGAAGATGGCATATTACATTGGGAAAGTTTTTTACTCAATACGTTTATTTCCCACTTGGTGGTAGTAAAAAACATGTATATCGAAATATACTTATTGTTTTTTTACTAAGCGGTTTATGGCATGGCGCTGGTTGGAATTTTTTAATTTGGGGGCTTTTACATGGTATTTTAAGTATTATTCACCGTTTCTCTTCTAAAAAGAAACTAACCTTACCACCTTTCTTATCTTATTTTGGCACTTTTCTTTTTGTTCATCTTGCTTGGGTGTTTTTTAGAGCCAACTCTATTAATGATGCATTAATTGTGTTAAAGAAGTTATTTATATTAGATCCACCAAGCAGTTCCTTTGAAAATTTACCAATATTTTTATTCACTCAAACTTATCCTATAATTGGTGCGGTAACAATGCTATTATCCATTGTAATCATCTGGTTAGCTCCTAATTCAATGCAGATAAAGAATCACTTAACTTGGGATCGTAGAAACGCTTGGTTTATAATTATACTCTTTGTAACTTCATGCTTATTTTTACCTCGCGTCCAAACATTTCTTTACTTTAATTTTTAGGAGTGATGTTTAATGACTTCTCTATTGTGGTTAAGGTATATTTTGATTAGATCCTTATTAATACTCATAGTCCTTGAAACCTTTGTCTTGTCATGGAATTTATGGATTGATCCTCTTTGGCTTCATACTAATGAACACAGTTGGAATAATCGTCAATATGGATTTGATGAACGCAAACAGAAAATGAACCGGCTTATTCACACCGAAAAAGCATATGATAGCATCATAATAGGAAGTAGTAGAAGTACATTTATTGATCCGGAGGATTTCGAATCTTTAAATGTATTCAATTTTTCTGCAAGTTCTATGCAACCCCAAGAATATAAGGGTTATATTGCAGCGGCTCAAAATAAGTTAGGAGAATCATTAAAAACCGTTTATTTGGGTGTTGATTTCCAAAGTACTAATATGGATAGAGAATCTCAATATCCTTCTCCTGAACTATATGAGAAAAATGCTAGGTCTTATCTATGGACCTTACGTGATCTATTAAGTCTAGATACTGTAGAAGTTTCAAATAAAGTGGCTCGTTCTTCTTTATCAGATCAAAATCAATTCCCTGGAATCCGTTACTATAATAGAAATGGCGTGGCATTCCCAAAACCAGTAAATAAACGTATGCGAGCAGAATATATTGAGGAAGCAGAAAATTCAATAAAAAATGACCGTTATGAATATGATACATCGATAAGATCTTTATATGTTGAATTAAAAGAGGCTTTTCCAGGTATACAATTTGTTGTTTTCACTACTCCTGTAAGTTCTGTTAGGTTGGACATGCTATCCGGCTCGACAGCTTATCAAAATGGATTTGAAAACTGGATGAAAGATCTTGTAGATATCTTCGGAGAGGTTCACCATTTCATGAACAAAAATTCAATTACAGAAGATCCAAACTCTTTTTATGATTCACAACATATGTATCCTAGTGTTGCTTCAAAATTGACAAATGCTTTGCAGTATCCAGAACGAGTAACGGATGATTTTGGAGTAGTCGTAAATAAAAGTAATTTGAGTTATTTTTTAAAGATACAATAATATTAAAATGTACTGGTGCTAAGAATACAGATGGATAGACGAAAGAGTGTTTGTTCGTTAAACTTGTGTGTTTTATTACAAAGATACTAAGAATTAACCTTTTTAACGCTAGCAACGGGGATGAAGGGGCAATAATTCCCCCTTCAACTAGGTTTAATCTATAATCTTTACATCTACTTAATTGTAACTAGTAAACAAAAAACTTTTGTTAAGTCGACATTGTTATTTTTATGCTAGTTTTTGGTAGGGATTTCAGTGCACCCTCTTGGACAAAACCAGTTTTATCTCCCACAATCACTTGTGCCCATGATCCATATTTTGCAACAAATCTTACTATTTCTCCAGGATTGACATTGCCTATTGAGACACTTGGTTTCGCAGCAATATTTAGAGTTGAGCTAGCTGAAGCTATTTTGGACTGACTTTTTTTCACTAATTGATCAGGCAACATAATCAAGCTCGAAAGTGTTACATAACCTGTTTTCCCACTATAGTCAATTAAAGCCCACGACCCGTATCTTGCTTTCAACGACACTATCTTTCCATTTGGAAGAGTATCAACTTTATCACTGTTTTTACTTGCCTGTGCCCTGACTTCAGTAGGTGTGATCGTCCCATGTGTAGGCTCTCCTGCATGAACTAACTCAGGGGCTAGAATTAGTAATAACAGTATGAAAACCGTTCCTAAATACCTAATTTTATTCATCTTTTCCTCCCTACTAAAATACTTTACATTTATATATATCGGAACTTTTAACCAAGTCTTTAGTAAATTTTACTAGTAATATTTATCTATTATTTTATAAACATGGCAAAATACCTAGTTGATTGGAATTGATGCTAGAAAGCTCTTATTGCTAAAGATTTAATTTGACCAAGCCGTGAGTAATGCGAGGGCATTTAACTTTAAACTACTGAATGTAAAGAAGGTTGAACTTTTTGAGCTCATCAGTTATGATCGAATTTTTTTTGATGTAGAGGAAGTCTTCGCAGTTGTGCTTAAAGTTTGAGGATAGAACCGGGGATTTTTCTATTATTAAAGATCATTTTGTCACTCCAATCGTGTTTTTACTATGAATATTCGATGTATGGGAAATTTGCAACCCTGGGTTGTACTTTTTTTGCTGTAAAGGGGTTTTTTTATCGGAAAATGGTAGCTTTATCCTCGAAAAATGCTGTTTAATCTTCGAATATTTCATTCGAGCTATACAAGTCCGCTACTACTGCGGGTAAGGGCGAGAAAAACCCACAAAAATGCCTTCACAACATTCGTGAAGGCATTTCATTTTATCTAGGCAAAAAACCCGCTCCAATGAGACCCGCCTTTTGGTCAAGCAACGCAGGCTTCAGTACAAAAGAATCCTTCAAACTCGGATACAGATAATCTCTCGTCTTATCTTCTAAAGGAACAAAAATAAGATCCTTCGATTTCATCATACCGCCGCCGAGAATGATGACTTCAGGGTTAAGTGTATGGACGATGTTTGCAATTCCCATTGCTAGGTAGGTTAGCGCTTTGTCGATAATGTTCTGTGCTTGTGTGTGTCCGCTTTCTGCTAGTTGGAAAACTCCTTGTGCTCCGGTTGTGATTCCTAGTTGTTCGAAGCCCATTCTACCGATCGCGGTGCCGCTAGCCAAAGCTTCGAGGGCACCCTTGTTTAGGCCTGGTGATTCATGACCACTGGGATCAATAATCATGTTGCCGATTTCTCCGCAGTTGCCTTGTGCGCCTGAGAATAGGTTGCCGTTTATAACGAGGCCTCCGCCGATCCCTGTGCTTAAGGTGATGTAAAAGACACTTGCTGCATTTTTCCCTGCTCCAATTTTCGCCTCGGCTAGGGCAGCTGCATTTGCGTCGTTTTCGAGAGTGACTGTGAGGCCGGTCTTTTCTTCTACTATCGACTTAATTGGAACGTTCAGAAAGCCTGGTAAATTGGGCGGTTCAATGATCATACCAGTTAAAGGATTAAGTGGACCTGGTGAACCAATGCCGATTGCGCTTACTTCATGGTTTGCTCGTAGTTTATCAATTAGTTCTGTCATTGTGTTAATTGCGAACTCGGGGCCTTTTTCTGCTTCTGTTGGTCGGCTGTATTGTTCTAGTATTTCTCCGTTTTTGGCGATGACACCTACCCTGAGGTTGGTGCCGCCGAGGTCGATTCCGATTGTGTTCATTGAGTTCCTCCTGTGGGCTTTTTTTCTTATCTTCCTCCAATTTGAAGCCAGTGTAAAGACATACCTTGGTTTGAAGTTTTTTTATGGATCTAAGATATCACAAAAACACGTCCAATCTATTTTAGAGTGGACTGCTGCATTTACCAAAAAAAGGCCCAGACCCCAGCAACTGTCGCTAAGATCTCGCCCCTATAATGATGATCCTAAACCCTACCCCTTCACAGACCCAGCCAACAACCCTCGCACAAAATACTTCCCTAGCAAAATATAAACCAACAATGTCGGTAATGCAGCTAGCAACGCACCAGCCATTTGCACATTCCACTGAACGATTTGGCTACCTGATAGGTTTTGCAGAGCAACCATGATTGGTTGTTGGTCTGAAGTTGTAATCGTGACGGCGAATAGGAATTCGTTCCAGATGTTTGTGAATTGCCAGATGGCGACGACGACAAAGCTTGTGATTGAGAGTGGAATCATGATGTGACGGAAGATTCCGATGAAGTTTGCGCCGTCGATTTTGGCTGATTCAATCATTTCGTCTGGGATGCCCGCGTAAAAGTTCCGGAACATCAGCGTTGTAATTGGCAATCCGTAGACAACATGGACGAAAATTAGACCTGGTATCGAGTTGTACAGACCGATTTCACGTAAAAATTGAATCAAAGGGATTAAGATACTTTGATATGGGATGAACATTCCGAACAGGATCATCGTGAAGATAACGTCTGCTCCTTTGAATTTCCATTTAGATAGCACGTATCCGTTCATTGCCCCAACTAAAGCAGAAAAAATGGTTGCCGGGATGACGAGATAAAATGAGTTTAGCAGATTAGGTGCAAGCTTTGTGAAGGCTTCTGAGTATCCGCTGAAATCGATCGCAGTTGGTAGCTTCCACATGTTCGCAAGTGTTACTTCTTCAAATGGTTTTAAGCTTGTGATGACCATGACGTAAACCGGTAGTAGGAAAAAGAGACTGATCGCAATTAAGAGTAAGTAGACTGTTGGTTTTCCAATTCTTTTAAGCACCATATTACGCATCCCCCTTTCTGCTGCTAATTAAGTAAGGCACAATAAATACTGCGACGGTTAATAGCATAATGATGGCAATCGCGGATCCATTTGCATAGTAGTTACCACGGAATGTTGTTTCAAACATGTAAACGCCAGGTACATCTGTTACAAAGTTCGCTCCAGATCCAGTCATTGCATAAATTAGGTCGAAAATTTTCAGTGAGATGTGTGCCATGATGATGATGACACTTACGGTTATTGGTCTAAGTAACGGGAGAATAATTTTTCGATAAATATAGAACTCGCTCGCCCCGTCCATACGCGCCGCTTCTCGTACTTCATCTGGAATTCCGCGTAAGCCTGCTAGGTACATCGCGAGTGAAAAGCCTGTCATTTGCCAAACAGCTGCAATGACTACTGCAATAATCGCAACCGGCACACCGAATTCAATTTTCCCCCATTGAAAGCCGGCGAGAATTGTTGTATCTGTGTACCATTTAGGTTCTAGTCCGAGCTTATTGAAGAAAAGGTTCACACCTGTTGATGGATTGAGTAACCATTGCCAGACAACCCCTGTAACAACAAACGATAATGCCATTGGAAAGAAAAATAAATTTCGGAAAACCGCTTCCCCTTTGATTTTTTGATCTAAAAGGATCGCAAGGAATAACCCACTAACAATGACAAGCCCTATAAATAAAATGGTAAAAAAGAGCGTGTTTCGCAAGTCTGCTTGAAACCTGAAATCCTGGAATAAGTAGGCGTAATTTTTTAAACCTGCAAAAGAAAAATCGGGTACAAGCGTATTCCAGTTACTAAGTGATACATAGCCGGTCCACCCTATGAAACCATATACGAATAAAAGAATAAGTAAGAATGAAGGCAGTAAAAATGCCATGGCCATTAGGTGGTCAGATGAGATCTTTTTCTTTTTTTGTGGGAGCGTGACAATCTGTTGGTGTGGATTAGTTGTTTGAACTGTTTCCATTTCGCCTTTCCTCCTTTGTTAAGGACTGACCTCGATGCTTGAGGTCTGTCTCGGGTCTTTTTGTTATGAATCCCACTATAAAAAATGGGAGAGACCAGGCTCCCCCTCCTTTTCTACTTAAGATCTGCTGATGCTTCTGATAGTGTGCCTACAAATTGGTCAACATCTTGTTGAGTGACGAAGATGTTTACTGCTTGGTTTACTTTTGTTAAGAAGCCTTCTGCTGCAGCTGAACCATGCGCGAGGCTTGGTGCGAGGCTTGCATTTTTGAAGTCTTCGATTGTGTCTTTTCCGTATTGGTCATATTTTGTTACGTCTGCGTCCACACGTGCAGGTATCGAGCCTTTTAGTGTGTTGAATGCATCTTGGCCTTCAACAGAACCTAATACGCCTAAGAATTTCTTCACGTCATCAGGGTTTGAAACACCTTTTGGTAAGCCGAATGTGTCAGTGATGACCATGAATTGACCATCTGTACCAGGTGTCGGAATGTAGCCGAAGTCTTCATTTACGACTAATTTCAAGTCATTTACGAAGTAGCCTTTTGCCCAGTCCCCCATGATGTTGAATGCTGCTTCACCGTTTCCTACTAATTGAGATGCATCCTGCTAGTTACGTGATGCGTGATCTTCATTTGTGTAAGAAAGCATTTTCTTGAAGATTTCTGCTGCTTCTTTTACTTTTGCATCGTCTAGAGAAATTTCGCCCGACCAAAGCTTGTTGTAGTCATCTGGACCAAGTACTCCTAAAAGAACGTTTTCAAAAATTTGTGTCGCTGCCCATGGCTCTTTGTCTCCGAGTGCTAACGGTGTGATTCCTTTTGCTTTTAGCGCGTCAGCAACTTTGAAGAACTCATCAAATGTTGTTGGGGCTGTTAAGCCATTTTCGTCAAGAACCTTTTTGTTATACCAAAGAACATTGCCGCGGTGAATATTTACAGGTACAGAATAGATCTCTCCATCCTTACTTACCATATCAATTAAGTCTTGTGGGAATTTGTCATTCCAGCCTTCTGCTTCATAAAGATCGTTAAGCGTTTCCATTTTCCCAGCTGCTACCCAGCCATCGTTGAGCTCTGCTCCACCATGAACTTGGAAGGTTGCAGGAGGATCGTCACCTTGCATACGACTTGCCAGCACGGCTTTGGCATTTGTACCTGCTCCGCCCGCTACTGCTGCATTTTCAATCGGAACATCAGGATACTTTTCTTCAAATAAAGCTAATAGTGCTTTTAAACCATCTTCTTCTCCAGCACCTGTCCACCAGCTAAAGATATCAAGTTTTCCTTCGCCCTTGCTCTCTCCTCCGCCACCTTCTCCTGTGCTAGATTCCGAGCTACAAGCCGAAATGATTAGTGAAAAAACCAGTAGAAATGATAAAAGTAACCCCTTTTTCATTCTCAAATCCCCCTTTGTGTGTAATCGCTTACAGTTAGGATTATACCGAGAATATGGGGTTACTTTACTCATGAACTTCTTCACTTTATTATCCTTTTCTTCATTATCTTATGATGGGACGGATTTTCCCTTGTCGCTTTGGACATGCCTATATTTTTTCGGTGAGCATTTCGCAATCTTTTTAAATACTCGACTAAAGTAGTTAGGGTCTTTATATCCGACATCAAAGGCAATTTCTTTTAGACTTAAATTGGTGGTGTTGAGCAGTTCCTTTGCTCGTTCAATTCTGTATGTAGTGACATAGTCGATGAAGGTTAGCTTTGTTTGTTCTTTAAAAATTTTTGTAAAATAGGTCGGTGTGAGCCCTATGTGTGCGGCAACTTCCTCTAAACTTAACGACTGTATGTAGTGTTCATGGATATACGTTTTTGCTTTAGTAATGATTTCATTGCCTGCTTTTTTCAAGATAACTCCATTACAAAAGCGAGTGACTAAGTCGATAAACTGTTCTTTTGATTCTGTTTCTAGTATCTTGATGTCATCCAAGTGAATCCCTTGATTTTCAAGGATCTGCTTTATTTTGAAGGCCCATTGAAGTAGTTGGTTTTCACTTTTTTGATGATAGTCATAAAAAAGGTTGAACTGATTTAGTGCGCCCTCGATTCTTCCCGCTTCAATTTCAGTTAAGAGTTCGTTTTCTAATCTTTGTAATGTTCTTTCGCTCGTATCTGCCTCTAGAATTGGGAATCCGTACCGAACACTCGTGCTTTGAATGAGCTGCGCCAATGAGAGAGATGCTTGTTGAAAAGAAGTTGCAAGCTTTTCTACATCTGTGTACGGGTGGCCAATTCCTATATGGACATGCTTGAGTGTGAGTGTGATGTTACGTGCTTGCGTTAGTGCATCGGCTTTTATGAGATGTGCTGCTTTTTTCTCTGTTAAAAATAAGACAATTACTTTGTCTGCGTGTTGTTCTTTTATTATTAACTCATACTGTGATTGCTTCGCTAGCACGTCAATTATTTCCCGGGTGTTAGAGGCTTGAAATACCTGGAAAAACCCTGAATTTACACGTGGAAATAATTTATAAAAAAGGGTTTTTATTTCTGGTGTCGTGTCGTTTTGAATGATTTTTGTTAGTAGATGTTGCTTTGAAATGTTCTTGCTTTCGTTTACTTGTTTCGTTGCTTCGCTCTCTGATAGCTTTTCATGTTCTATTTCTTTGCAAACTCTTAAGATTGCTTCAAGGGTTTCCTCTTTTTTACTTGGTTTTAAAATGTATTCCTTTACTCCTTCTTTCATTGCTTCTTTTGCATACTGAAACGAGTCAAATGCTGAAACCATGATGAATTTAATGCTTGGGTGCTGAGTTCGAATTTGTCTGATTGCTTCTAATCCATCGATTCCCGGCATTTTTATATCCATTAGAATCAGATCTGGTTTTAGCTCATTGGCTAATTCGATAGCTACGCGCCCATTTGCTGCTTCGCCTACAACTTGAATATAGGAAAAGCTTTCTTGTATGAATTTCTTCATCGCTTTACGTTCAATCATTTCATCATCCACGATCATCACGTTCATTTTTGTCGCCTCCTTCGTTTGGGATAGTGATTGAAATGGTTGTCCCTTTGCCTATTGCCGATACGATTTCGAGAAGGTTTTCCTGTTTATAGAAAATCCCAAGACGTTTTACAACGTTTCGTAAGCCAATCCCTGTTGAGTGTCCATTATGCGTTTCTTGAAAGTTTGTTTCATGTTTAGCTAGAATTTTCTGTTTGGCTTCTTCATCCATTCCACTACCGTTGTCTGTGATCTCGACAACTACGTTGGTGTTTTTTCGAAATACGGACAGAGTAATTGTTCCACCTTCTTCTAAGTTTTCAACTCCATGGATGAACGCATTTTCGACGATCGGCTGGAGTGTTAAGCTTGGTATTTTTGCATCTAAGCAGGATTCGTCAATATGAGTTGTGAAGGTAATTCGCTCGGCAAATCTTGTTTTTTGGATATAAAAGTATTCTCTTACGACTTTTACCTCTTCTTCTAGAGAAGCAGATTTGTTCACGTCACCTAAGCTGTATCTAAGTAGTGTTGAGACTGATTCAATTAGACGAGATGTGACGCTAGCATCTTCCAAATAAGCCATTCTTGAGATCGTGTTTAACGTATTAAAAAGAAAATGTGGGTTAATTTGATTTTGTAAATGCTTTAATTCTAGTTCTTTTAACAGGTTATCAAGCTCTGATTTTTCTTTTATCTCTACGATTAGTTGTTTGATGTTTTCTCTCATCTGTTGAAAGGATTCACTTAGAATATTGAGTTCGTCGTTAGATTTCACGGTGATGGCAGGTCCATCAAAGTTCCCCGCTGAGATTTCTTTTGCCGCTTTTGAAAGACTTCGGAGTGGACGTGTTAACCCTCTGGAGAACCAAAACGCTGCAACGACTGCGAGTAAGAGCGTTGAGCTAAATAGGTTAATTGTGAACCATTTAAATGAAGTGTTTCGTTCCTCCATTTTTTGATAAAAAAGTTGGTATTCGGCGAGCTCTAAATTTAGTAGTTGCAGAGTTGATTCTAATATATAGGAAGAAATGTTTCGGACTTCTCTCATATGGAACGTGTATTGATCAATTTGATCGGTTTTTACAGCTTCAATCGTTCGCTCACTTTCATTTATAAGACTATTGATCATTCTTTGATGCTTTTGAATCTCTTCTTTGTTAATTCCGGACATGTCTTTGTTGTTTAATTGTTGATTATTGACTTTTAGCTGTTTTTTAATTTTTTCATAGTGCTGAACGTTGTCAGGCTCTCTTTCAACCACATACGCATTGATTAGCTCATAGATTTGATTTGATTGTTGGGAAATTTCATTTAATAGTAAAAATCCTTCGAAACTTTGATCATATTCTGAAACGATTTTTGTGCTACTAAAATAAATGGAATAGGAAACGATATTGAATAGAAGCACGAATGAAAAAAAATAGAGTAATAGCTTGTTCCGAATCGTGTTCATCGGTTCAGACCTCCCTTTATTGAGGCTGGGAGAAGTGGTAAATCTTCTTTTCTAAAAATTTCTGTTTTTGTGTGCTGAATACTTTCTTGCTTATTACTACCTTCTTTTATCTGAATCAATTTTTCGACTGCTTGGTAGCCCATTTGGTAAGGGAATTGAACGACTGTTGCATCGATTGTCCCCTTTTCGATATAACTTAATGTATCTGGCAGGGTGTCAAAACCCATGATGTAGATGCCCTCTGTTGACTTTAATCTTTCAACGACCTGTGCAATTCCAATCCCGTCGAGTGCGCTTGTTCCGTAGAATGCATTTAGGTCTGGGTGTTCTTTTAGTAGCTTGTATGTTGATTCCATTGCACCAATTTTGGTTATATTCGATTCTTCGACAGCGATGATGTTGATTCGTTTTTCATTTTGAACCGCGTCTTTAAAGCCCTGCACTCTAAGCTTTTGATGGGAAGCTTCGAAGCGACCGGTAATGATTGCGACATCTTGGTCGCCCTTTGTATCTTGAATGAGCGCTTTTCCTGCGAGAAAGCCCGCGTAATAATTATCTGTCCCGATGTATACTTCGCGGTTGCTGTTCGGTGCATCTGTATCTACGGTTACGACTGGAATTCCGTTCTTGACCGCTTTATTGAGGAGTGGTGTGAATTCCTGATCACTTATCCCCTGCGTCATAATCCCGTCCACTCCGCCAGCAATCGCCATATCAATTGTTTTCAAGTGCTCATCAATATCCGCTTGCTTCGGTCCCAAAAACTCTAAGTAAACATCATGAAGCTTGGCTGCGTCTCTCGCGCCCTCCTCAACCAAGTGCCAATATTCATTGCTTAGCTCTTCTGGGATCAGGACAAAGTGATAGGCTTTTTCATCAGGAACTGCATTAACTTTGGAGGTAGATCCCAAATGAAAGGTCTCTTTTCCATAGTAGAGTGTTAGAGTGCCAGTTAATAAGAATGCGAGAAATGTAATGAGATAGAAAATCCGCCTGATCACAATCATTTTGTACCCACCCTTTTATTTCGTAAGCGCTTTACTGTATTGTACTTGAAGTTGTTGGGATTTTAAAGGACGCTTAGGAGTCTGACCCCATAACTAAGTGCAAAATTGGTGCAATCTAATTTTGCACTTACGAATCTATTTCTGAAAAAATGCTTTAAAATCAATAACTTCACTAATGGCACAAAAATTGCTTTATAATATAGTGAAGTCATTTGTAAACGCATACATTCTTTTAAGGAGGGGTAATTAGCACTTATTGAAATAGCAAACACCTGATAAAACCTCTATAGCTAACTAGCCTGTTGCGTTCATCTTCTTATTTTTACATACTAAGAAAAACAATGTCGTTTCTGTTTAAAGTGCTTTAAAAAAGGTGCTATGTACCATTCACTGCTGAAAATCTCAGCCGAAGTTCGTGTTCGACCTACGGCTAATTAAATGAAGAAATAAGGGGGTAGTCCGATGAAAGAAAAGAAAAAAGTTATATCGTTTCCATTAGCCATTATTCCACTACTTGTTATGATAGGTGCCATGGTCGTTACCATCGTGAAATTTGAAGGAAGTCCACATGTACCGCTAATTTTAGGAACAATCGTTGCTAGTTTTATCGCGTGGCGAGCTGGATTTGTATGGAAGGAAATTGAAGACGGGATCTATGAAGGAATTCGTATGGCTCTACCAGCTATTGTGATTATTATCATGGTTGGTCTGACCATTGGAGCTTGGATTGGTGGCGGCATCGTTGCTACGATGATCTTTTATGGATTGAAATTAATTTCTCCATCGCTCTTTTTAATTTCAATGACGATCATTTGTTCAATTGTTTCAATCGCCATTGGAAGTTCATGGTCAACAATGGGAACAATCGGAGTTGCAGGTATTGGAATCGGTGTGAGTATGGGGATACCGGCCCCGATGGTTGCAGGGGCAATTATTTCTGGAGCTTATTTTGGTGATAAAATGTCTCCATTATCTGACACAACTAATCTAGCAGCAGGTATTGCTGGAACTGATTTATTTGATCATATTAAACATATGTTTTACACTACTGTCCCAGCGTTTATCATTGCACTCATTGTCTATGGTGTAATGGGAAGGAAATTTGCCGATGGAGCAATTAATAATGATAAAATAGCCGGCGTTCTAGGCGCTCTTGAAGAAAATTTTATGATTTCTCCATGGTTATTGCTAGTCCCAGTTGTTGTTATTCTGTTAGTCGTGAAAAAAGTACCAGCTTTACCAGCCTTAACCGTGGGTATTATCTTAGGTTGGCTTTGTCATATCCTTCTTCAAGGTGGTTCTGTAGGTGAAGCAGTAAACACATTGCAAAATGGCTTCGTCTTATCCTCAGGAAACGAGCTAGTCGATTCTTTATTTAATCGTGGCGGCATTGATGCCATGATGTATACAGTTTCCTTAACCATTGTTGCAATGACATTTGGTGGGGTGATGGAACAGACTGGTATGTTGAAAGTCATTGTAAATGAAATCTTAAAGCTTGCAAAAACTGGCCGAAGATTAGTTGTTACAACAATCTTGTCCTCATTTTTCACAAATGTGGCTGCTGCTGAGCAATATATTTCCATCGTTTTACCTGGTCGAATGTTTAAGCAAGCATTTGCTGATAAAAGTTTACATCCCAAAAACCTATCTCGTGCCGTAGAGGATGGTGGGACTGTCACTTCTGTATTCGTACCATGGAATACATGTGGTGTTTTCATTTTCGCAACCTTAGGTGTTCATCCTTTCGAGTACGCTCCTTATGCAATTTTCAATTTTGTTGGTCCGCTGATCGCGATCATTATGGCGTTACTTGGCTATAAGCTAACGAAATTGACTAGCCAAGAAACAACGAAACACGAAATCAATCTGAAAAATGACCGATCACAACACATTAGTTAATAAAAACGGTGGGGGTCTTTCCCCACTTGTGGAGTCTATCCCCCACAAGTGGAGAAAGACCCCCTTTATATTGCTTCATATGTCGTCATCTACTCTCCCTCCCTTCAAGGAAAGTCACTAACCGCCCACCCGCTTATGTAGTTGCCTTCTTATTTTTATCACGTCCAATTGCTAGATAAAGCAGAACTTTTGATCTAGCTTGGGTTTACCTTCACGGCTCCGGACTCGCACCCTATAGATTGCACCCATGAAGACCGCACAGTAAAAAGGACGAACACCACAGGTGTCCGCCCTTTTTAGTTAAGTAACATATACTTTTCTAATTTGAAGGATAATCTCTTCTAGCATTTCTTTCGTTGTCATGTCATTTGTATGCTCGCCTTTGTTATACGCATGCAACAAAATTTGCAGAAATTCCTCTTGTTTAAGGTGGGATTCTTTCACTCTACAAATTTCCTCTCTTTTTTTAATAGTCTTATATAAACTTGATTATTTTTACAGTTTTAGACAATATGAGACAATTATACTAGTAGTTTGCTAGCTTGGCAAGATGGATAATGTAGGTATTTGATGAAATTACTGTTTCATTATAAACATTCGACACATTTCTATTTTTTTGTCCTCAACTTTCTCTAACTTGAAACCTTTTTGATCTGCGTCTGTTGCGGTATAATAAAGGAATTGAGTAATTTCAAAAAGCGCAAGCGCCTCGGTCAGCCTTAGGCATAGCATAAGACGATTCTAAATAGAAGGCGTTCTTTGCCTTCAATTTAGAATTGACTTATGAGCTCGAGGCAGTCAAAAACGCGACGCCCTCTGCGTCGAAGCTAGGCGCTGGCAGTCAAAGATGCGACGTCCTGTCGCATTGACTGCACTAGCACGTCCTGTGCGTCGAAGCTGGATTCAGAAAACGCATACTAAGTCTAGATTATATAAATTCTTGTACAAGAAAGGAGCGAGAACGAATGCTTAGTCAGGAACTTGGAAAAGAACGCGTGCTTGGTGCTGCTGAGCAAATTAAACATTTGCTTTCTAAAGATGATGAGCACGATCGGACTTTGATGAAAAAAGGGCTTATCTTATACCGCCAAGGTAGCATCTTTATGATTAAAACAACAAGTGATTCTGTTTCAGCGCGAGTACAGGATGTCACATCTGTTGAAGTAAAGCTTGATCTTGATGATTTTACGATGAGTACTTGCACTTGTCCATCTGATTCTATATGCAGACATATCCTTGCTACTTTCCTTTATGTATATGCAACTGTAGACCGCGTGGGTACATTTGTTGACAGATGGAAGGATGACAAAAAGCAGCCGGATATTCTCGCTCATGTCCGCAAAGCTAGCTCCTTACTAAGACCTGAACCAGAATTCAATAATAAATCGTTACAAAGCTGGCTCAACTTTTTTGACGAAGAATATGAATTATGGCGAGAGCAAATCTCCTCTCCTAATAATCTCGTCCAAAGCCTTTATCACCACTATTATATGAAGCTTAAGAAAAAGGCTCCAACATCTCCAGAGATGAAGCAGTTTTATAATACCCAAGCTGCAACAACTGTTTTTATAAAAATGCTACAGCTTATTAATGAGACGAAGCCTAGCGACTATATGTTACAACATGTTTACTATCCATTTATTGATCAACTGATAGATGCAGTCTCGATGGCGATTCGGGAAATGAAACGGTACGCGCTTCCGTTCGCTCTTGATCCTCTTTTAGACGAAAGTGTTGAGCGTTTTCGAGAGCTATTGACGTGCAGTACTCATTATCAATATGAGCGCTTAACATTATACCGTTTGCTTTGGACTGAATTGCTGCGAAGAGATAAGTTCATTCTGAGGGAACGTGAATGGCTTGAGGAGCAACAGGCTGATGAACTGGATCGTGATTTACCTAAGACGGTAGAATATGAAACAGCACTGATGCATATGGACTTTTTACAATCTCGAGATGATGATGTTTTCAAACGTCTTTCAGCACTCCCAGCCACTGCTTATCCTTTTATGTTTGAGTGGGTTGAGGACATTGTAAAAAAGAAAAACTACCAGCGCTTATCCAGGTGGGTTACTCATTTAATCGATAGTGCACCTGATTACTTACAAAGCCCAGTCTCTTTTAATGAAAAAAGAAGTTCAATTCGTTATTTAATAAACCTATTAAAAGAAAATACAGACTTTACCAAGAAAGATGCAGTATTTGAAGAGCTTTGCGCTGCCTTGTTACCTTATAGTTATTCGGAATATGATGACTACTTACTTACAAAACAACAGTACCGGAAATGGGTCGAGTTACAAACCTTGTTAGGCTTTTCTATTTTCGAACTAGATCGCTTTGTTTTAAAAGAAGCGGAAAAAGCAGAACCTGGATCTCTCCTTCCCCTCTATCATCAAGCCGTTGAAACAGAAATAAGCATGCGGACACGAGAAAATTACAAAGTCGCAGTGCGCTACTTAAAAAGATTAAAGGCAATCTACAAGAAGTTAAAAAATGAACCGGCCTGGGAAAATTATTTACACCATTTAACTGAAGAACACAGAAGACTCCGTGCCTTCCGAGAGGAATTAAAGAAAGGAAAATTGATTCATGCTTAATACAATGAACCTCACCGTCCATGCTGAGCAAGTCGAAGAGTATCACTTTTACATTTATTGTACAACTAAACATTCAGATGAGGCTCTTGAAGTGGATGAATTCAAACGCTATCTTTTTACGTGGCATGAGTCCTCTTTTTTCGGTACCTCTCTGGAAGATGTTAGTTTCACAGGTATGCCATCTGTTCTTTTAAGCCCATGGATGATGGTTGAGTTATTTGGAAAAAGCACTTTTAATTCACTCGCGACTATCTCTTATGACGAAGATACTGAAAAATTTGTTCAAGATGCGAGAATTTTATACGAACTCATATCAGAGGCGCAGTATGTACCTGATTTTGTGGCCTGGAAAAATGGATTTATGGGGTGGCGAGAAGAGGCTAATGATCTAGAAGGTTATTTAGCTGAATGGTTCTCGGCTGCTGTCACAGATCTTATTGAAAAAGATAAAATTGTTAATGATGCTTGGTTAGAGGTTGTGGAACGCTACCCAGTTCTCCGAACGTTTCAAGGTCATTTCCTAGATGAACAAGATTTCCTTGAAAAAATCGGTTGGCAACTTGATGTGACACCTTTTTCAATTGGACTTCGTTTAAACGAGCCTGACTTTGACGGGGATGATTGGAAGCTAGAACTGCTTCTGCGCAACAAAGAAGATGAAGAAGAATATCTAGTCTATCAGGGAGAAAAAGATCTCCCGAAAAAGTGGAAGCCCTATCATCATAAAATTCTTCGTGAACAAGAGCGATTTTCGGAAGTGGTTCCTTGGCTTTCGTTTCAGAGTGGGACAACGCTTATTTCAGAGGACGAGGCTTGGCTTTTTCTAACTGATGCAAGCGAAACACTTGTTAATATGGGCATTGAAATCCTTTTACCATCCTGGTGGCAGGTTGTTAGAGAATCGCAGCTGATGTTAAAAGCGAAGGTCTCTTCCACGCCTCGAGGTCAGTCCTTTGTCGGCATGAATTCATTAATCGATTTCAACTGGCGATTTGCGACAAATGGCATTGAAATGAGTGAAGACGAATTTTTAGAACTTGTTTCTAAACAAAGACGTCTTGTAAACTTCCGAGGACAATGGATCAAACTTGACCCTGCCTTCATAAAACAGGTTCAAACGATCTTGAAAAAAGCAGAACGGGATGGATTACATATTTCAGATGTTCTTCAGCAGGAGTTAAACACGCGTGATGATGAGTCTGGCAATGAACTGGATGCAAGGGCATTTGCCAATATTCATATTGAATTGAATCAACAAATGAAAGCGATGCTGAAAAAATTAACCGAAACAACGGAGTTACCAACGCATGATATCCCAACGGAATTCCTTGGAGAGCTCCGTCCTTATCAACAAAACGGGGTAGACTGGCTCTTATTTTTGCGAAGTGTTCATTTCGGAGCCTGTCTTGCGGATGATATGGGACTCGGAAAAACAATTCAAATGATTGCGTATTTCACATATATATTGGAGCATGAAAAACCTGAGCAGCCTGCACTTATCATTGCACCGACCTCAGTGCTCGGAAATTGGCAGAAGGAATTTGAAAAATTTGCTCCCCATTTGCGTGTTGGCCTACACTATGGCCCTAATCGTGCAAAAGGAGAAAAGTTTGAGGGATCAGTTTCAGACGTGGATGTCGTGCTTACATCCTATGGTCTTTCTCACGCTGATTTTGAAGAACTGTCTTCTATTACTTGGAGTACGGTTTGTTTAGATGAAGCACAAAACATTAAAAATGCTCAAACAAAACAATCTCGAGCGATCCGTAAGTTAACTGGATTACATCATATTGCACTATCCGGAACACCAATGGAAAATCGCTTAACCGAATTGTGGTCGATTTATGATTTTCTCAATCGGGGTTATTTGGGAAGCTTGCACAACTTTCATAAGCGCTTTGTTTTACCGATTGAAAAAGAACGAGACACTGATAAAATCGAGCAGCTTCAGCGTTTGATTAAGCCTTTCTTATTAAGAAGAACGAAACGAGATGAACAGGTTGCATTAAATCTACCTGACAAACAGGAGCAAAAAGAGTATGTTCCACTTTCAATTGAGCAAGCTTCACTTTACGAACAGCTCGTTAAGGATACGTTTGAGCAAGTCGTTGCGCTCGCTGGGATGCAACGGAAAGCACTTATTCTTAAAATGGTCGGAAAGCTAAAACAAATTTGCAATCATCCCGCTCTTTATTTAAAGGAAAATGACCCTAAAAATGTAATCACTCGTTCACTTAAAATTGAGAAGCTACTAGAACTCACCACGCATATTCGCGAACAAAAAGAAAGCTGTCTTATTTTCACGCAATACATCGGAATGGGCGAGATGATAAAAAGTTTACTTGAGAAAGAGTTCGGCGAGAAGGTGTTGTTCCTAAACGGAAGTGTTTCTAAAAATGAGCGCGATCGAATGGTTGACTCATTTCAAGATCACGAGTACCCGTTTCTGATTTTATCCTTAAAAGCTGGTGGAACTGGGCTCAACTTAACCGCAGCAAACCACGTTATCCATTATGATCGTTGGTGGAATCCAGCTGTAGAAAACCAAGCCACAGATCGAGCGTATCGAATTGGACAGCAACGATTTGTTCACGTCCACAAAATGATCTCAGTTGGCACGATCGAAGAGAAAATTGATGAAATGCTAGAAAAAAAGCAAACATTAAATGAGGAAATTATCAAAAGTGAAAATTGGATTACAGAATTGTCATCCGATGAACTAGAGGAACTCTTCACTTTATCGATCGGCTAGGAGGTATAAGAATTGGCTAAATCGAATCAACAGAAGAAAAATGCCAAAGTAAACGAAATCGAAAAACAAGCCCCACAATGGGAAAAGCTTGTTGAACTAATGAAAAGAAAGGCCTCGAGGTAGAGCGACAGCGTTAAAAGCTGAGCGGTTCTCTTTTTGTGGACACTAGCATCAATCTCGGTAAGTAACTGCATAAAAGCTGCGGGGTCGTGGCTTTTTTCATTTGTTATTATAGGTTTTTTGGGTGAATTTACTAGAATAAGAACTCAATTTTCTGTTCTTTGCCCTAGCCCATAAACTTTACGGTCAATCTCATTTACTTTCTCCTGTAAATAATCGTGATTAAATTGTATATCTCTTAGACGGTTATGAATAAAATTTTGAGTCTCCTTATTCGCCTGAAGCACTTGTTTTTCTTTGTTTTTCTTATGAAATATGCTTTTAAAAGACTATGTATGGAAGTAATTTCATTTTCTAATAGGTCCATCCTTGCTTCAATTCGTTTGAAACGAGATTCTAGTTTTACTTGACCTAATTCTATTGTTTGTATGGATTTTTTTAATCTATGGGTACTATTTTCATTTTCGATTATCTTTACCTCCTTAGAAAAGAGACTTTTAAAAAACTCCAGCCGAAAGGGTTCCGACTGGAAAAATGAGGGCGTATGGGGAAACCATTGATTCTTTTTCATACAAATTCCACGGGGTACTGCATTTCTTAAATTTAAGCTTCTTGTTCAACTAGCTCGCGAGGTTTGCCGCCCATGAACCTGACGGAGTCTGCAATTACTTCTGTTACAAACACTCTGTTTCCTTCAGAGTTTTCATAGTTACGTGTTTGAATTCTTCCTGTTACGCCAACGACGGATCCTTTGCGACAATAATTCGCAGTGTTTTCAGCTGTTCGCCTCCACACTGTACAATTCACAAAATCTGTGTCAATTTCACCTGTTGAGTTCTTAAATTGTCTACTAACAGCTAGGGTAATATTTGCGACTGGATTTCCATCTGCCGTGTACCGTATTTCAGGATTTTTTGTCAGCCTTCCCACAAGCGTTACTTGATTTATCACTCTATTCCTCCTTCCTTTTGGTTTACAGGCTTATTGTAGATTGTTTTTGTGAATTGGTAAAACCAAGGAAAATGAATTATGGACGACTTTTTTCATTGAAAACTTAATTTCTTCTAAACAGTTTTTACTTTTTCGATTAGAAATTCTGTTAAGTTTGTAAATCTCTTAATTTTCGAGAAGAATTTACAAGATATGAAAAGTGATGATTGCTCGAGAAGCTTATGCTTTGAAGTATGACCTGAAAGGATTGTGATTGGACAATTTCAGGATCTAGAGGTGCTTCTATGTAGTGGAGAGATTCTTCGTCATAACTGAAAAACTGAAGTGATAAGCTGCGATCCATTAAGTTAAATTGAATTCTTACCATATCTAGTTTATCAATTGTTTCGTATAGGACGTCTACTGTTGAATTCTTTGGGACTCGAAAGTGATGAAAGTTTGATGTGCCTGCTTTTTGTTCACCCACTCTTAGGATTACTGACTCTTCAGGTTTACTCCATTCTCTTCCCTCTCTGATATAAAGCTGGTTAGTTTGACGCTTAATGTAAAGATTCTTTAACTTAAATTCATTCATCATTCATCACTCATCCTCATTTCCTATATTTTACTTTATTAGTATATTTAAAAGTGAACTATTTCAAAAATTGTCTTTATATGGTTTGAGTCGATTTTTGGCGAAATTACGTGAAATACGTAATATATCTCCTCCATTCAGCTTATTTTCCCCATATAGTCTGAATAGGTCTAATTCTCTACTTTTGTCCATAATTTGAACATAACGAGAATTGTTCTCTATTTGAACATCCCTTACTTCTCATGTCCGATACGATAGCAGTAAGTATCTAGGAAAGGGACTAATTGGTGGTTCTATGAGAGAATTAGAAATTTTCAAGATGAATATCAAGTTCTACCGTGAGCGGAATGGATGGTCACAAGAACAACTTGCTGAAAGACTTACTGTTTCTAGGCCTGTTATCACACGTTTGGAATCTGGTGAGCAGGAACCAGACCTTACTTATTTAATTTCATTGAGTAATGAATTTAATGTAAGTATTGATCATTTGTTAGGTAGAGACAAGGTCACTAGTGATCTTTTATATGAAGTCTATGGAAAATATGACACCGAATCCAATTTGTCTCAAATCATTGACTACCTCGTTAAACAGCCAAAAATTCTCGTTAGTTTTGATAAGCTCTTAGAGGTGAAATCTAAGAATCGAAAGCATATAGAAGATATGATTGTTTCTGTTATCGATAGTTCGACAAAGTTAACAGAATAACCGACCTCACAAAGACTTATGGTTAACCTCCTTTTAGATAACTTGTGTTATACTGTAAAAAAATAAAGACAAGTTAAAGCGAGGGTGCCTGAGGATGAAAACTTTCAAACTTGTAGGGTTAAAGGTCGAACAGAATGAAGATAATGTTAATCGGGTAAAGGAAATTGTTTTAGAAGATGGATTGATTATTAATAAAGAGGATGGAGAAAATCATTGGCTTATCGAGGCATTGGTTTCTAAGGACTATGCTACTTTTTTTGAAGAGCTGGCTAATCTGAAGTCTGATTTACGTATTTTTGTAACAATATCCAAGAAAAGTAATACCCCAGCACAAATTAATGCAAAAATAAAATCTCTCACTATACTTAAAGAGCATATGTCAATACTTCTAGAAGGTCGATTGCAAACAAAAAAACTAAAGCATAACCCTGAGAAATTGCTTTCTGACTTAATGACTCAAGGCTTATCTGGTGATTCACTACTACAAGCATTTCGACAAAATGTTAATGAGAAAAAAGGCTAAATTATTCAGGAAATAGTTATTTCCCAGGTGATTTTATATCAGTAAAGTAGTAGAAGGGACCGACAATTGTCGGCCCCTTCTATTATGTTATTCTTTCTTTTCATCCTCGTTTATATTACCTTCATCCATACCTTCATCCATACCTTCTTCTACTTCGTTCATGCCTTCTTCCATTTCATCTCCGGCTTCATCCATGCCTTCTTCCATATCTTGTTCCATACCATCTTCCATGTTTTCCTCAGTACCATTACCAGTGTCACCATTTTCTTCTGCTGGTGGTACTTCCTCCATGTTATCCTCTGGTGGTACTTCCTCCATGTTATCCTCTGGCGGTGCTGGATCCTGATCATCTGCACAACCTGTAACAATCATTGCAGCTAAAAGTGAACCTGAAAGTGTTAATAACCATTTTTTGTTCATTTTTTTGCTCCTTTCTACATTGACCTCGTAGTTTTTAATTGGTCTTTGGTTATCTTGCCCAAAATTTCACTAGCGATACATCTTTTTTTATGAATTAATACTGTTACGCTTTTTATATACCACCCTATCTACTGCCTAAACATGTCGATTACAAAAAGAGACGAAGGTCCCAGAAAAGGGATCTTCGTCTCTATTGAACATTTATTACATGCACCAGAAATTATCTAATTTTAGACTTAGTATGCGTTTCTGAATCCAGCTCCAGCGCCTAGCCCCGACACACAGACGTGCTAGTGCAGTTACAGCGACAGGACGTCGCGGGTGTAACTGCCTCGAGGTCATAAGTCAATTCTAAATTGAAGGCAAAGAACGCCTTCTATTTAGAATCGTCTTATGCTATGCCTAAGGCTGAACAAGGCGCTTTGCGCTTTTTTTATTTTTCCCCAAGAGCAAACATGATTTCAGTTTCACATACAAGCTCTCCATTAACTGTTGCTATAGCCTTTCCTTTTCCTACTGGACCTTTTAAGCGAATAATTTCAACTTCAAGTCGAAGTTGATCGCCAGGTGTTACTTGTTTTTTAAAGCGACAGTTATCAATCCCTGCAAAAAATGCTAAGCGCCCTTTGTTTTCTTCTTTACTTAGCATTGCAACCGCTCCAACCTGCGCGAGGGCCTCGACGATTAATACACCAGGCATCACAGGGTAGTCAGGAAAATGACCGTTAAAAAACTCTTCATTAGCTGTTACGTTTTTCAATCCAATGGCACGCTTACCTTCTTCGATTTCTAGGATTTGATCAACTAGTAGGAATGGATAACGGTGTGGAATAATCTCTTTAATTTGTTGGATGTTTAACATTGATAAAACTCCTTACTATTTTTTATGTGTATGACAAAAGGAAGGTCTCCACCTTCCTCAATGTAAAAAGTATATTATTCTTCCTTTTCCTTTTCAACTAAATCGACGATATGTTGCCAGGTTGATTTGTTTAGTGCATCTCTAGGTTCTCCTTCACCGATTACACCATAACCGATAATTAGCCCGAGTACTGCGCTTAGTATCATAAAAAGAAGGACAAGAATGAGTCGAAGCCATATTGGAAGGAGTCGAATGCGGATTTTCCCTCTTCCTTTGGTATCAGTTGATCGGTCTTTGGCCTTGTGTTCCTTTTTAGACTTTTTTATTTCTTCCCGTGTGGTCAACTTTTTCGTCATTTCTTTAGCAGCCAATGGTCTAAACTCCTTTGTTACGATCTTACGCCATTTATTAACCCTAACATTTGATCACCCATTGTGATCGATTTAGCATTCATCTGGTAAGAACGTTGTGAGATCATTAAATCTGTCATTTCTTTTGATAAATCTACGTTCGACATTTCTAATGTTCCTTGTTGTATCCCAACTTGATTCTTTAGATCTCCATCTAACAATGTTAACACATCATTGATATTTCCATTTTCACTTAACCCATATAAATTGCTACCGGTTTGAGTTAGCATTTGTGGACGATTTGCTTGAACGATACCAAGGTCGAAAATTTGCGGAAGGTCACCGCTGTTTTTGGCTACTGCCGTTAGTGTTCCCTCTTTTGAGATAACAAGCTCTTTGAAGCTATCATCAAGTACGATTGAGTTCTGGTTTTCATCGAGTACTTGATGGCCTTCAGCAGTGACAAGAGTTAATGAATTAGATCCATCTGTAGAAGGTGAAAGATACAAAGCACCGTCCCTCGTGTAGCGAATTTCCCCATCCACATTTACTTGTAAAAATTGACCTAGATTTGTAAGTGCTACATCTAACTGTCGGCCTGTTTGCTTCAAGCTTCCTTGTGTAAATACCAATTTTTGAGCCAGTCTTGCTCCAGTTCCTTGGCGAATTCCAAAGTCAGTTAAGCGGCCAATTTCCTTATTTTCGTTAGGCTGATTATTAAATTGTTGTCGAATGAGCTCATTGAAGCTTGTTTCCGTTCGTTTGTATCCTTGTGTATCGATGTTGGATATATTGTGACCAATGGTATCAAGCTGCTTTTGTAGCTGATTCATCGTGTTGGTTGACGTAATCATTGAGCGTAACATTCGTTAACCCCCATTCTTATAAACGACCGATTTCGTTGGCCGCTTTTTCCATACTTCTGTCGTATGCTTGTAATACTTTTTGATTCGCTTCAAAAGCCCTGTAAGCTGTCATCATATCTGTGTATGTTCTAGAAACATCTACATTTGATCCTTCAACGAAGCCTTGGCGCAGGTTATATTGGATCTCACCGTTATTGATAGCTGAAGGTAAAACCGCTTCATTGGCAGTATGATATAAACCGTTTCCTTCTTTTACAAGGTTTCTGACATCGCCTTCAAATCGCACGTCAATCTGGCCAACATTTTCGCCGCCCACAATCACATTTCCTTCAGCTGTGATTTGATAGTCATTGCTTTGTATTGAAATCGGATTTCCTGTTGTTGAAAGAACAGTGTTTCCATTTGAAGTTAGTATTCCGTTATTATCTAATGTAAAGGTTCCGTTTCGCGTATAGCGCTGTTCTCCATTTTGCGTTTCAACAGGAAAAAGCAATACACCTTTTAAGTTTGTTTCGTTGTTGAATGGGATTATTCCCTCTACTAAGGCTACATCACTAGGTAAACTCGTTTCACGTAGATCACCTTGTGTAAATTGTGGAATTAGTTCTTGAATATACGCACCTGTATTTAGAGATCCAAGCGGTGAATTAATACCAAAGGATTGTCCATTTTTTATCGGCATTGAATCACTTTCCATTCGACTAAGTAACATCTCTGGAAATGCACGTATTGCTGATTGGTCTGATTTATAACCTGGTGTGTTTGCATTCGCTATATTATTTGAAAGCATTTCTGCTCTTTTTTGTTGTGATAACATCCCTGCTGTTGCAGTATAAAATCCTCTTAACATGGTCACACCTCGAGTGCTGTTTATTTTTTTATGACTCAAGAGGAAAGTCCTCGGTTATTTCGACAAAATTCTCTTTCTTTATTATATAGGACAATTGCTAACTTCACATTAAAAAAATTGTAAAAACTCAGGAAAATTATACTATTTGGTTTAAGAAGCCCATAAAAGGGAAAGGAGTAACGAATACTATTTTAAAAATAAAAAAGCGCAAGCGCCTTGTTCAGCCTTATGACCTCGAAGGCAGTCAAGAACGCGACGTCAATCGCGATGACTGCACTAGCACGTCCTGTGCGTCGGAGCTGGACTTGCGAAACGGAAACTGATTCCTAGAATTATATAAATTTTGATAAAATAATAAAAGGACCTGAAAATATTCAGATCCTTCTTAGATTTATACTATTCTTCTTCTTCGGAGTCGATCGATGTTGTCGAGCATGATACCAGTTCCAATTGCTACGCAGTCCATTGGAGCTTCAGCAACAAATACTGGTACTTTCAGCTCTTCGGCAAGTAATTGATCAAGGCCGTTTAATAATGCACCACCGCCAGTAAGGATTACACCGCGGTCTATTATGTCTGCAGACAGTTCTGGTGGTGTACGTTCTAATACTGATTTAGCAGCTTGAACAATTGCAGCAACCGATTCGCGAAGTGCTTGTTCAACTTCTATAGAGTTTACTGTGATTGTGCGAGGTAGTCCAGTTACCATGTCACGCCCACGAATGGCTATTTCTTCATTACGTGCGCCTGGGAATACCGTTGCTATTTTGATTTTGATATCTTCTGCTGTACGCTCACCGATCAAAAGCTTGTATTCTCGTTTAATGTAATTTAATATTTCTAGGTCAAACTTGTCCCCTGCCATTTTAATAGAAGAGGCGGTGACAATATCGCCCATTGATAACACAGCGACATCTGTTGTTCCACCGCCTATATCTACAACCATATTGCCGCTCGGTTGGAAGATATCCATGCCGGCTCCAATCGCTGCAACTTTCGGTTCTTCTTCAAGATAGATATGCTTTCCACCACTTTTTTCAGCAGCTTCTTTAATGGCTTTCTGCTCGACTGAAGTAATGTTTGTCGGACAGCAGATTAGCATGCGCGGTTTTGAAAACAAACCTTTTACATTCAACTTGTTAATGAAATGTTTTAACATCGCTTCAGTCACTTCAAAGTCAGCAATTACGCCATCCTTTAAAGGTCGAATTGCAACAATATTCCCAGGAGTACGTCCTACCATTCTTTTTGCTTCTTCACCGACCGCTAGTACTTTTCCTGTATTTTTATCTAAAGCCACGACGGAAGGCTCGTTTAACACAATACCTTTACCTTTTACGTGAATTAATACATTTGCCGTACCAAGGTCAATTCCAATATCCCTTGCAAACATTCTATCCTTATCCTCCTTGCAAATCTTCTTTACCCTGTTTTTTCTTACTTGTGCCCTAATTTCATATTGTATCATAAAATTTTAAAAATAGTATGATTTTGTAAAATTCATGGCACACTTTGTAGGATTTTGTCGATTTACATGGATGATAAGCTAATTTTTACTATTTAACGGGTTGCTCTTGAAGAATTTCATCTTTTTTATACTTAAGCTTAGTCGCTTCTCCTCCTCGTAAGTGTCGAATTGATTTATGGTAATCGAGGATTTCCTTCACTTCATTCGCAAGCTCTGGATTAATTTCAGGTAACCTTTCCGTTAAATCTTTATGGACAGTACTTTTGGAAACTCCAAATTCCTTCGCAATCACGCGAACTGTTTTCCTTGTCTCCACGATATACTTCCCAATCTTGATTGTGCGTTCCTTGATGTAATCGTGCACACCACTCGACCTCCCTAGTATGGATGTGAGAAGTGTGAAATGAGACTCGCATACCAAGACATTTCTGCAGAATTTCTCTTAGTTGATCGTATGATGCCTACATTAGTACGTTCAGAAATTACACTCACGATCCCTCACCTCATACACTCTCTTTGTTAGGTTTGTAATATTTTATTAGCTTGGATGGAGATATATGCTAATAAAGTCAAGAGGGACAAGGCTTTTATCAGATTTTTTTGAAAATACGGGGGAAAAGGTGAGTTTTTAGGAGGAATTTTTGAAAAAGGAGATCAAATCTTCCTCCTTTTTTTGAACATTTTTTTCTTACTCACTTAGTCTATTTGACAGTTTGGACAATAGAATGTTTTTCTTGAAGAAATTTCATCTTTTTTTATGGATGTTCCACAGCGGTTACAGGGCTCTCCCTCGCGGTCATAGACGTAGCAGTGGCAATTATACCCTCCTGTCTTTGTATCCCCTTTAAAAAGAGGTTCCTCCATGTATCCACCGTACCCGGTTGCCCTCTTTAGTGCAGAACCGATTGCTTCATGTAAAGCTCTTTGTTGGTGATCATTTAACTCGTTCGTTTTTTTCGTTGGTTTCAGTTGTGCGGCAAAGCAGATCTCATCTGAATAGCAATTTCCAATACCAGCAAGAAACTCTTGGTTGAGAAGGGTTGTTTTTAGCATACCTCTTCGCTTTGCTAGAATTTGTTGAAATAATTCTAGGGTGAATTTTGGCTCTAAAGGCTCCGGGCCTAGTTCGGAAAAATCCTTTTCTACTCCAGCTTTATCTAGGAGATGCAAATATCCGAGTCTCAAGCCTATAAAGTATAGATTCTGTTCTTCAAAGAATAAAATGACTTGCTTTGTTCGATCAGGCTGATCCTGTTCATTCCCTAAATACATCCAACCACCTAGCATTAAGTGAAGAACTAAGGATTTACCTGTGCTCAGCTCGAACACTAGGTGTTTTGCTCGTCTGCTTATTTTGGTTACCTGTGTATTTTCTAGCTCACGTTTAAATTGGTTCACTTCAACATTAATCGATTTTTCTCGGTTGACTTCTACTGATTTAATTGTTTTTCCAGCTAGTCGTTCTGCTAATAAAATGCGATACGTTTCCATTTCCGGCAGCTCTGGCATTACTCCACAACTCCTTTTGATTTTAATAAGAAATAGTATTCCATGCGGAGTAATGAAAATACTAAATCGGTGTAACCTCGCTTTTATTAAGTAACCAGAATTGTGATCTCTATAAACAAGTACAAAAGCGTAAGCGCCTTGTTCAGCCCCGACAAGCATAAGGCGATTCTAAATAGAAGGCGTTCTTTGCCTTCAATTTAGAATTGACTTATGACCTCGAGGGGCTAGGCGGTGGAGCTGGATGCAGAAACGTTATCCATAGTACAAGATTTTTATAATTTACTAAACAAAAAAAATGAGCATTGATATAAAATCAACTGCTCATTTTTTGTGATCTGCTTGGCTATTTTAACTATATAAATCAATTAATCTTCCCTACGAATATTAAATTCGACTCCCACATCTCCTCAATTTAGTTGTCGATCCATACCTCGCCGTCCTTGTAGTTCATTTGTTCTGGGTAACGAAGATTTATGACTTCTTCTTGTAGCTGTTGTGATGGAGCTTTGGTTGATAGTGAGACAATGATGTTGGTAATAATTGCAGCTGCTGCACCAAATACACCAGCTCCTGTGTCAATTATTCCTGCAATTGTAAAGCCACCGTATTTGGCTGCGAAAATATAAGCTAGTGTGACCGCTAAACCGACAAGCATTCCAGAAATAACGCCCGGTGTATTCGAACGTTTCCACCAGACTCCAAGTAAGAGTGCAGGGAAAAATGTTCCTGATGCAAGCGCAAATGCCCATGCTACGATTTGCGTGATCGCTCCTGGCGGGTTTAAGGCAATTAGACCCGCTAGCAACGTTGCGATGACAATTGACCACCTTGCAACAGATAGACGCTTTTTCTCTGTCGCGTTTGGTCTTAAAACACGATAGTAAATATCATGAGCAAACGAAGATGAAATAGAAATCATTAGTCCTCCAGCAGTTGATAAAGCTGCTGCCATCGCACCTGCTGCAACTAAGCCAATGACAAACATTCCTAAATTTGCGATTTCTGGTGTCGCCATAACAACAATGTCATTGGCAATGATTAATTCACTCCATTGTAGGATGCCATCGCCATTTCCATCGGCTACTTGCAGCTTCCCTGTATTTACCCATGTTTCCGTCCAAGCTGGCAGCTCTGAAATTCTCTGACCAGCCACATTTGTCATTAAGATAAAACGAGAAAATGCGGCATAAGCCGGTGCTGATAGATATAACAAACCGATGAAAAGTAGAGCCCAAGCTCCAGACCATCTCGCTGCTTTCATTGTTGAAACCGTATAAAAGCGGACAATAACATGTGGTAGTCCTGCAGTTCCAGCCATCAAGGTAAACATAAGTGCGAGAAATTGCCACTTTGTCCCGTTTGTAAACGGAGCAAAGTATTCAGAAATGCCGAGTTGACGATCTAGCTCCCCCATCTCACCAACAATTTTCCCATAAGAAAGCCATGGAGCTGGATTGCCCGTGATTTGGAGTGACATAAAAATAACCGGTACTAAGTATGCAATTATAAGGATGATATATTGAGCGACCTGTGTCCAAGTAATCCCCTTCATTCCGCCGAAAGCCGCATAAAAGGCAATTAAAACAACACCAATCATCGTTCCAATTCTTGCATCAATTTCTAAAAGTCGGCCAATAACAACACCGGAACCTGATAACTGACCAATAGAGTAGGTAAAACTTATGATAATCGTACAAATTGCCGCTATGACACGTGCGGTATGACTATTATATCTGTCTCCAATGAACTCTGGTACCGTGTAACGGCCATATTTACGGAGCTGTGGTGCTAAAAGGAAAGTTAGTAACAAATAACCACCTGTCCAGCCCATTATATATGCGAGGCCATCATAGCCTAACAGCATGATCGTTCCAGCCATTCCGATAAATGAGGCAGCACTCATCCAGTCGGCTCCAATTGCCATCCCATTAAAGATTGGCGGAACACCACGACCAGCTACGTAAAAATCAGACGTTTCCTTCGCTTTGTTGTAAACCGCAATACCTATATATAGTCCAAAAGTGGCAATGATAAAGGTTATTGATACGAGAAACTGTGCATCCAATGAAGATCCCCCTTGTTTCGACTTTTCTTGGATTTAACCTTTAAATAATAGGTGGTCCAAAAATAATCCTTGATTTACTGACCGATCTATTTAATCCCTTTTTTATTAGTGATCTAGCGTTTTCCCAGCACTAAGCTGTTCATTTTTATTTTCATCAATTCCATATTTTCGATCAATCTGATCGCTTACTTTCGCATTAATAAATAATAAAAGAATAAAGACAACGACAGCACCTTGCGCTCCCATAAAGTAATGGAATGGAAGGCCATTAATTGTAAATGTACTCAGTGGTTCTGCAAACAAAACCACTCCATATGAAACGACTAGCCAAATCACTAAATAGATGACAATATTACGTGTACGCTCTTTAAAATAGGCATCTGCTACTTGTTTATCAATTTTCTTCATTTTTTCACCCCCGAATGTTTTCCGTGAAAAATCGTCAACTCTTACGCTAAACTGAAAATAAATTTAATGGTGTCAAAAAAAGGAGCAGGAACTAGTGCAATTTGAACGATAAAATAAAGTAAAATTGAGAGAAATGGAATTAGTAGAAATTGAGCCTTTTTCTTTCTCAATGCAAAAAACAAGCTAAATCCTGTTATGGCTAGCATGATCCATAGAATAACCACTTATTACCCCCCTTTTGGCGAAAGCGTTACAATTGAATCCTCCAGTTAACCTCCTCGACCTTGTCACTAGGTCTCGATTTATTAGAAAATTCTAACAAGTATTATTATGAACGGCATGGAAAATACCGTCAACACTTGTACGCTAAAAAAATGACGACAAATTTCGCCTTTGTGGTGTGGTTAATCTAAAGTGCGCCTTAAAGCATTGGCTAAACAATAGAACAATCGAGTAGGAGGCGCGTTACCGCGCCGACCTCTCACACCACCGTACGTACCGTTCGGTATACGGCGGTTCGAAAGTTTATGAAATTACTTTTAGT
>NZ_JBHLVO010000090.1:0-904 GCF_042433335.1 Metabacillus herbersteinensis
AACCTCAAATTTACCGTTATTCTTCATAGACTTTGCGTCAGGATCAGTTAAACAGACTTGTTTTATCCCTTTATCTTTAAGATCTTCTTTTATGTTATTTAACTGCTTAATTCTTTCTTGATAACACTCAATTTTCTCAGTGATTTTTTGTTTCATATCATCGTTTTCTGTTGTGTTTAAGAAATCGCTAATGTAGTTTTCAATTTTCGACTCATAATAGTCTAGTTTCTTTTTTATAATGTTTTCATTAAAATGCTTATTTTTTGCGCTGCTAGCTTTTATCTTTGTTCCATCAATAGCGATGAGTTGACCATCAATAAGTCCAAACCCTTTTAACATAAGTGTAAATTCTTTGAATAATTGCTTTATAGCACCTTTGTTATTTTTCATGAAAGCAGATAAGGTACCATGATCAGGTGTTATTTTGCTAATAAGCCACATGACTTCAATATTTCTTGTTGCTTCGATTTCCATCATGCGTGACGATCTAATTCTATTCATGTAGCAGTAAATATATAATTTAAGAAGATCTTCTCTTCTATATGGTTTTTGACCAGCATTTTTTCCAGAATAAATTTTAAAACCTAGTTCCTCTAAGTTTAGGCTATCTACGTAAGCATCAATAACTCTCACAGGATTTTCTTCACTGACAAAATCCTCTAAAGAATTAGGCAACAAATTTATTTGATTTCTATCTTCTGCTTGAATAAATGGCATATTGTCAACTCCTTTATATTATAGATTCGACAGTGATACCAATTATCTTCTTAAATAAGCAAAAAATCCGCTAAATTGTTAGACAGACTCACGTACGGATCGCGTATACGGCGTTTCAATTTATATTACAGTGTGTACTTTTAGATAATGATCTAAAGCAGAGGGGATTCCCCGCTGCTTTAGTCTT
>NZ_JBHLVO010000091.1:0-826 GCF_042433335.1 Metabacillus herbersteinensis
ACAGTTCGCCCCCTACTTGTAGAAACATGATTGAGGCTGGTTGGGACAATGATCTCGTATAACAAGCGAAGCTATGATACTACATGGAGGAATAGGGGTTACCGGTAAATAGAATTTCAGGAGGAGATAAATGATGAATCCAGTCATAGGTCTGGATGTGGCAAAAGGTGAAAGTCAGGTTCAAGCTTTCTTGGATAAAAAGCAGCCGTACAAAAAAAGTTTTAAAGCAGCACATACTCTAGAAGGATTAAATAGTCTTCTAGATTTTATTAAAGAAGTAGAAGATGTATCAGGGGGACACCCTCCCATAGTATTAGAATCAACTGGACATTATCACACACCAATTGTGCAATATTTCGAAGACAGAGGGTACTTATTGATTATCGTGAATCCTCTCATATCGTATCGAGCTAAGAGTTCTAGTTTACGTAAGGTAAAGACAGATATTATTGACGCTCATCACCTCTGCGAGTTGTATTATAAAGAGGACTTAGAGCCTTACAAACAAAGAGGAATCCAACTCTTAAACCTACGTAATCTTACAAGACAACACGAAAATATTACAGGCATGTTTGTACAAACCAAACTACAATTTCAGACAGTTCTGGATCAAGTATTTCCTGGATATTGTGGAGTTTTTGGGGCCTTATATTCTAATGTTTCTTTACTGACATTACAAGCATTTCCTACTACAGAAGAAATCTTGGAGGCAGGTGAAGAACAAATCGCTAACAAAATAAAAGAGTTATGTAAAAGTCGTTCACAACAATGGGCAAACAGTCAGGCAGAAAAACTAATGGCTGCCGCATCTCAAAACCCGTTTCAG
>NZ_JBHLVO010000092.1:0-763 GCF_042433335.1 Metabacillus herbersteinensis
ATCAGCTGTCCCTCCTGTTCAGCTACTGACGGGGTGGTGCGTAACGGCAAAAGCACCGCCGGACATCAGCGCTATCTCTGCTCTCACTGCCGTAAAACATGGCAACTGCAGTTCACTTACACCGCTTCTCAACCCGGTACGCACCAGAAAATCATTGATATGGCCATGAATGGCGTTGGATGCCGGGCAACCGCCCGCATTATGGGCGTTGGCCTCAACACGATTTTCCGCCATTTAAAAAACTCAGGCCGCAGTCGGTAACCTCGCGCATACAGCCGGGCAGTGACGTCATCGTCTGCGCGGAAATGGACGAACAGTGGGGCTATGTCGGGGCTAAATCGCGCCAGCGCTGGCTGTTTTACGCGTATGACAGGCTCCGGAAGACGGTTGTTGCGCACGTATTCGGTGAACGCACTATGGCGACGCTGGGGCGTCTTATGAGCCTGCTGTCACCCTTTGACGTGGTGATATGGATGACGGATGGCTGGCCGCTGTATGAATCCCGCCTGAAGGGAAAGCTGCACGTAATCAGCAAGCGATATACGCAGCGAATTGAGCGGCATAACCTGAATCTGAGGCAGCACCTGGCACGGCTGGGACGGAAGTCGCTGTCGTTCTCAAAATCGGTGGAGCTGCATGACAAAGTCATCGGGCATTATCTGAACATAAAACACTATCAATAAGTTGGAGTCATTACCGTCGTTGGCTACGTAATTGCCCAGGTTGTCGGCGGTATTGTTGCAGCGGCGCTGCTGTATTTAAT
>NZ_JBHLVO010000093.1:0-751 GCF_042433335.1 Metabacillus herbersteinensis
CTGCCGCACCACCGACGGAGAACAGGGACAGCCAAGAAACAAAGCCGGTGAGTGTCGCAGCCAAAGCCGATCCGGATGATATTTACGCCACTTTGGATTGGGATACCAATCCTCCCATCAACGGCTTCTATGAAATGATGATGGGTTTGACGCCGGAACGCAGGAAGGAACTTCGGGAACTGGCAAGGCAGCATAACGAGAAACAAGCGGCGGCGGAAAAGATGGAAGTGAAAGCCGTGCCGGACACTCCCCGTGAGCAGCCACGACAGGAGGAAACACAGCCGGAGGCAGTCGCCGCACCTGCCGTTACAGATACCCCATCGGAAGCGGTGGGGACTTTCCTTTTCCCCGACATCGAAGCGGAAAAGCCGAAGGAGGAAGTCGTGGACCTTTCTCCGCGTGCCTACCACCGCACGCCGGAGATGCACCTGCGCGAAGGGTCGCTGGTGGCTGACCGGGGGCGTCATAACATCGGCTACCTGAAAGACATCACGCCATACGGGGCGACATTCCAGCCGCTCGACCTGAAAGGCTACCAGAAGGAGAAGGCGTTACAGTATGTTTTACTCCGTGACGCCTACGAGCGGCTGTACCGCTATGAATCGAACCTGCATGAAGCAAATGTCCCGTGGCGAGAGCATCTAAACACCTGTTACGATGAGTTTGTCATGCGCTACGGCAACCTCAACGCCAAGCAGAACGTGAAGTTAGTGATGATGGATGCGGGCGGGCGCGACATCCTTTCGCTGGA
>NZ_JBHLVO010000094.1:0-731 GCF_042433335.1 Metabacillus herbersteinensis
CCTGCGGGAACAATTACATAAACACCAAACAATACAAAGACGGCATCGACTATATGGACAGCATTGGGAACCATCCCCTCATCCGCGAACATTGCCCGCACGAACTGCTGAGCTTCAAGGCCGGACTGAACCAACTGTATGGCAATAACCCGGAAGCTGTCCGACTGGCAGAAGACTACCTCCAGTTACCGGTCTGTACCAGTGCCAATGACTTTATCCGGCAGGCAGAAATCATAAGCGGTGTCTACATGTACTCCGGAAACAATCTACCCAAAGCTATCCAAATTTTGGAAAAAGCAATAGATGTCTACCGGAAAGGTGGAAACTTCCCGAACATGCTGCGGATAATGTCACGGTTGGGCATCTATTACCACCTCAGTGGCGAATACGAGAAAGCTATAGCCACTAACCAAGAAGCCATAGCCACTTACAACGACAGCATAGCACCTGGAAATGTAGTGATTGCCTACGGAGAACAAGCTAATCTCTACGCCGAACTGGGTATGTACGACCAGGCCCTGGAAATGAACAAAAAAGCCCAATACTACTCCATGCTGAAAGACAGCTTCGGACTGGGAGACTTGTACCGCTACCGTGCCCAGATCTTTCGTAACATGAATCAAAAGGACTCTGTATTCCACTACCTCAGGCTGGGAGAAAAGTTGTCAATGATACAAAACAGCTTTAAGGGTGTATTCGTAAACAAAGTAGAAACGGTAAACAGTTATCTG
>NZ_JBHLVO010000095.1:0-706 GCF_042433335.1 Metabacillus herbersteinensis
GCAGCGCTTCGCGATGTTTAAGCCATGCGTGTCCCATCATGCCGCCTCCTGGCCGATGCCGCTGGCGGCGCTAACGATGGTTTCCGCTGTCGCTTCCCCCGCCTTGGTATTCTCTACCTGACCACCTGTGTCGGTTTGGGGTACGATTTGATGTTACCTGATGCTTAGAGGCTTTTCCTGGAAGCAGGGCATTTGTTACTTCAGCACCGTAGTGCCTCGTCATCACACCTCAGCCTTGATTATCCGGATTTGCCTGGATAACCAGCCTACATGCTTAAACCGGGACAACCGTCGCCCGGCTAACATAGCCTTCTCCGTCCCCCCTTCGCAGTAACACCAAGTACAGGAATATTAACCTGTTTCCCATCGACTACGCCTTTCGGCCTCGCCTTAGGGGTCGACTCACCCTGCCCCGATTAACGTTGGACAGGAACCCTTGGTCTTCCGGCGAGCGGGCTTTTCACCCGCTTTAACGTTACTCATGTCAGCATTCGCACTTCTGATACCTCCAGCAGTCCTCTCGAACCACCTTCGCAGGCTTACAGAACGCTCCCCTACCACTTGCACTCATCGTGCAAATCCGCGCTTTCGGTTATTGACTTAGCCCCGTTACATCTTCCGCGCATGAGGACTCGATCAGTGAGCTATTACGCTTTCTTTGAAGGATGGCTGCTTCTAAGCCAACTTCCTGACTGTCTTAGCCTTC
>NZ_JBHLVO010000096.1:0-695 GCF_042433335.1 Metabacillus herbersteinensis
AAACCCGTTTCAGAAAACCTTATATCATAGCCTTTCTTTAAGCTTAGATATGTATATTAATATGCTTCTTGAATACAAAAAACATCTATCCAAGCTTAAAGATGAGATAGATGCTTTAGCGAAAAGTATTGAAGAATATAAAATTATCCAATCTATCCCCGGAATCGGTAAAAAAATCGCTGCCACGATTATTTCTGAGATTGGGGAAATTGATCGGTTTAATCATCCTAAGAAACTAGTTGCATTTACAGGAATTGATCCAAGTGTCTTTGAATTTGGTACATTCAAAGGTACTCTAAATCGAATTACCAAACGAGGTTCTAGTAGACTACGACACGCCTTGTATATGGCCGTTAAATGTGCCATTCGTGATTGTCGAAAGAAGAAAACGACAGATGAAATTATTCCTCGTAACAAGCGATTACGAGAGTTTTATGACAAGAAACGTGAAGAAGGAAAGCCCTTTAAAGTAGCTGTGATAGCATGTGCAAATAAACTTTTACAATGGATTTATGCACTTTTAAAAAGCAAATTAGCTTTCCAAGATCTAGCCTAATTTAAAAATATAACTAAACCGCCCAAACTTTCCAAAAACAAAATATTGGAAGGTTATTTGGCATGCCTAAATTTAGTTTAGCATGAAATACTTTAAGTTTTTATTGAAAAATGTTGACAAACTATTAGCTGGTTTAGTT
>NZ_JBHLVO010000097.1:0-678 GCF_042433335.1 Metabacillus herbersteinensis
GTGTTGCTACATTGGGTGAAGATGTGAAAAAAGCGGCAGAAGAGAAGTTTCAACAAATTAATAACGCTAAAGAACGAATTTATAAAGCCAGAGGAATAAAGTAAAAAAAGAATATTTCGTGAAGGGATATTCAGTAAATGTCTCTAAAAAATAAGATGGCATATGAAGATGATAGGGCATGACCATTTCATATGCCATTCTTATTGTCATTTTTCCGTGCTTTCTCACATACTTCTATCCGACAGGACATGACGTTCCGGAAGAAGTCTGATGACCTCTTCTGATTCTGTGAGTAAAATCATATCATGCTGCTTTAGCTGTTTTGTTTCTGATTTTTTCTATTATCAGTATGGCATTTGCCGTATGTATTCCAAAGAAAATCCACAGTATTTCCGTCTTCCTGTTTCTGGCCTTTATCCTTGAGAGCGAGTAATGTTGCTTTTGAGTGCCGAAGCTTCCTTCAAGCCGTGTTGCCCTTTCTTTTGAGAGTTCGCTTCTAAGCACCTTCCTCAAAGGCTCATCTTTGGCCGCCCTTCCCTTGCGCACAAAGGATGTGGATATCCCATATTTTGTACAGAACTTTCTGTTGGCATTATTGGCATATATGGAATCGGCAGCCACACATCTTACCCTTACATTCATAAGCTTCTGCTGCATACGGATACAGTCCTTCAAGCG
>NZ_JBHLVO010000098.1:0-636 GCF_042433335.1 Metabacillus herbersteinensis
TTAATATGCTTCTTGAATACAAAAAACATCTATCCAAGCTTGAAGATGAGATAGATGCTTTAGCGAATGGTATTGAAGAATGTAGAATTATCCAATCAATCCCTGGTATCGGTGAAAAAATCTCTGCCACGATTATTTCTGAGATTGGGGAAATTGATCGGTTTAATCACCCTAAGAAACTAGTAGCGTTTGCCGGAATCGATCCCAGTATCTTTGAATCTGGTACATTCAAAGGTACTTTAAATCGAATTACCAAACGAGGTTCTAGCAGACTGAGACGGGCCTTGTATATGGCCGTTAAATGTGCCATTCGTGATTGTCGCAAGAAAAAAACGACAGATGAAATAATTCCTCGTAACAAACGATTACGAGAGTTTTATGATAAGAAGCGCGAAGAAGGAAAACCCTTTAAAGTAGCTGTGATAGAATGTGCCAATAAACTCTTACATTGGATTTATGCACTTTTAAAAAGCAAATCAGCTTTCCAAGATCTGGCTTAGTTTAAAAATATAACTAAACGTCCCAAAAATTTCCATACTCAGAACATTGGAAGGTTATTTGACATGTCTAAATTTAGTATAGCATGAGATATTTTAAATTTTTATTGAAAAATATTGACAAACTATTAGCTGGTTT
>NZ_JBHLVO010000099.1:0-624 GCF_042433335.1 Metabacillus herbersteinensis
TAATAGAAAGCAGGAACCTAAAATGACAGTAATAAATGACGTTAAGACAGTTCTAGCAGGATTGAAAAGTGCGCAGGCTGGCTTCGAAACATTTGCTCTTGGTACAGAGAATCAACAAGCAAAGGAGCTTTACCAAGATGCTGCTAAACAAACTCAATCCGTTGTAGACAGTATTGAACCGCGTATTCAACAAATCGAACAAGAAGAACCTCAATACAAAGAATAATAACGTGATAAAAAAGGTGGATTGATTCAATCAACCTTTTTTTATACTTCAATTTATGCATAGAAACGGAGGGGTGATCCCATGAAAAATAAGATGAAGAGAGTAAAGATTGGTCTTTTTTTAATAGCAGTTATCGGACTTAGCTCAGGATGTGCCGGAAATCAGAATGAGTTTACCAATAACAATGATGATGCAAATATCGTAAAGGTACATACAAGCAAGCCGATCGATCAATCTCTTGCTAATGAAGCAAAAGAAAAAGTAATAAAAGAAGAGGAGATTTCAGGTGTAAAGGCTGTGAATACAGATAAGGAGCTGTTATTGGCGGTAAAAGTTGACCAATTTGATCGGTTTCGATTAAAGAAAATCGAAAAGAAAGTGAAATCAGACTTAGAAAA